>NZ_BAAHXV010000014.1:0-115436 GCF_054657895.1 Desulfatiferula olefinivorans | reverse complement strand
ACCAGAATGAATAATTGATCGTTAATTTAATCATACTTGTTTATGCCTGAAATAACAGGCTCCACATCATTTTGCCCGCGATGAGCAGAAGCACGACACCGACCATTCGTTTGACCTGGGTCTGGTTGAGTTTGTCGGTCATCAGCCAGGCGCCGACCACCGCGCCAAGGGCAGAGCCCAGCGCGGTAAAACCCAGAAGCGGGGCGCTGATATTCCCGATGGTGGCATGGCCTAAAAACCCGGACAGCGACGAAAAAATCACAATGAAAGACGTGGTGGCAGACGCTTTTTTTGGATCCACACCCAGCCCGATCAAAACCGGTACAATAAAATTACCACCGCCCACGCCCAGCAATCCGCCAAGAAAACCGGCGAAGGCGCCGATCCCGCAGCCATAAACAAGCTGTCGTGTTTTCGTTGCCTGGTTCTTTTGGGGTTTGGGTTTGTAGAACAGCATCATTCCTGCGGCAAACACCAGAAACGCCACAAACAACCAGAGCAACAGACTGCGGTCGAGTCCCTTGCTGACAAATGCCCCCAAGGGTGATAGCGGTGTGGCCACAAAAAGAATGGGGATGGCCACGCTCCAAAGGATCAGATCTTTTTTATAAAAGCGATACGACGCGAACATCATGGCAATGGCATTGAGCAGAAGCGCGGTGGCCATGGCCACATGGAGGTCGATCCCCATGGTCATGAATACCGGAATCAGGATAAACGCCGCGCCAACCCCGGCAATGGTCAGAAGGGTGGTGAAGAATAGTGTGATGAATCCTGCAACGGCAAAAACGGTCATGCCTCACCTCCCGATTACAATAATCTATTTCTCATACCCGGAGCAGGGGATACACATGTGTTTTTCCCCAACCACCCGCAAGTAGGCTTTGGCCGTCAGTTCCCCGCATTGATCGCAGGGGATAAGGCCCATGATTTCACCGAAATCATCGCCCCATTCATAAGGTTTCACCGTGCCGACAATGAAGGCATCGGTTTCCGGCGCATCCCAGATCATATCCGCCATGTCCCAGGCTTCCTGTTCGGGAATCTCCGTGGGCGGTATGCCCTGGCCGCGTTTTCTCATGAAAGAAGATTCGCTGACCTTTTTATGATGGGGGCCGTTTTTATAGGATACGCGCACACACTGTTCTTTCTTTTTATCGATCAGGACAAACGCCAGTTTTCCCCAGCCTGCCTTATCGATGTTTCCCTTTCCGAGTGTGCAGCCCGTCGTAAACTGAACCCCGTCGGCAAAACATTGTGCCCCGTGGTTGTTTCCGATTTCGAGGATGCAGTGCAATTCACCTGAGGAGCCCGTGCGTTTCACACCCAGTTCCCTCAAGGCGATCATGCCTGCCCGTGCACCGGCCGCACTGGCCCAGCAGATATGTCCATGGAAATGAAAGGTTTGTTTGAGAATGTCTTTGTCGGTCATGATGCCCTCCAATTTGTTATCTGGTGTTTGTTGTTTTTTTGAGTCGGCTGCGGATGAAGCCAAGCAACTGTTTCCAGTCGGTGGCGCACAGGGCGAAAAAAGCCCCCACCGAGCCTGCGAGACCGACACCGACCGGGCATCCCGCCTGACCGCAGAACGGGCAAACGGAAAACGCGGCATAAAGACCGGTGAATCCGAACCATTTGCCGATGAAACGGAACAGATGGCCAAAGGGTGAACGGCGGGCAGGGCCTTGGGGTGTTTTGTGGTTGGGCATTTCTGAGAGGATGTCCATGTTTTACATAATCCCTTGCAATGGGTCAGAGTGTCAGAGGATCAGGTTGAAAGGGCCCATGTAATCGGCGAGTTTCTGTCGGGCCGCAGCGTCCATGACCGGGCAGTCTTCCGGGCCTTTGGCTCCTTCGGTGATCCGGGTGGCGAAAACCATGCAGGTGGACTCCTTGCATTGCCTGAACCCGGCTTTGTTGGGCAGGCGTTTGAGGATCTCGATGATCTTAAAATAATCAGATCGTTGGTTGATCTTTATTCATAACCCTTTACGTACCGAGAAAGGGGCTTGCGATAAAATAAATCCCCAGGATCACGATGACGACGCCCGCGCCTTTTTTGAACCAGGCGCCGGTGCTCTGAAAGGCGCTGTTTTCCAGCAGACGGCGCACCAGGGCCGTGGAGCTTCCCGCGATGACGATGGGCAGGCAATGGCCGAGGGCGAAGAGAATGATCAGGAGAATGCCGGTCATCACCTGCTGCTGAACCGTGACGATGGCCAGAATGGGGGCGATGAATCCAAAGGTGCATGATCCTGAGAGAAAACCGTAGGCCAGGCCGAGAATCAACGCGCCGAAAAGACCCCGGACTTTGAGGCGGTAAAGCAGGCTGCCGGACATGGAGCAGGACTCCACCCCCAGCATGCCCAGGGCCACCCAGATCAGGATGATCCCCACAAGCACTTCAAAATAAATCCCCACGTCCCCCATCATCCGGCCCAGAAGGGAGCAAACAATACCGATGACGGCAATGGTGATGAACAGACCGATAGAAAAGGCCAGGGCGTAGACTCCGGCCTGGCGGGGTTTGACGGCGTTATCCTGGCCGCCCACGTAAGCGATGATCAAGGGGATGGACGCCAGGTGGCAGGGGCTGAGAAGGACGCTGATCAGACCCCAGATGAAGCAGCCCAAAGCGGCCAGCAAGGTGCCGCTTGTGATCCATTGGTTGACGGTGATAAAAAATGATTCCATTTTTTATCCTTTGTCGTCTACAGGAGCTGTTTCTGGCGCCGGAATCCCCATTTTCGAGAGCTGGCCGATGATGGCGGTTTCGTCCATGAAACCGGTATGGCGGTATATTTCCCTACCCTCCGCATCGAAAAAGATCTGGGTGGGAATACTCCGGATGCCGAAACGTCTGGCCTGTTCGTTGTTCTCCCAGACATCGATGAACACGATGTCCGCCTTGCCCCGATAGGCCTCTTCGAGTTTGACCAGAATGGGGGCCATCATCTTGCAGGGGATGCATTTCTTGGCCCCCAGGTCGATCATGGTGACGGTGCCGTTGGCCGGAATGGTGTTGAAGTCGGCGGTCTTTTCCACAGAAAAGACGAAAGGGGTGACCAGCAAAACGCAGGCCAGTCCGGCGATCAAGCCGAGAATTGTTTTTTTCATGGTGTGTTCCTGTCTGTCCTTGAGATTATTTCAGCCAGCCTTTGACGGCATCTTTGGTCGGCACCTTGCCCACACTTTTCACCTCGCCGTCGATGACCACCGCCGGGGTGCCGAACACGCCGTAACCGGCGATCTGGATCAGGTCGGTGACTTTTTCCATGGTGGCCGCAACGCCGGTTTCCGTCAGAACCTCCTGAATCAGCTCGGCGGTTTTTTTGCATTTCGCGCAGCCCGGTCCCAGTACTTTAATATCCATGGTGTTCTCCTTTCATGTGTTTGCTTGTGTGATGTCGTTGATCCAGGTGATGATTTTCTGCCGAGGCGGAACGCGGCCCACGGCCTTGACGTCTCCGTTGATCACCAGGGCCGGAGACCCCAAAACGCCGTATTCGGCGATGGTTTTGATATCCCGGACATGGTCGATGGCCGCACGGATTTTGAGGTCGGCCACGATGGCCATAACCTCCCGCTCCAGTTGATCGCACCTCGTGCACCCCGGTCCGAGAATTTTAATGTCGATGACGCCGGGCTCTGTAACTTCCGGTTCCACCGGTCTGCCCACGGCCAGGCAGTATTCACGGAAAAACGCCTGTTCATAGCGTTCCCGAGCCGGGGGCGCGATGTAGTTCTTTTTCCCGAGGGCCTGCATCAGCCGTTGTGTGATCTCTTCGTCCGAAAGGGTGTCTTTTTCGGCTGCCAGGTCGGCCAGCGCCTGTTTAAGGCCAATGATCCCCACCGTGTTCGCGCCGACTTTGATCTGGCGGATGTCGTTAACGCCCATGTTCTTATCCTCCCACGATCATGCCGTACATCATCCCTGCAACGGTCGACAGGATGACGATGATCGTGCAAAACGCAGCGGTTTTTTTGACGCCCATCACGCTTGATATGACGATCATGTTCGGCAAAGACAGGGCCGGACCTGCGAGAAGCAGGGCCAGGGCCGGTCCCTGTCCCATGCCCGAACCGATCAGGCCCTGGAGAATCGGAACTTCGGTAAGGGTGGCGAAGTACATCAGGGCCCCGGCCACCGAGGCGAACAGGTTGGCCCACAGGGAATTGCCGCCCACCAGAGCCTGGATATAATGCTCGGGAATCAGAGCCGGCCGGCCGGGACGTCCCAGTAAAAATCCCGCCACCAGAACACCGGCAAACAGCAAAGGAAAGATCTGCTTCATGAAACCCCAGGTCGAATCCACCCAGTCTTTGGCCTCGTCTTTGGAAAACCAGGCCGTGAGCATGACCCCAAGGGCGATCAAAAGGCCGCCGGTCACGTACCATTTGACGGAAAAAATCAGGGGCCATAGGCCCTGTGCGTCCGCCGAGGGTTTTGCAAAGGCGGCGAAAATAAGAATCAGCACCATGGTCCCAACAAAAAGAGAGTCCTGAAACAGGGTGCGCGACTCGCCGTCATGGTCCGGCACATAAATTTGACCGGTGGTTCGGGCCGCATCGTCTTTTCGGAAAATAAAGGCCATCAGAAGGCCCGTGACAATGGCGAAGAAAATGGCCCCCACGGCCCGGGCCAGCCCAAGCTGCCATCCGAGGATTTTTGCGGTGAGGGTGATGGCCAGCACGTTGACGGCCGGTCCCGAATACAAAAAGGCCGTGGCCGGACCGATGCCCGCCCCCCGGGTGTAGATTCCGGCGAACAGGGGCAGCACCGTGCACGAACAGACCGCCAGAATGGTTCCGGACACCGAGGCCACGGAATAGGACAGGATTTTGCCGGCCTTGGCTCCGAAATATTTCAATACCGAGGCCTGGGACACGAAGACGGCAATGGCCCCGGCAATGAAAAAGGCCGGAATCAGACAGGTCAGTACATGCTCCCGGGCGTATTCCTGAAGCATCATAAAGGCTTCGAGGCCCGAGGTCCTTATCAATTCAGAATCCCAGGGAATGTAATAACACCCAAGAAAAATAAGAATCAGCCACATCAGTTTATAACGTTCTTTCATTATCCTGCCTTTGTCTCTTTCGGTTTAGAAACATCAGTTCCGTGTGAGGATCATCCGATCCGCCGTTTTCGCCTTGTCCAGAATGTCTTCAAACCCCGTATCCCCGTCCAGCCACCGGCCGAGAAGGTCCAGCATGTCGTCGGCATAGGGGCTTTCCGGGTGCTCCGCCAACGAATAGTTGACCCACAGCCCGTCTTTCCGGGACGTGACCAGATCGGCGTCCTCGAGGATTTTCAGATGCTTTGAAATCGAACTCTGGGCCAGCCCCAGGCTGTATCTTAGCTCGCACACGCACATGGTCTTCATCGTCAGAATTTTCATAATACGCAACCGGTTCGGGTCGGACAGAGCCTTCATCACCCGGGTAATTTTTTTCATAAAACACCTCCATTAAATCGCTGAATTGGAATATAGTAATATACTTTTTCCCCGTCAAGGCAAAAATCCACCTTATCTTGGGAAGCGCCGACGTCCACTTCGTCCACCCTGTCCACACCGTCCACATTGTCCACTTGAATTCCCACCCCGAAATTGCTACGTTCTACCTTGTTTGAACGCCTCTTTTCACGAAAGGAACCCCTGACCCTTGAAAACCGCAGCCGCCATCGCCCTGTTTTGCGCGGGGGGTGGTTTGACCCGATATTACCTGTCGTCTTTCGTCTACACCGTTTTCGGACGGTCCTTTCCCTACGGCACCCTTGCGGTCAATGTCATCGGGGCCTTTCTGATCGGCGTGATCATGGAAGTCGGCCTCAACAGCACCCTGATTCCGGCGACCCTTCGTGTGGGCCTCACCGTGGGCTTCATGGGCGGGCTCACCACCTTTTCGACCTTCAGCTACGAAACCTTTGTCCTGCTCGAAGACGGCCGCCTGCCGGCGGCCCTTGTCAACATTCTGGCCAGCGTCGCGATCTGCCTTGTGTTTACCTGGGCGGGCATCGTCGCCGCGCGCATGATCGCTCAAGGAGGAATGCCATGACCAAACTGGTGGGAGAACAGGTTCTGATGCGGATCTTCATCGGGGAAAACGACCGGTTTGACGGCAGGCCCCTTTACGACGCCCTGGTCGAGATGTTTCGTAAAGAGGGTTTCGCCGGGGCCACGGTTCTTCGCGGGATCACGGGCTTTGGCGCCCACAGCGTCTGCCACACCCAGAAGCTTTTGACCCTGTCCTCGGATCTGCCGCTGATCGTCGAGGTGGTCGACACCCAGGAAAAGATCGATGCCGTCATGCCCCGGATCGACACCATGATGAACGGCGGCATGATCACCCTCGAAAAAGTCACGGTGATCCGTTACAACGGCGGGGATCATCATACCCCCTGACCGCGTTGCCCGTATCGAACGGTGTGATTGTCGTCGATACCGATACCGATCGCGTTGAAAAGGAAACACGCATGCGATTGCCATGACCGGAAGGGCTGCATGAATTGACATTTCGCATCGCATCCTTTAGACTGTTGTTATTCTTCACACGTCCCAACGCAGCAAGCGAAGGCCCTTCACGCTTTCGTAATCAATGTTGACGGCTTCGTAAAATGTCCGATCTCTGCGTTACGCGTCATCCCTCGTCACTGCGGCGTACCCTAAGTACGCCTCATTCCTCGGGATTCGCAAGCCTTGATCTCGAACATTTTACGAAGCCGTCCAAAAACTTGTTTTTTACGAGATCATCAATGTTGAACCCAGGCATCCATGGCGAACCCGATATGATTGATGTCCCATGCAAATTCAGGTGCAGGCACAACCGCGGATCGATGATCGTGATGTTTTTCGTTATGGTTGCGGCGATGCTGTTTTTTCCGGTCCGGGGCCGTGCGATTCAACCGATTTCGGCGGCATCGGAGACGGACTATCCGCCCTTTTGTCTGATTGACCAAGCCGGGGAACCCACCGGATTTTCAGTGGAATTGATGAACGCGGCCCTTGCGGCCATGGGGCGGACGGCGGTCTATCGAACCGGACCCTGGCCCGAGATCAGGGGCCTGCTCGAGAGGGGAGAGGTCGAAGCGCTGCCTCTGGTGGGCCGGACGCCCGAGCGGGAGGACCTCTTTGATTTTACCTTTCCTTATATGTCCCTCCACGGCGCCATTGTGGTGCGTGACGATACCAAAGGCATTGATTCCATCGACGATCTGGCCGGCCGTCGTGTCGCCGTGATGAAAGGGGACAATGCCGAAGAATTTCTTCGCCGCAAGGATCGCGGGATTGATATTGTGACAACGCCCAGTTTTGAGACGGCCGTTCAGGAACTCTCCAGCGGGCTCCATGACGCGGTGGTTGTCCAGCGGCTGTTGGCGGTGCGCCTGATTCAGGAGTCCGGACTGGGCAACCTGAGGATAATCGATACGCCCATCGAGGGCTTTCGCCAGGATTTCTGCTTTGCCGTCCGTGAGGGCGATCGGAAAAACCTTGCGCTTCTCAATGAAGGGCTTGCCCTGGTCATGGCCGACGGCACCTTTCGCCGTCTTCACGCCAAATGGTTTGCCGCCCTTCAACTGCCGTCGGACCGCCCCATCATCATCGGCGGCGATCACCGTTATCCGCCCTTCGAATTTCTTGATGATTCCGGACGGCCTGCGGGCTTCACCGTGGATATGGCCCGGGCGGTTGCCCGTGAGATGAACATGAACATCCAGATCCGCCTGGGTCCCTGGGCTGACATCATCGAAGCGCTGAAAAGCGGAGAAATCGACGTCATCGGCGGCATGTTCTATTCCCTGAAGCGCAACCGGAATTTTGACTTTTCCCCCCCGTATCTGGTCTCGCACTATGTGAGCGTCGTCCGGCGTGGGGCCGGAGATCCTCCCGAATCCTTCGACGACCTGGACGGTCTTAGTCTGGTCATCCAGGAAGGAGATATCATCTCGGATGTTCTGTCTGAAAAAAAACCGGATCTTCACCCCGCTCTGGTCCAGAGCCAGTACGATGTGCTGAAGGCCGTGGCCGAAGGCCAATATGACGGCTCGATTGTTCCCCGCATCAGCAGCATGCACCTGATCGAATCCCAGGCGTGGGACAACCTGGTGTTTGGTAAAAAGAGCCTTTACGCCGGTGATTACGCCTTTGCCGTCCGCAAGGGACGATCCGCCCTTCTCGCCCAGTTCGGCGAGGGACTGAAGGTTCTGGAGGAAAACGGCGAATACCGGAAAATCAGTGACAGGTGGCTGGGCGTATTCGCTGAAAAGCCGGTCTCCCTTAGGGATGCGCTGGCCTATTCGGCCATGGTCATCGTCCCCCTTACCCTTGTTCTTCTGATTGTTTTTCTGTGGTCATTTTTCCTGAAACGCCAGGTGGCTGCCCGAACCGAAGAACTTCGGGCCGGTGAGGAGTTCCAGCGCGCCATGATCACCTGCTCGCCCGTGGCCATTTACTGCGTCGATCTCGACGGCAAGGTGGCGGCCTGGAGTGCAAGCGCCCAACGCATTTTCGGGTGGAACAAGGACGAGGTCGTGGGCCGCCCCCTGCCCATCGTTCCCGACGACAAACGTGAAGAGTTTCAGCATTTGCGTGACTACGTCCTTGCCGGGGATGGGTTTTCAAACAGACACCTGATTCGGAGGCGAAAAGACGGCAGTCTGTTCGACGCCAGTCTTTCCGTGGCCCCCATCCGCGATGCGAAAGGCCTTATCATCGGAATCATGGGGGCGGTCGAGGATATCACCGATCGGATCCGGGCTGAAAACGAACAGGCCAGACTCCAGGCCCAGCTGATTCAGGCCCGCAAGATCGAATCCGTGGGACGCCTGGCCGGAGGGGTCGCCCACGATTACAACAATATGCTGGGCGTTATCATCGGTTATGCCGAGATGGCCATGGCCAGACTGTCGCCGGGCGACCCGCTTCAGGACGATCTTTCCGAAATCATGAAGGCGGCCCGCCGTTCGAGTGACATCACCCGTCAGCTTCTGGCCTTTGCCAGAAAGCAGACCATCGCCCCCAGGGTGATCGACCTGAACGAAACCGTCGAGGGCATGCTCAGGATGCTTCGGCGTCTGATCGGTGAGGACATCGATCTGACCTGGCATCCCGCCCATGAACCCGGTATGGTGAATATGGATCCCACCCAGATCGACCAGATCCTGGCCAACCTTTGCGTGAACGCACGGGACGCCATCGGCGGGGTGGGGAAACTGACCATCGAAACAAATCATGCCCGGTTTGATGAAGACGACTGCGCCGGCTGTCCGGGTGCCGTTCCCGGAGACTTCGTGATGCTGGTCGTCAGCGACGACGGCTGCGGCATGGCCCCGGATACCCTGGAGAATCTTTTTGAACCCTATTTTACCACCAAGGGTATGGGCAAAGGCACGGGGCTTGGCCTGGCCACGGTTTACGGTATCGTGAAACAAAACGGCGGGTTTATCCAGGTGAACAGCGAGCCGGGAAACGGGTCGACATTCACGATTTACCTGCCGAGCCACCAGGGTCAGAAGGATATGGAACCGAAGCCGGAAAAGGATGACGTTCCTTTGGGACACGGTGAAACGGTTCTGATTGTCGAAGATGAACCATCCATCCTGAAACTGACCGAAGCCATTCTGGCCCGTCTCGGCTATGACGTGATCACGGCCCCGTCGCCTGCAAAGGCTCTGGAGGCGGCCGGGGCCCATGAGGGCCGCATCCATCTGATGATCACCGACGTGGTTATGCCCGAAATGAACGGACGGGATCTGGCGGAACGGCTGAAAAGATTTCATCCCGCCATGCGCGTCCTTTACATGTCCGGCTACACCGCCGATGTGATCGCCCATCGGGGCGTTTTGGGAACGGGGACAAATTTTATTCAAAAACCGTTTTCCAAACACGATCTTGCGGTTAAAATCCGAGAGGCTCTGAAATGATGAAACGGTTTTCCCTTCGTTTTCCTCTTTTCGTTTCCATGATGTATGCCCTCTTTGCCGGGCTCTGGATCGTTCTTTCCGATCGCGCCATCAGCCTTATGACCAGTGATCCGGACAAACTGACCTTTCTCCAGACCTATAAAGGATGGGGGTTTGTCACCATCACCGCCGTTATTTTGTATCTGCTGCTTCAGCGTGAATGGGCCAGGCTTCAGGCAGAGATTCACGGCCGCACCATGGCGGAAAAAGCCCTTTTGAAAAGCCAGGACCGGCTGATCAGGGCCCAGCGGCTGGCCGGCATGGGTGATTTTACCTGGGATGTTGAAACCGGTGAGGTTTCATGGTCCGATGCCCTGTTCGATATGCTGGGATATGAAAAAACCGATGCCATTGATTATCACGACATTTACAACCGGTTTCAACATCCGGACGATCGGGAGTCCGTCACCCGATGGCTTCATGCGGGCATCGACTCCGACAGCCGTGAGCTTGCTCCCGTTGAATGCCGCCTCATGCATAAAAACGGGGAGGAGATCATCGTTCGTATGGTCGGCACCATAAGGCGCGAGGCCGGACGACAGCCGGAATTTTTTGTCGCACTTCAGAATATTACAGAGCTCAAACGCAGGGAATTCGAACACCTGGAACTGAAGGCCCAATTGAATCAGGCTCAGAAAATGGAGTCGGTGGGTCGTCTGGCCGGGGGCGTGGCTCATGATTACAACAATATGCTGGGCGTGATTATCGGTTATACGGAACTGATCATGGACAGGGCAGCCCCGGATGATCCGCTGCAGCACGATTTGTCGGAGATTCTCAACGCGGCCAGGCGTTCCGCCGATATCACCCGACAGCTTCTGGCCTTTGCCAGAAAGCAGGCCATCGCCCCAAGGATCATTGACCTCAATGACACCGTCGAGGGGATGCTCAAGATCCTTCGGAGGCTGATCGGGGAAGATATCGATCTGAAGTGGCAACCCGCCTGCCGGCTGGGGTTCGTCAATATGGATCCGTCCCAGATCGATCAGATTCTGGCCAATTTGTGTGTGAATGCCCGGGATGCCATCGGCGGGGTGGGAAAACTCAGCATCGAGACAGACAATGTCCGCTTTGACGAGGCCTTTTGTGCCGAACATCATGGGTTCACACCGGGCGATTACGTGATGCTGGCCGTCAGTGACGATGGTTGCGGCATGGACATGCATACCCTGGAGAACCTGTTCGAGCCTTATTACACCACCAAGGACATGGGCAAGGGAACGGGTCTGGGGCTTGCCACAGTCTACGGCATTGTCAAGCAAAACGGGGGGGTTATCCAGGTTGAAAGCGAGCCCTCGAGCGGCTCCACCTTCAGGCTCTATCTGCCGCGTCATGAGGCCGGCAAGAACCGGACGGTTCTCGAGGAAACCTTCGAAATTCCCGTTGGCAAGGGTGAGACCCTGCTGATTGTCGAAGACGAGATTGCCATGCTCAATCTGGCCCAAACCATTCTGACGCGATTGGGCTATACGGTTCTCGGAGCCGCGTCTCCCGTCCAGGCCCTGTCCCTTGCCGAGGCCCATGCCGGTGAAATCGATCTTTTGATCACCGACGTGGTCATGCCTGAGATGAACGGCCGGAGTCTGGCCGAACAGCTTCACAGCCGCTACCCGGAGATCAAGATTCTGTTCATGTCCGGCTATACGGACGACGTGATCGCCCATCGGGGCGTGTTGGGATCGGGGATGAATTTTGTCCAGAAACCGTTCTCGCAGCGGGATCTGGCCATCCGGGTGAACGAGGCGTTGAGGTCCTGATTCCTGTCGACCATGCTGATAAAAAAAGGCCCCGCATAAAGCGGGGCCTTTGCATTCATACCTTATTTATAAAAGCCGCTAAAAGGCTTTGGGGGGCCAGTTGAAGGCCGGGTTCAGGAATTCGTTTTCAATGGTCTTGACTGTTTTGGGGATGATGTTGATCAGTTTAACGCTTTTTTCAATTTCTCTGCGAATCGTATTCATAACGTCCTCCTATTGAATCCATCGAAGATGGTCATTGTCAATTGTTGAACCTAATATAATCCGATTATGGTGCAGTGCAATAGGAAGGGCAAAAAAAAATTGATTTTTTGGAAGACGCAGGATGGGAAACCGTCAGTGTATGAGTGTTCAGGGATGTTGACGCGTCCAGGCGCAGTTGCAGCATTCGGACGAAAGCAGGTGATCCCGGAAACCCGACGGGAGGATGCGGGTTTCCGGGAGAAGTCCAAACGGGATCAGAGGCGCGGGTCGCCGCCTGCCTGTGGAAGGGCGGGTGCCGGGTAGCCGGGTCCGATTGTCCGAAGCCTTGTTTTCCTGGTGAACAGGCCATAGGCCAGAAGGCCGATGCCCATGGTGGCCAGGCCGAACAGGGCGCCCATCGGGCGGCTTTTGACTGAAAAGACGATAATCCAGAGGTTCCCGGCGATGAACAAAAGGGGCGTCAGGGGGTAGGCGAAGGTGGTGTATCCCCGGTGATTTTTCCCTTCCCCCCGCATCCTCAGACGCATCAGTCCCGCCACCGTCAGCATGGCGAACAGCGAGAGGGTGAACCCGATGTAGATCAGCAGGGCTTCAAAGGAAGCGGACATAACCAGGACGATGGCGATGCCCGCCTGGAGCATGATGGACCGGGTCGGTGTTTTCCGTTTGGAGTCGATACGCATGAATGTACTGAAAAAGACTCCGTCTTCGGCCATGGCGTAATAGATCCGGGGGCCGGTCAAAATCATGGCGCTGATGACGGACAGCAGGCCCAGGGTCACGGCGGCGCTGAACAGCCGGCTTATTCCGTCTCCGAACAGGGCCACCGCCGACACGGCGCCGATCTCCATGACGCCCATCATGGCGGAAGGGGGCAGGGCGTAGAGATAAACCACATTTAAAAGAACGTAAAGCGCCGCCACGATCAGGGTGCCCCAGAACAATGAAAGGGGAATGCTTCGTCTGGGGTTGATGATCTCCGATCCCATGTAGGCGGACGCGTTCCATCCGCTGTAGGCGAAGCTGACAAAGATCAGCGATACGGCGAAGGATTCGGCTGAAAGCCCTTTAACGGTGAATCCCGCCGAAAAGGCCTGATCGAACGAGCCCCGTCCCCAGATCAACCCGGCTGCGATGAAGCAGACGATCAGGGCGGCTTTGAATACGGTCAGGGCATTTTGAACCCGACTGCCGCGTTTCAGGCCGGAGGCGTGAACCAGCGACATCAGCACGATGACCCCGACAGCCGAAAGGGTCCGGGGGCTTATCAGCGCAACACCCGACACGGAAACAAGGGCGTGTGACCCATCGATTCCCAGCACCTGAAAACCATAGGTGGCAAAGGCCAGGGCCGCCGCCGCGATGGGTGCGGAAAATCCCACGATCAGGGATATCCAGCCGGACAGAAAACCCAGGGGCGGTCCGAAGCATTCACGGAGAAACACATATTCCCCGCCGGCTTTGGGAAAGCGGGCACCCAATTCTCCGTAAGACAGGGCGCCGCACAGGGCGAAGAGTCCTCCTGCGGCCCAGCAGATCAGAAGGGCCGCAGGACTTTTCAGCTCGGCCATGATGAATCCCGAGGTGGTGAAGATGCCTGTTCCCACCATGTTGGCGATGACCAGCACCGTGGCGGTAAACAGACCGATGTCCCGGGAGAGACCGTTTCCTTGGGGATCAGGGCTCATGTGCTGTCTCCTCGATCAGATTTCAAAGGTAAAGGCCATGTTGTTCATGTACTCGTCGCAGACGTCCGGATCGGGATAGGGCGTTTTGTGACAGATGCTGATCATCCAGTATCCTTTTTTCGTCAGGGGAAGGGATGCCTTCCCTGTGTTATCGGTAACGGCGCTGACCGGAAAGCGAGGCCCTTTGGTCTTGTCGCCTTTGGCGGCTTCGGGATTGTGGGGAGCCACATCCATCTCTTCGGCGAATCCGGCGTAAACGGCATTGACGGTCACGCCTTCGGCGGGCTGGTCACGGAACAGGACCTTGACATCAAAGGCGCCTCCCGGCTTCACCGTTTCCGGATTGGACAGGGCGACGACTTCCAGGGGCTGACCGGCCGTTCGGTCCAGACCCGCAGCGCTTTGTCCCGCCACGATCAGTGTCTTGGCCTCGATGGCGAAGCTGGTGCAGGAAAGGGGATTTTTCACGCCTTTTTTGTCGCACCACTGACGTCCCTTGGTGGTTTTGGTGAACACGCCCGGTGTGATGCCCGCCGTCACCTGATAGGCTCCGGCCTTGGTGACGGGAAGGGTGTATTGCGTTTCGCTGAGGGTGGTCGGTGTGACCTCGGCGCCGTCCGGATCGATCACCCGGATAAAGGCAAGCTTGCCGGCTTTCATCTCCTGGTCTTTCCGATTCGCCTTGTAGGTGTGGCCCCAGGCGATGTCGATGGTCACCGTGTCGCCGACTTTGGGGAAATGGTCGGAGGGATTGATCCACAGATTGTGGGCGAACGCCCCGCATGTAAATGACAGGAAAACAACTGTTAAACAGAAGGTTGAAACGATGCGTCTGGTCATTTGATGGTGTCCTCCGGGGGCAGGGCCGTAACGGCCCTGCCATTAATGAATGGTTGGGTTAGATTCGGGTGTCGCCGCTCAAAAAGTCACCCACGTAGAGCAGGTACTCGAAGGGCAGGCGGTCTTTGGTTTCGCTCAGGACCGTTCCAAGGCTGGCGCGAAGCACCTTTTCTTTTTCCTTGTATCCGGCACTCTGGACGATGGCCACCGGCGTGTCGGCCGGGTAATGCCGGGAGAGGGTGTCGATGAAGGTCTGAAATTCCGTGCGCATGGTAAACAAGACCATGGTGCCTTTGAGTTCGGCCATCTCATCCACGGTCCATCCCGAGGCCAGAATCACCGAATGGGAGCTTTTCCCCTCGGTCACGCCCTGGGCCAGAGCGGCATTGGCCGCGTTGAAGCAGCTGAGTCCGGTCACCACCTCGGTGTCGATGTCGGAAAATTCCTCCAAGGTCCAGGAGCAGGGGCCGTAGATCAGGGGATCACCGCTGTCGAGCATGGCGACCTTTTTCCCCTCGGCCACGGCTTTCCGGACCATGGATGCCAGCTCGGCCTGCTTCCGGTGGTAGTCCTCGCAGCTCATCTTCTCCCGCTTCCGATCGTTTTCGGTCATGTCCTTGCAGTCTTTTTTATAAAAAGGAAAGAGGCGATGGTATCCGTCGATGACGGTTTTGCCTGAAAGTTCCCTGCTGAACCGTTCACTGATTTTTTTGGCGGCGAAAATCATGTCCGCGTCCTGAAGCACGGAAACGGCACGCACCGTGGCCAGGTCTCCGTCACCGGGGCCTCCGCCCACCAGAAAGAACTTGCCCTGACCCGCCTTTGTTTCCGGCCGGTCAGCCGCATGGGCCTTTGCAAGGGCCTTGCCCACGTAGAGCAGGCACATGTTGGTGTCTTCACCTTCTAATTTTTGTTTCATGTCGCCCACGGTTCCCAGGATAACCTTTTCCTTCCCGACGATGCCCGCGTGGCTGACGGCGGCCATGGGCGTGTCCGCCGGGCAGGAGGCTGAAAGACGGGCCATCACGTCATCGATGTCCCGGGGCATGAAAATCACGATGGTGGCCTTGTCTTTTTTGACCAGGTTTTCCAGGCTGTCGGCGGCCGGCTCGCCGTTCTTGCTTTTAAACGGGGCGGTGATGATCACTTCCCCCAAGCTGACCTTGAGGGCCGCCGTGGCGGCGTTGAAGGAACTCAGGCCCGGTACCAGCACGGGATTGAGGTCGGAAAGTTCCCGGAGGGACCAGATATCCGGGCCGTAGATGGTGGGGTCTCCGCCGCTTAAAAGCACCACATGGCGACCCTTTGCCACGGCGGATCTCACCTTTTGCGCGAACTCCTTCTGTTTGGCCTGGTATTCCTCGCAGCTCATCCGGCTTCGGGGGTTTTTCTTCTGCTCGTCGGTAAGGGCGCTACAGTCCTTGCCGTAATAGCGGAACAGAACGTTGTAGCCTGCAATCACCTCTTTGCCGGTGAAATCCACCAAAGACGACAGGGCCTCGCGGGACCGTTCATGGCAGTACACCACATCGGCCCTGCGGATCAGGTCAAGGCCCCGCTGGGTGATCAGATCCGCGTCGCCGGGACCGGTGCCCACCACGTGGTAGGTTCCCGGTTCGGCGGCAGGCGCCTGATTCGACGCCGTCTCCGGACGGGAGGTGCATCCCGCCGTCAGCAGGACCGAAAGGACGAGGCCCAGGCAGGCGAATGAGAGTTTCTTCAGGATATTCATGGTGCGTTTCCTCCTTTGTGGGTGTGCATATGGTTAAACGTTCAAACGGTTATGGACAGACACGGACGGGGTGGACCAGGTGGACGTCAGTGACTGATTTTTGATGATCTCGTAAAAAGTAAGTTTTTGGACGGCTTCGTAAAATGTTCGAGATCAAGGCTTGCGAAGCCCGAGGAATGAGGCGTACTTAGGGTACGCCGCAGTGACGAGGGCTGATGCGTAACGCAGATATCGGACATTTTACGAAGCCGTCATTGTTACATGCTGAACGTGAACGAGGCGCCGTAGGTCCGTTCGGTGGACGGGTAGCCCCGGCTGTTGTAATAGGTTTCGTCGAACACGTTTTTCACGAACAGAGACAGGCTTCCGTCTTTCATGAAACCCTTGTTTTTGAACAGGGTCTGTTTGAGACCCAGGTTGACCAGGCTGTAGGCCGGGTTTTCAACCTGGCGCCAGACGAGGATGTCGTCGGTTGCCGGGTCATTGTCGTGATCAGATTCGTCGGATACCTCCATGACCTCCTTGGTCTGATACTGGTAGTCGAGCATCAGGGTGGTGGGGGTGAAGAGCTTGTAGCGCAGACCGCAGCTGAACCGGTGCTCGGGGGCGTCGTCCAGATTGTCCCGTCCCGCCGGTTCGTCACCCTGATTGTCGAATTTCTGCCAGGCATGGGTTAGGTAGAAGGACAGGTCACGGGTCAGCTTGCCGTCCAGTTCCAACTCCACGCCGTGGCGGTAGACTTCCTCGAGGTTGATCTTGTAGTCACTGAACCGGAGGTTACCGGCTGAGCCGCCTGATAATTCGGCATATTGACTGTTGGAGACGATGTAGTCCTCGATGGCGTAGAACGAGTAGTTGAGTTTCAGGTTCACGTCACCCAGAAGCCGCCGCATGAACACCAGGTCGTAGCCCATGCCGTGCTCGGGGTCCAGCCAGGCCCCGGCGGGGCGACCCTGGGGGTTGTAGTCCCCGTGGGCGTCGGGGGCGTGCCAGATCCGGCTGACGCCCACAGACAGGCTGGTGTCCCGGAAACTTTCGGACAGGGAGGACATGTCCCAGGTGAGGAAGGATTTGGGGATGACCTCGTCCCATTTACGGACAATCCAGCTGCCCTTGTTCGGAATCTGGGTGGCCGGATTGTTGCTCACGTGGATCTGAAGGTCCTCGTACCGGAGACCCAGTTTCAGGTCCAGGGTTTTGAGAATGCCCCACTGGTGCTGGACAAAGGTGCCTTTCTTGTCGACCCGCTCGTCGCCGTGGCCTTCATCGCCGTCATAGAGCTGGACCATGTCGAAGCCGATGGTGGTGGCGTGGTTTTCGTTCCACCGGTATTCGTCCATGACCTTGCCCCCGTGCTGGCGCCAGGTGGTGAGGCTCGATGAGTAGGTGGTGCGCTGGGGGGGATCGCTCGCATCCACGTTCCAGGACGCCCGCTCCCGGTCCTCCATGCTCAGGTAGGCCCCGAAACTGACCTTGCCGATGGGCAGGTTCTGGAGATAGTTGAGCCGGTAGGCCCAGGCCTTCTTGTCCCAGGTGGGGTCCTGGATGGGGTCGAAGAGGCTTGCTTTTTCGTCTATGTCGCCATGCTCGTCGACCGTGGCATCTGTTGTCGGGTAATCCGGATCAAAACCGCTGATCAAGGGGTTGTTGTTGACTGGTGTTTCCCGGTCGGCGGTGCTGTAGGAACCGCTTAAGGTCACATACCCGTCCATGGGCAGAAGAAACCCCAGCCGTGTGAAGATCGTCTGGATATCGGTTGCGCTCTGGCGCAGGTAACCGTCGGTGCTGTTTTTCTGATACCCCACATCGTAGGTCAGAAATCCGGCGGACCCCTGCATGGACAGGTTGCTGTTCAGGGTGTTGAACGAACTGTAGCTGGTGGTGAGCGACACATCGGGCACAAGGCTCTCGTGTTTTTTCGGAGCCCTGGTGACCATGTTGATGACCCCGCCGATGGCCTTGGCGTCATACAGTGCCGAATGGGGGCCGGGCAGGATTTCCACTTTTTCGATCAGAAAGGCAGGCGTCAGGGCGTAGTCCACAATGTGGGAGCCCTTGCGCCCTCCGGTCTTCTGCACGGTCAGGCCGTCGATGGCCGACACGAAGCGGGTGCTGGAAAAGCCCCGCATGGTAATGCTGTCCTCTTCCGGGGTCAGGTCCGTGATCGATCGAAGATCGATGATGGCCAATGCCCCCAGGTAATCGAGAACGCTTGACGCTTCTCCGATGATTTCATGGTCGTCGGTGTAAATGACGGTGCTGTCGGGTTTGAGCACCAGCTCCCGCTGATCGCCTTTTTCTTCGACGACGATGGGGGCGAGCGTGCTGACATCGGTTTGGGTTTCATCGGCGAAGGTGACGCCTGCAGGTAGGGCTGAAAGGAACCCGGAGCAGATGAGCAGGATTCCCGTGATCAGTGATTTCATGTTCCTCTTTCCTCGTTTGATGATCATCGGAGGGGCACCTTCCGATGATTGACGTGGTTGCGGCCGGGTGATAAGAACAGGTATGCGCCTTGTTCATCACGGGGCCCATGGGGAGCCGGTCGCTTGCCTTGGCCGGTTTCGGCCGGTTCCCATCTCCTTTCCAAAAACGGTTGCGTGTCGATCGTTTTCTCCTTTCTTTTTCATGTCATGACGGTTTCAGATTACATCGTTACCCCGGATGACCGGGTGAGCCATTCCGGATTGTGACGGAGCTGGTCGTTATCAGGGCTCAATTCGATCGCCTTTTCAAGGTGACGGCTTGCACTTGTTTTATCTCCGCGTCGTACGAGAACACGGGCCATGGCCGTGTGGGACAAAGGATCATTGGGATTGACGGCAAGGGCCCTTTCGATATCCCGGCCCGCTTCGTCAACCCGTCCCATGTGAAGCCAGAGCTCTGCCCGTTCGTTGAGAACCGCTGCATCGGCGGGGAAAAGTTCAAGGGCTTTGTTAAGGCTTGTAAGAGCTTTTTCCGTCAGACCCAGGCGGGCCTGGACCATGCCCAGGTAGCCGTGGACGCCATGATGGGTGGGCAAGGCGTCGATCACGCGCTGGAAACACGATTCCGCATCCCGGAGTCGACCGGATTCGGCGTATAAAAGCCCCAGAGCGATTCGGGCATCGGTATGGTGTTCATCCAGTTTCAGCGCCCTGATCAATTCGTCAAGGGCCTCGCGTTTTTTGCCTGAGGCCAGTCGGGAGAGGGCCAGGTTGTATCGGTCCATGGCCCGCTCTCCTGCGCGTTCAATCTGTGCGATAATGCGCCTGGCCTGGATGTCGGCGCAGGCAGACCGGGGTTCGGGGTCATCGAAAATGCCGTATCCGGGAAGGGTCTCCCTTTGGCAGTAATCACAGGTGACGGCAAGGTAGCGTTGTTTCTCCTTATCGTTCAACGACTCGTAGTCAAGGGTGTTGAACAGCGGTGCGTTCAGCGAGGCTGCGAAGGCCAGAAGATCGAGCCGTGCCTCGTTGTGATCGAGGCTGTCCATGATGCTTTTGGTGGCGGCGGAAAGACGTCTGACCGGCGCAGCCTGCTCTTCGATGCAAAGCGTCCCGCCGTTCAGATGTTTCGGTGCGGTATATTCCAGATGGGGCCGTGTGTCCGTGTGAATGTCTCCGGGGCCGAACAGGGCCTTAAGGTCTTCGGTGACAACCAGACGGGCCAGGCAGCGGACATTGGAAAAATCGGCCTGGACCGAACGCAGGGCATGGGAATGGTTGGCGAACACGTTGGACCATGACAGGGGCTGGTTGTCGGCTCTGGCCATCATCAGATAATCCACCGGACCGATTTTGATCAAAGCGCCCTGGGGAAAGACCGTGACAAAGGTTCGGCCCAGAAGGGCGAAGGTGTCCCAATCCAGTTCATAACTCTGGATCCACTGGGCGAAGATACCCTGTTCGGTCAGGCGCGTGCGGACGCACTGGAAAAATTCCCGGGTGTAGAGATCGGAAAGGCCCGCCATCCAGGGGTTCGACGGTTCCGAGATGATCACATCATAGTGCCGGTCGGTCAAGGTCAGATGGTTCCGGCCATCCTGGACGATGACGCGGGTTCGTGGGTCCGAAAGGCAACGATTGTTCCAGGGTGAGAAAAATTGGCCGCAGGCTTTGACCACCTGGCGGTTCAATTCCACGACATCCAGGTGACGGACCGGGTAATGCAGAACCTCGCCGGGGGTCATGCCGCTGGCCAGCCCCAGGACCATCACCCTTTCGGCGTTGGGGTGAAAAAGCATGGGAAGATGGGCCGACAGGGTCTGGGTGGACCGGTCACCGTGGGAGGAGGCGTCTGCCTTGCCGCTGTTGAACATGGCGTATTCCACCGTGCCCACGCTGGTGATTTCTTTTTCAACGGTGGTGAATCCACCGGCGCCTTCGCCTTTGAATACCACATCGACACCCTCGCGCTGTTTTTGGAGAAGGGCGGCTCCGTTGAACAGGGCTTCGAACCAGGATGTCCGAGCCAAAAGGGGCCGAATCGAGGCGAAATCCCTGTACCAGCCCCGGGAAAGATGGTCCCCGTTCCAGGACGGCAGCATCACCGCCATGAAAATCCCCGCAGAGCAGCAGGCGATGACGGCCGGGCGCCTCAGCCGGGTCGGTGGGAGAAGGCGCGTGCAAAGGATGAAGGCCGCCGCAGTGAACTGGATTACAAAGACCAGGGACATGGACTTGGCCATGCCCAGTCCGGGCACCAGAACGAACCCCGCCGTGAATGATCCGGCGATGGCCCCCAGGGTGTTGACGGCGTAACCGGTGCCGATGGTTTTGCCAAGGACCGTTCCGGATCGGGTCACGATGCGGTTGACCAGGGGGAAGGCTGCCCCGAGAAACAGGGTGGGCAGAAGCATGAACGTGAAAAGAACGAGGGACTGGGCCGGAAGGAGCAGGGCGAAATCATGCTGGAAGCGGTCGATGAGCTTGGCAAACAAAAGCGTCGTGTTTCCCAGCATCTGGCTGACCAGAAGGGCCGAAACGGCGGCGGCGGACTGGGTCAGGGCCAAAACCAAAAGGGGACGCCTGGTCCGGTCCGCCACCCATCCGAACAGGACGCTGCCCGCCGCAAGCCCGATAATGAACGTGGCCACGACCAGGGTGAACGAGTAATGGGTGGGGCCGATCAGAAGGCCGATCAGCCGGGTCCAGAACACCTGGTGGGCCATGGCGCAGAAGCCGGATACGCCGAACAGCACAAGGGCCAGGGTCACCCGATGGAAGCCGATGTTCTGGCCGGTCTTTTTTGTGTCGACGGGTCCGGTAAACGCAGGGACCGTGTTCAGACCCTTTTCCAATCCTGAGGCCAGAAGGCAGGCGAGGCCCGCCGTGATGTTGACGGACGCCGTCATGAACAGGGTGTTTGAAACCCCGTAAACGGGAATCAGGACAAAACCGCAGGCAAGGGTTCCGAAGGCGGCCCCCAGGGTGTTGAGGCCGTAGAGAGCCCCGGTCCGCGATCCCAGATGTTCGGGCCGGGACACGTAATACCGGCACAAAAGGGGCAGGGTGCCGCCCATGAGGGTGGTGGGCACGATCAACAGGAGAGCGCAGCCCGCAAACGTCGCCGCCGGATAGACCATGGAGGCGAGATGCTCATGATTGTAAATCCATCGGTAAAGGGGAAGCAGGCCCTCGATCAACCGGGGAAGGAGGAGGGCGTAAGCCCCGATGCCTATTTCCAAAAAACCGTAAAGCCGAATCAGGCTCCGTCGTTGCCTAACGCCGTCCACGCGCCGTCCGAAAAGGACGCTGCCCAGAGCCAGGCCGGCCATGAATACGGTCAGGACGGCGGAAACCGTCAGGGCCGATCCGCCCATGATCCGACCGATCATCCGGACCCACAGCACTTCGTACACCAGCCCCGCCGTGCCGGACATGAAAAAACACACCAGGATCAGCGGAACGAACAGACGATGACGGGATAAAGCTGCGTTATTCACATTTCACCCTGAATGAACTGAAATAAAAACAAAAAAGCCAGAAAGACGGACTTTCAAAGTCCCGGCCTTCCTGGCTTTCAGTATATCGATCTAAAAATGTGTGTTAACGGATTGTGCGGTACGACCGTGATTTCGTATCACGGATATGTCAACCGTCATATACCGGCCAACGGCGGGCTGTCAAGGGCTGAATGAAGCAACTGGATTAAAAAGAAAGGTCGCCGCCCGCACGGTCTGTGCGGGCGGCGGATGGGAATTACGGCCGGGCGGGCGTACGGTAACGATCTTTGGCGGCCAGGATCGCCTTGCGAAGACGGATGGACAGGGGCGTGACCTCCACCATTTCGTCGTCGCGGATGAAGTTGATGGCCTGCTCCAGGGTCATGGGCTTGACGGGGGTGCACAGCACGTGGTCATCCTTGCCCGAGGCCCGCATGTTGGTCAGCTTCTTTTCCTTGCAGGCATTGACGTTCAAATCGTTGTCCTTGTTGTGCTCGCCGATGATCATACCTTCGTAGACCGGGACACCGGGGGGGATGAACAGGCGGCCGCGGGGCTCCAGGTTGAACAGGGCGTAGGGCACGGCCGTGCCTTTCCGGTCGCTGACCAGAGACCCGGTGAACCTACTGGGGAATTCGCCCCGGTATTCGTCGTATCCGGCGAACAGGGTATTCATGATGCCCGTGCCCCGGGTGTCGGTCAGAAATTCGTCCCGGTAGCCGATCAGGGACCGAGAGGGAATGGAAAATTCCATGTTGACCCGGCCTTTGTTGTTGTTGACCAGATTCACCATTTTGCCTTTGCGTACCGACAGTTTTTCGGTGACGATTCCCATGAAATTTTCGTCGCAGTCCACGTAGAGCCGTTCCATGGGCTCCAGGGTCTTGCCGTCCTTGTGCTTGAAGATGACCTTGGGGCGTCCCACGCAGAGTTCGAAGCCTTCCCGCCGCATGGTCTCGATCAGAATGGCCAGCTGGAATTCTCCGCGTCCCTTGACGATGAAGCTGTCCTTTTCCTCGGTGAGTTCAAGCTGGATGGCCACGTTCAGAAGGGTTTCCTTTTCCAGCCTCTCCAGAATCTTCCGACTCTGAACCAGTTTGCCTTCCTGTCCGGCGAAGGGGGAATCGTTAATCTTGAAGCGCATGGACACCGTGGGCTCGTCCACCGTAATTCGGCGCAGGGCCTTGGGATAAAGCTTGTGGCAGACGGTGTCTCCGATGTGAAACTCGCTGATCCCCGCCACCACGGCGATGTCTCCGGGTTCGGCCTGGGCGCAGTCGGCAAGATTGAGGCCGTCGTAGACCTGAAGCTTGGTGACCTTGAGGGGGATGTGTTCCCCGTCCTTGTCGATGCAGATCAACGGATCTTTGGCCGACAGGGGCTTGTTGTACACCTTGCCGATGGCCAGACGGCCCAGATAGTCCGAATAGCCCAGGTCCGAGATCAGCATCTGAAGCGGGGCTTCCGAATCATAGGCCGGTGCGGGAATCTCTTCCATGATGGTGTCGAAGAGAATGTCCAGGTTTTCTCCCCGCACGTCCGGATCTTTCTGGGCGATGCCTTCCCGGCCGATGGCGTAGAGATAGGTGAAATCGAGCTGTTCGTCGGTGGCGTCCAGATCGATGAACAGGTCGTAGATCTCGTCGAGCACCTCGCCCGGCCGTGCGTCGGCCCGGTCGATCTTGTTGATGACCACGATGACCCGGAGGCCCGCCTCGAAGGTTTTCTTCAAAACGAACCGGGTCTGGGGCAGGGGGCCTTCCGAGGCGTCAACCAGGAGGATGGCGCCGTCGACCATGGACAGGGCCCGCTCCACTTCCCCGCCGAAATCGGCGTGGCCCGGCGTGTCGAGGATGTTGATCTTGATGCCTCCCCGCCTTACCGAGCAGTTCTTGGCGGAGATGGTGATGCCCCGTTCCCGTTCGAGGTCCATGCTGTCCATGACCCTCTCCTCCACGGACTGGTTTTCACGGAACAGGCCGCTTTGTTTGAACATGGCGTCGACCAGGGTGGTCTTTCCGTGGTCGACGTGGGCGATGATGGCGATATTTCTGATGTTTTCGTTTCTTACTTTGTTTGTCATGGTATCCTGATTGGCCTTGGACCTGATTTTAAGCCGCAGAACACCTCCAAAGCGTCCCCGGCGATTGTTTTCAAAGGATTCTTCGTTAAAACAAGCCCCTGATTAATAAAAATGAAACCGCTCTTTGTATCTTGTTCGCCATATTATATCAACCCGAATGTTGAGGGTACGGATTCTTTTTTCAGGTTTTATCTAATGTGAGCCGGGAGTTTCCCCTTGCCGCGGGCTCAGGAACCATGGTAAAACCGTATGACTTTACACAGTAGCTGACCTTTATTAATGAATCCGTTTTCGAACCATCCGTCCAATCTCGAATATAAAAGGTGCTTGACGGCCTTAATCGCTTTACATCGTGCTGTTTTTAACTGTTTCAATCCACATGGGGTGATGGATCGATCATCCGCTCTCTAAGAGGAGGCTGTTTCATGGAGAAAAAAGGGCTGGGCATCCGGGGGAAAATCCTGCTGATCGCTATTGTTGGGCCGGTCATCGTCGCACTGATTCTTTCGATTTTAAGGGTGCGGGATATCCGTTCCGGAGCCGTTGACGGGGTGGTGGAAAAAAGCCGCACCGTGATCCATATGGCCGAGGCCGTTCGGGAGAACATGAACCGCAAGCTGGACCTGGGTGTCATCAAGCCCTTTGATGCCATCGAAAAGGAGCATCTTCTCGAAGCCGTGCCCATCGTCTCCTCCCTCAGAACCGCGGCCCAGAAAGCCGGGGAACTTGACTACACCTTTCGCGCCCCCAAGTTCAGCCCCCGGAATCCGGCCAATACCCCCACCGAATTCGAGGCCCGGGTGTTGAAAGAGATCGAGGCGAACAATCTCAAGGAAAAAGTGATCATCGACGATAACAACGTCTTTTATTTCCGTCCCATCGTTCTCACCGAGGAGTGCCTGTACTGCCACGGGAGTCCCAAAGGGGAGAAAGATCCGGTGGGAGGCATCAAGGAAGGGTGGAAGGCCGGTGAAATCCATGGGGCCTTCATGATCAGCAGCAGCCTGGCCAAGGCCGAGGAGAACGTAGCCAAAGCCAGGATCAGTGTGGTTCTGATCACCCTTGTGCTTCTGATCATCCTCGTCCCCGCGGTCTGGTTGCTCATGAAGAAAAACGTGGTGACACCCCTGACGAAGTTTCAGGAGGTCATCCAGGCCGCGGCCAGGGGCGACATTACCCGGAAGGCCGGAATCGACAGCAACGATGAGTTCGGAGACATGGGCCGGGCCCTGGACAGTATGCGTGACGGACTCAAACAGATGATTATCGTGGTCCGCGACAAATCGGATCAGTTGATCCGGTTCGGGGCGGAACTTCAGACAATCGCCCGGACCGTTTCGTCCAGTTCCCAGGAAACGCTGGGGAAATCGAACAGCGTGGCCGCCGCCGCCGAGGAAATGAGCGCCAGCATGAATTCCGTGGCCGCCGCCGTGGAACAGACAGCGGTCAACGTGTCCAGCGTGGCCGCCGCCGCCGAGGAAATGATTTCAACCATCGACGAGATCGCAGGCAAAACGGATGTGGCCAATCGAAGCACCCGGGATGCCGTGGAAAAGGCCCGTGAAGCGTCGGCCAGGGTCGACAGGCTGGGTAACGCGGCCAGGGAGATCGGCAAGGTCACCGAGGCCATCACGGAAATATCCGAACAGACCAACCTTTTGGCCTTAAATGCCACGATCGAGGCGGCAAGGGCCGGAGAAGCAGGCAAGGGTTTTGCCGTGGTCGCCAACGAGATCAAGGAACTGGCCAGGCAGACGGCCCAGGCCACCTATGAAATCAAAGAGAAGATCCAGGATATTCAGAACTCCACCTCCGATACCATTACACAGATCGGTCAGATCACCGATACCGTGTCCGAGGTCAACGACATCGTCAGCGAAATCTCCGCGGCCATCGGTGAGCAGGCTCAGACCACCAAGGAAATCGCCGGCAATGTGGCCCAGGCGTCCATCGGCATCCAGGAAGTGACCAGCAACGTGTCGGAAACCTCCATCGTGGCCAGCGAGGTGGCCAGAGACATCGCCATGGTCAACCACCTGTCCGAAGACATGGCGAAAAGCAGCGAATCGGTCAACAGCGGCTCCGGAAAACTGAACACCATGGCCAAAGAACTCGACGACATGATGAAGGTCTTCAAGACTTCTTAACGGTTTCAGCAGGGCAATCGCATGTATGTTCATTAAAACACATGGGGCTCATTCTGTGGCAGGGATTCATACCGTTCACGAGCACGTTCACGATGGTGGTGCCGGGCTGTGACAAGCCATGATTTCTTCGTGCTCTTTGTGTTCTTCAGGGAGCGCAGCGACCGGGTGGTTGAATGGATTGACCACGAAGCTCACGAAGAGCACGAAGGAAAAGAACCCCGGCTCTTTTCTGTCATGACATGGGATGCCCACAGGAGCGTTGCCGTGTGACATGCCCCGGCATGTCCGGTTTAAGTATCTCGGTGAGATCCCTAAAACCGGCTTCACCGAAGGTACGCCGGTCTTTATTGTTTTCTCACGGAGACACCAAGACACAGAGAAAACAAGACCATGCCAAGGGAATGGTCCACGGCCTCAGGCTGAGTCACGCCACGTGCAGGTCCAGGCGATGGCCCCGCTTCAGGAAAACGCAATCAACCGGTCGCAGACAAGCGATTGCCCTGACGGTTTCGCCCCTCATTGCCACCCGTTGCGTTTTGTGGTACAAGCGGCGATGAATTTAACGCAAACTGCCGGGGGACGATGAAACGACCGACATACAAGGAACTGGACAGAAAGATCGGCGACGCGCGGGAGGCGGTTGCGGGCGATCGGGTCAATGTGATCAATCCCGAAGCCCTGGCCGCCGATGCGCTTCAACTGGGCTTTCTTATGGACGATGAACTCAAAGCCGTTCTTTTGTCCCTGATCGATGACCTCAAGCCCGGACAGTATGTCGGGGCCCGGCCGCCGTCACGATCCTACGAAAACAAAATCATCCAAAGCGAACTGTTCGCCTTCCGTACCGGCTCCAGCCGGTTTTCATGCAAGATCTATCTGAAATTCACCTTGTTCGATCAGGCGTTCTGGCTGATTTCACTGCATCGGAACAGGCACAAGGGAAAAGGCACATGACCACGAAAAAATGTCCCTGCGGAAAAGGGGAGATGCACCTTTGCACGCGAGAGAAGAAAGCGCGTTTCAACGGCGAGGATGTGAATGTGGCGTCCGAGGCCTATGTCTGTGCCCACTGCGGCATCGAAGCCGGAACCGCCGTCCAGGCCTCCGTCTGCCAACGGGCCGTATCCGAGGCTTACCGCCGGAAGGTCGGCCTTCTGACCGGTGACGAGATCCGGCGACTTCGCCTGGAAAAGAGGCTTAGCCCCAAACAACTGGCCGATCTGTTGAATGTCGCCGAAGACAGCGTCCGGAAATGGGAAGAGGGCCTCGTTCAGGACCATGTCACGGACCGGGCGCTGCGTACTATTCTCGCCTGAGGATTTCCTGACCCATGCAATTCAGCCGGTGTCTTCTCAAGTGGTACCAAACCGAAAAGCGGCCCATGCCCTGGCGGAACAGCCGCGATCCCTATCATATCTGGCTGTCTGAGGTCATGCTCCAGCAGACCCAGGTGGCCACGGTCATTCCTTATTATCACCGCTTTCTCGAACGCTTTCCCGATTTGACCTCCCTGGCTTCAGCCGCTGACGAAGCGGTGCTCAAGCTCTGGGAAGGCCTCGGGTACTACCGGCGCTGTCATCATTTTCTTGCGGCGGTGCGAACGGTCTGTGGAGAGCACGGCGGCCGAATCCCTTCTGATCCCGACACGTTTTCCCGCCTTCCGGGCGTCGGCGACTACACCACGGCCGCCGTGATGAGCATCGCCTTCGGCCTGCCCCTGCCGGTGGTGGACGGCAATGTGATCCGGGTGATAACCCGGCATGACCGCATCGACGCCGACAGCACGAAAACCGCTACCCGGAAAGCCATTAGAAACCGCATGGCCGATCTGATGGATCCAGAATCTCCGGGGGATTTCAACCAGGCGATCATGGAACTCGGGGCCATGGTCTGCACCCCGAAACAGCCCCGGTGCGAGGCCTGCCCGGTTGCGATGACCTGTGGTGCCCGGGTGTCCGGCACGGTGATGCGGTATCCTGTCATTCCTTTAAAAAACAAGATCCCCGAGTACCGCGTGGGGCTTGGCGTTCTGGTCCGAGACGGACGCTTTTTGATCCAGAAACGTAAAGACGAAGGCCACCTTGCCGGCATGTGGGAATTCCCCGGCGGCAAGGCCCTGGACGGGGAAACCGTTGAAGAGGCCCTGCAGCGCAAATGCCTGGAGGAACTCGGTGTCCATGTCACGGTCGGCCGCCGCATCGCCCAGGCCTCTCATGTCTATTCCCATTTCCGCATCCGCGTCTCCCTGTTTCTTATCGACGAATACACCCGCGACATCCGTCCCCTGAAAAACCAGCCCCTGCGCTGGATCGAGGCCCGCGATCTGGCGGACATCCCGCTTCCCAAGGTCAATCATAAATTGTTCAGTGCCCTTCACGATATCGACGCATTCCTGACGTAACCAGGGCAATCGCATGTTTTATATCGTTGAAGAAAACTAAAACGGCCTTTGTGAGAATCTCAGTGGATTGATCTCAGATCAATCCTGTCGACGTAAGGGCCGGCAAGAAATACACCGTTTGAGCACACGACACCTTCTTTGTGACTTTGTGTCTCCGTGAGAAATCACATTGACCGTCCCCTTCGGAGACGCCGGTTTAATCGCTCTCACAGAGACACTAAGACACAGAGTAAAGCCGGGCATGCCTTCGCATGTCACACGGTACGGCTCATCGACATCCGAAGCATGACCGCGGAACATGCGATCGCACTGATGAAGTAACAATGCTCTGTTGACAAGGTCGGGTTGATCGGGGATAATGACACACATTCTTCAATGTCAGCAGCACCCCGACAAAACGGCATTCACTGTCCGTTATCCGCGTTTATCTTTAAGCCGTCATTGTTATTCACCCGTATTCAACCGAACCGGGAGGAACGCCATGAAATCGTTTGACGATATCTGCAATATAATAAAAGGTAAAAAGATCCTGGTTGCCAATCGCGGCATCGCCGCACGGCGTATCAGCCGGACCATTCGGGAGATGTTCAAAGCCGTGCCCGTCATGACGGTCACCGATGTGGACAAGACCGCCCCCTTCACGGCCGGGGCACGGGAATTGCTCGTTCTGGGCGACAACCCCATGGGGTATCTGGATCTGGACCGGATCATCAGTCTTGCCCGGAAGCAGGGCATCATTGCCATCCACCCCGGCTGGGGCTTCGCCTCGGAAGATTCCCGATTTCCCGATAAGTGCGAAGACGCCGGGATTCTGTTCATCGGCCCGTCCACCAACGGCATGGAACTTTTGGGTAACAAGGTCCGGGTCCGGGACCTGGCCCGAAGCCTGGATATCCCCGTGGTGCCCGGTTCGCTGGGGGCGGTGGATGTGCCCACGGCACGGAGCCTGGCCCTTGAGATGGGGCTGCCCGTCATGCTCAAGGCCGAAGGCGGCGGAGGAGGGCGGGGCATTTACGAGATCCATGACATGGCCCAGCTTGAAAGCGCCTTTTCCAAGGCCTCGGCCATGGCCCACGCGGCCTTTGGCAACCCCCGTCTGTTTGTGGAAAAACTGCTCGGCACGGTCCGTCACATCGAAATTCAGGTGATCGCCGACCGTTACGGCAGCGTGTTCGCCTTTGACGAGAGGGACTGCACCGTTCAGCGCAACCATCAGAAACTGGTGGAAATCACCCCCTCATCGTGGCCGAGGATGACCGAGTCTCTGCGCCACAGGCTCAAGGAATACTCCAAAAAACTGATCCGGGCCGTGAACTACTGCTCGCTGGCCACCGTGGAATTTCTGGTTGACGGGGAGGGGAACCCTTACCTGATCGAGGTGAACACACGGCTTCAGGTCGAGCACGGCATCACCGAATGCCGTTACGGCATCGATCTGGTGGAGGAGCAGATCGCCGTGGCCTTCGGTGCCGAACTGCGACTCGATGAAGCGAACACCCGGCCCACGTCCCACGCCATCCAGGTGAGAATCAACTGCGAGGACCCCAGGCAGGGCTTTGCCCCCAACGCCGGGCTGATTACTCGGTACATCTCCCCGGGGGGACCCGGCATCCGCCTGGATTCCTGCGTGGCGGGCGGGTACGAATTCCCCTCCCACTACGATTCGGCGGCGGCCCTTCTGATCGCCTACGGAAAGACCTTCGACAAAGCCCTGGCCGTACTCAACCGGGCCCTGAGCGAATACATCATCGGCGGTCTGAAAACCACCATTCCCTTTCATCAGCGCATCATCGGCCATCCCTTGTTCCGATCCGGCGATTTTACCACCCGTTTTGTGGCCGAGACCCCCGAACTCATGGTCTACCGGGACCGTGATCCGGAATCCGTGCGCCTGGCCCGTCTGATGGCGGAAATTTCGGCCAGGGGATACAATCCCTTTGTCCAGCTCGGAGAGTACCGGGGAGTCGAAGACAAACGCATGCCCCTGTTCGAACCGGTTCTGCCGAAAATCGAGGGTTCCGTGCCCTCCGAACCCTATCCCCGGGGCGACCGGACCGCGCTTTTCGATCGCCTCCGGGATTCGAACGCGGTTCATTTCATGGACACCACCCCCCGGGACATCACCCAGTCCAACAGCGGGAATAGGTTTCGTCTGGCCGAGGACATCATCATCGGACCCTATCTGGACCGCTGCGGATTCTTTTCCATCGAAAACGGCGGCGGGGCCCATTTCCATGTGGCCATGATGGCCAACATGACCTATCCCTTCAGCGAGGCCAGGGCATGGAACGAGTTCGCTCCGCTGACCCCGAAGCAGATCCTGGTCCGTTCGACCAACCTTCTGGGCTACAAACCCCAGCCGAGGAACCTGATGCGCCTGACCGGCGAGATGATCTGCGAACACCACGACATTATCCGCTGTTTCGATTTCCTGAACCATGTGGAGAACATGGCTCCCCTGGCCGAGGTGGTGATGAGTCACACCGCCAACGTGTTCGAACCCGCCATCTCCCTGTCCTGGGCAGAGGGCTTCGACGTGCCCCACTACATGGGCGTGGTGGGCGAAATCGTGGCCATGATGGCACGGGTTACCGGACTTCCCGAAGCCAAAGCCGTCCGAACCTTCATTCTGGGACTCAAGGACATGGCGGGGGTCTGCCCGCCGCGGTTTATCGGTGCGCTGGTGTCGGCCGTCCGCAAGGCCTATCCGGACATGTTGATTCATTACCACCGGCACTATACGGACGGCCTGTTCGTTCCGGCGGTGGGAGAGGCGGCCCGGGCCGGGGCCCACATTGTGGACACGGCCATCGGGGCGTCGGTGCGATGGTACGGCCAGGGTGAAATTCTGTCCACGGCGGCTTACATCGAGGAGGAAATGGGGCGGAAGGTCTCGCTCAACCGGGACGAGATCCGCGCCTGCAATTTCGTGCTCAAACAGATCATGCCCTATTACGACCGTTATGCCTCACCGTATTTTCAGGGCATTGACCACGATGTGGTACACCACGGCATGCCCGGCGGGGCCACCTCATCGTCCCAGGAAGGGGCCATGAAACAGGGCTACATCCACCTTCTGCCCCACATGCTGAGGTTTCTGACCGGAACCCGGAAGATCGTCCGCTACCACGATGTGACCCCCGGTTCCCAGATCACCTGGAACACGGCCTTTCTGGCGGTGACCGGCGCCTACAAACGGGGCGGGGAGGAGGAGGTCAACCATCTGCTCTGGGTTCTGGAATCCGTGGCGGGTGTGCCGGACGACAGGATCAGCACCGAGTTGAAGCAGGACCGCCTGATGCTCTACCGGGAAAGCAACGACGCCTTCCGGGATCTGCTGCTCGGGCGTTTCGGGAGACTGCCCCTGGGCTTCCCCGAGAACTGGGTCTACGAAAGCGCCTTCGGGTCGGACTACCGGTCGCTTATGGGGCGACGGACCGAAAATTCACCCCTTTCCTCCCTTGAACCCGTCGACATCGACGGGGAGAAAAAGGCCCTGGCCGCCCAGATCGAGCGCGAACCCACGGATGAGGAATTGGTGCTCTACCTGAATCATCCCGGCGACGCCCTGAAGACCATAAAATTCCGGCACACCTACGGCAACCCCAACCGTCTGCCCCTGGATATCTGGTTCGAGGGCCTGACCGCGGGGCGGGAGCTGGAATTCTGGGATTCGGAGGGCAAGCCCCACCGGATCAGCATCATCGATATTTCCCCCGTGGATCTCCAGGGCGTCCGGCTGGTAAGGTACAATCTGGATGACGAGACCTTTGCCCATGCGGTGCAGGTCAGTGAACCGTTAGGCATCGGAGCCTCCGCCCTTGAAATGGCCGACAAAAGCAATCCCTGCCATGTGGGATCCCCCAGCAACGGCGATCTGTGGATGATGTACGTAAAGCCCGGCGACACGGTGGTCAAGGGAGAGGAACTGTTCAACATCACCATCATGAAGCAGGAAAAAGCTGTGCTGGCCCCCATGGACGGCCTGGTCGAGCGGGTGCTGAAAACCGCCGACTACAAACGCGACAAAACCATGGTCCCGGTCCGGGGCGGCGAACTTCTGGTGGTTCTTGGGCCCATCCCCAAACGCTGCGGTTCCTGCAACAGCCCCGTCACCGACCCGGCATTCAAATTCTGTCCGGAATGCGGGGCGGCCGTTTAGGTTTGCTGACCACCCGTTCACTTCGCTCACGGAAGAACACGAAAGGCGAAGAAAAAGCTGATTTGACTTTGTAATGTATAGAGTTTGAATGCCTCCGGCGGCCCTGCCGGGGGCCAAACTTTTGAAAAGTTTGACAAACAGGTATGACGGCGTTGTAAAACCTCCGATTTTAAGCGTTGTGTTTCATCACTCGTCAGTGAGGCGTACCTTAAAGTACGCCTCATTCCGTATGAATTTTCGACGCCTTATGCCCGCTCGTTTTTCTTTGCCGTGAGGTGATTTTTTTATAAGTTCATCACATCCCATTTGTCCGGATTTTTAAAATCCGGTCTCCCGGAAGGGCCGCCGGAGGCAATGATGACGGCCCTTGCCCCGTTACTGAGTGAGCGTCTGTATGGTTCCGGCCACGTCGGTGCCGAAGCCCCAGGTGTTGTCGAAGGTGCTGAAAAATTCGGCAGCGCCTCCGGCTTGGTTCAGGCCCGATATCGTGCTTCGAAGGCCGGACATGCCGTGGACGGCCGTGGCGGTTTTAAAGACGATATCCGCCCCTTTTTTGGTTTTCTGATAGGTCTCGGAACATTCGTTTACGATGTCCACCCCTGCGGCCTCGCGAAGATCTTTGCCCACGTTGCCCGCCAGGCCCGCCGTTACGGTTTCCAGGGCCGAGTCACCGATGGCCCCGCTCGCATCCGCCGCGGCCTGGCTGGACGGCATCAGGTCCAGCACCGCGGTTCCCACCAGTTGCCGGAAGACCGCAGGCGGCGGGAAATTAAGGCCCGTCGGATCGATGCGGTTGACCGGATCGGCCAGGACATAGCTGTAAAGATTGGTGTCCCCGCCCCTGAACAGCAACGGGTCCGCCGTGGTCCACCGGCCTGTTTCGGCGTCGTAGTCCCGGGCTCCGAAACGGACCAGCCCCGTATCCGCATCATACAATCCCCCCGCAAAGCCGAAGGGCTGAAATCCCGGTGCGGTGTCTCCGATCACCCGGCCGAAGGCATCGTAGTCCATGCGCTGGGCAATGGCGCCGTTTGATATGTTCACCACCAGGCGCGGGCTTCCCAGATGATCGCTGATGATCCGGTAGGTGACGCCGCCTTTGATCATCAGCTGGGGCACATGGGCCTTTGCTCCGTAAATGAAGCGGCTGATGACCGTCCCTGCCCCGTCGAGTTCGGCGATGGGCGAAAGGGCGTTCATGTAGATCAGTCCCTGAACCGGGGTTCCGTCCACGGTTTTGCCGATCCGTCGGTTCAGCTCGTCGATTCGATAACCGATGATCCGGCCGTCCGGCAGGGTTACGTTTCGCAGGTTGCCCAGGGCGTCGTAGCCATAGGCGGTAACCTCGGCCCCGACGGTTTTCGTGTGAAGGACCCCGGCTGCGTTGTAGCCGTAATCGGCCCCGCCGCAGGTCAAAAGGCGGTCGCGACCGTCATAGGTCGAAGACACATCGGCCGGTTCACCGATGTAGAGGGTCCGGTTGCTGTTGCCGTCAAAGGTCAGGGCTGCCACCGAAGCCCCGTCCCGGTGCACCTGAGTCAGACGGCCTGTGATGTCGTAGGTATACTGGTAGTCGGTGGTCAGGCCGCCGACGGTTTCGGTAAGGGTCATGATCCGGCCCACGGCGTCATAATCGTAGGCGATGTCCAGAAGGGTTGTTCCGCCGTATGCGGCGGTCATCTGAGTGGGCTCGGCGTACTCGTTGCAGGTGATGGCGGTGGTGACGGCACCGGCGGCCGTCCCGGTGACCAGCCCCTTGGTGTCGCGGGTGACGGCGAGGGCTCCGGCCCCGACCAGCAGGCCGTCATCATCATAGGTGAAGTGGGTCGGCTGACTGCCGTTGACCGTGATGGCGGCAATCTTGAAGTCGTTGCCGTACGTTCCCTGAACGGTGGCTGAAAACGGGCCGGACCAGGCCATGTCGGTCATCAGGAAACCGTCCCATCCGAAGGAGAGGGTGATGCCGTCTGCGCTTAAAAGTTCGGTGAGCATGGCGGTCGGACCGTCGTAGGTCGCCGTCACCGTGTCGTCGGGATAGCTGCATGAGGCAAACCGCCCGGCGGAATCATAATCGATGGTAACGGCGCCGCCGCCGGGCGGTGTGACCACGCTGACCTTGCCGTCATCGTTGTAGGTGAAGGTGGTGGGGCTCCCACCTGGAGGCGTGTAGCTTTCCAATTTGGACAGGCTGGTGTACCCGATGGTGTGCGGGGATTTTCCCGGCGGGGTGACGCCGGTCACGTTGCCGTCCGCATCGTAGGAAAGACCGATCACACGGCCGTCGGGCAGGGTTTTGGTTTCGATCCGTCCGGCCGCGTCCCGTGTGAACCCAGTGATCGCCCCTGCGGGATCCTCGATGGAGGCGACCAGGCCCTCATCGTAGGTCAGATGATAGGCCCGGTCCCCGAGACTGAAGGTCACGGCCCGGCCGTTGCCGTCATAGCCCATGACAACCGGCGCAAGGCCCAGGGTCTGGAGGAGTTCCACCCGCCCTGCGCTGTTGAGGATCAGAACCTTGCTGCGTCCCTCGGGGGTGGTGAAGGTCAGGCTTCCGGCCATGTCGTCATACATCAGGGAGAAGGTTCGGCCGTTTTGCACCATGGTGTCCGTCAGGGTTCCCATGGTCTGTTCCCGCGTCCTCGTCGTCACCCGGGTCAGGCCCGAGGGGGTCTGTTCCATAAGGGATTCGTTGACGGGAACCTGCATGCCGTAACGCGGGTCGGGGCCCTGTTTCCGTGTGACGAGGGTGCCGTCCACATACTGGATCCGATCGATGCCGTCGGGGGATCTGAGCATGGTCTTTTGCCGTCCGAAGGGATAGGTCTTGACGACCCTTCGCCCCCCGTCGTCCAGGTCTTCGACCTCATAGGAGGTAATCCGGCCCATGGCGGTGGTCACGCTGACCCGGAACCCCGTGTTGCCGGGCAGGGTCTCGCGGGTCAGGGCCTGAAATCCCCCGTTCGGTCCGGTGTCCCGGATCAGCCGTCCGGAATCGTCGTACTCAAAGACATACCCGTGACCGTTCGGCGTGGTCATGGACGCCAGACTGCCGTTCTCGTCAATGTAAGTGAACGCATAGGTGTTTCCCAGGGGGTCGACGAGAGCAGACAGAAGCCCGTCGCCATTCACCGAAAAGAGGGTGGGGGTTCCGTCGGGCGGCCGGATGGCCGTGGGGTTGCCCATGGCGTCATGACTGATGACGGTCTCATCCCCGTCGGCATCGATGATCTTCCACAACACGCCGTCGGCATCGTATTCGAAACGCCACAGTTCCGCCGCCGTCCAGATGTCCAGAGTCTTTTCATGGCGGCCGGTCGCATCGAAGATGTAGACCCTGCCGCTATCCGCCACGGTGATGTCTCCGTTTTCACCGAAAACACCGAAGGCGGTGCCGATCTTTTTGACGAAGGCGTTCTGCTCGGAAAAGTAAAGCTGTCGGTCCGGTCCCATGCACAGGCTCATGGGGGTGCCGAGAACGGCCTGGACGGCCGGAATGTCGAAACCGGTTCGGGTGGCCGATGCGCCGCCGCCGATGGTTGCGATGGTGCCGTTTGCGGTCACGTGGCGTATGGTTCCGTCACACCCGATGTAAAGGGTATTGTCGCTGCCCGTACAAAGGGATACCGGCATGGGCAGCCCCGCGTCCACGGCGGGCCCGCCGTCCCCGTCGCTGACCACCGTTCCGTTGCCGGCAAAGGTTGAAACCACCCCGTTGGGCGCAATCCTGATCACGCGGTTTGCGCCCATGTCTCCGATGTACATGCTGCCGTCCGCAGAAAGTGCCATGGCCATGGGCAGATGGAAGGTGGCCGACCGGGCCCGTCCGCCTTCACCGGTGAAGGCTTCCTGATACAGGGGGTGATCCATGGGAATACCGGCAAACAGTGTCAGACGGTCATCGGTGCCGATCTTTCGGACCACGCGGGCATCGGAATCCAGGATATACAGATTCCCGTCCGACGCCAGGGCGATTTTCGAGGCCTCGAAGGCGGCTCCCATGGCCGGGCCGCCGTCCGGTCCGTAGACCGCATCGCCGTCACCTGCCATGGTGTTGATCCTTCCGTCCGGTCCAATGCGGCGGATTCGATCGCCTTCGGAAACGTAGACGCTTTCATCCGGACCCACGGCAAGGGCAAGGGGGGAAACGGAGGCCTGGCTCGCCTCGATGCTGTCCTCGTGACTGCCGGTGAACAGATCACCGGTGACGCGGTAGATCAGGCCGTTTTGTCCGACCTTGAGGATCCCCCGGTAGGGATCGGCAATGTAGATACTGCCGTCGGGCCCAGCAGCGATGTCGTAGATCAGCCCCAGGTTCACCTCCGTGGCCTTTTTCCCATCGTCAGCCCACTGATAAATCGCCATACCGGGGGGCACCGCGCCCGTGCCCGCCGCGACCATGACCAGCGGGCTCGTTTCGTCGGCGGTACTCTGGTCCCCGTTTCCCCGATAAAGGGTCCGGGAAGTCGGGTCATAGATGTGGTGGATGTCGAGGCCCCAGCCGCCCAGGCCGATGCTCCGGGGATCCATGCCTCCGATGTAGACGGTCCATTCGTTCCATAGACCGATCTGCCGGCGGGTATCCACCATGATTTCCGTGGCGGTCACATCGTCGGGAATGGCTTCGCCCCAGCGATCATTGGCCTCGTAGGTGCCGTCATACACATAGCCGACCCGGACGATCATGGGCACACTGCCCTGAACCGCCCGGCCATAGGCGTCCTTTCCGTCCCAGGTAAAGGTGAGCGAGGCGGGGAAGGGAGGATCGATGCCAAAGGTATCTTTCTCGAAATGAAAGGTGTGGGTCTGTCCGGCCACCTCAAGTTCCACCAGGATTCCCTGGAGGCTGGGGGAGACGGTGTCGTCCCAGATCGGAATCTCCTGGGCCCGGGTGAAGGCGGGCATGCGGTTGGACCGGTAGCACAGGTGAAAGGGCAGACCGGCCAGGGGCAGCTCCTCGCCCAGGGCCATGTTGCTGGTGTCGATGACGGACCCGGCCTGCTTGCAGGGATCCGGGCGGTTTTTCTTGTTCGGTTTGAACCAGGGCATATCAGCGTCGTCCGGGGGCCAGGCGCCGAAATTGCAATCCCAGGACGAAAAATGATCGATGGGAACCCGCCAGAGGGTGTCACCCGCGACATAGATCCCTGAGAGCCGGGCCAGTTCCTCATCGGTAAATCCCAGCGCCGCTAAGGTTGCGCCGTCATCCGGCACATCGTCCCCGTCCGTGTCCAGGGTGACGGTATCGGCAAGGACATTCAGAATCCTGATGACCCGGCCGCTTTCGGAGGGGACCCATACCCCCCGGGACTCATCGTAATACCCTGTGGGAACACGGATGCCTGCAGGGAATCCGAGGAAATTGTCAAGGTAGTAGTAAAGGGGCTTGTCGAACACCACATCGGCGGCGCCGGCGCCCACGGCCTCGTCGATGCTCAGATCCATGGCGTAGGTATAGGCGATGTTGGGGGGCATTTCGGCGGGCATTTTTCGCGGGCCCTCATCCCCCACGGTGTATTCCGTCACGCGAAGGGTCATGTCGGCAAGGGCCTGCCGTGTGCCGTCGGCCAGAACCATCTCTCCGGCCGTGCCCGCGGGGACCAGCAGGCGTGCCTGCCTGCTGCCGTCCGCGTCGGTTTCGGCATTGTCCTCGGCCACCTGGACCGTCACCGGCGAAGCCAGGGCAATCGGTGTGGCGCCTGCGTCCCGGGGGATCATCACCACATCATCCACGGTCACATAGTTCTGCCAGGGCACGGTCAGTTGACGCTTGACCGGAAGCAGACCCTCTTTTTCGAAAAAAACCTTGACCAGACCGCCGCCGTTGACGGCCAGGTCGTAAGCCCCGTCGTCCCGGGTGGATGTTCTGCCAAGTTCGGGCCTCCCCAGAACACTGACGGTCACACCGGAAAGGGCATCACCGGTTTCATTCGTGACCCGTCCGCGGAGAACAGCCACGCGCCGGGTTTCGATGGCCCCGCTTTCCACACCCCGTTGCACGGCATCGGGCCCGGTATAGAGAAAGGCGCTGGCCTCAGCCATGGGTGTGGGGGTCCTGGGGTCGATCTCCGGGGCCACCGTCTCCGGGTCAGGGGGGAGGGCGGCGGCGGTGGACACGGTGCGGGACAGGTCGGGCGAGGACAGATTTCCCGCCGCATCGCAGGCTTCCACCGTAAAAAGGTAATCCGTATCAACGGCAAGGCCCATTGCCGAATAGCGGGTGAGGGTTCCGGAAACCGTATCGATCAGCATCTGATCCTTATAGATGCGATAGGTCGAAACGCCCACATTGTCCGTTGCCGCGTCCCAGGTGAGGGTGAGAAACGTGGCTCCGATGTCTTCGGCCGACAGAGCGCTCCCGCCGGCCCAACTCGGCGCTTCGGTGTCCTGGGCAACGATTTCCGTAAAGGTGGCGGTGACCGATTTGTCGCTGTTCATCAAAAGGTTCGCGGGGCTGGTGGTGCCTGACAGGTCGCCGCTCCAGCCGTGGAAGGTCCATCCGGATGCCGGCATCGCCGTCAGAATCACCGTGACTCCCTGATCGAAACGGGTCCCCGGCGGCACCGTGGGAACCGTTCCCTGGCCGACGACGGACACCGTCAGGGTGTACTGGGTGGGCGTTGTCCCGCCCCCGTTTCCACCGCCGCCCCCTCCACCGCCGCTGCTGCCGCACCCGGAAAGGGCGACGAGGATGAGGAAAAGCATGAACGGATAAACACCGCGAAGGACCTGTTGATGAAAAAGACGGGAAAGGATCATGGGGAGCCTCCTTATCAGCGGCGGGCACGTTGACCACCCGTTCGCTGCACTTAGGAAAGGGTACGACGGGATATGAAGAAAAACGCGTCGCCCCGTTGACGGGCGCGCTCTGTTTTGCCCATCTACAGGCGACACAAGGTAGGATGGGCAAAGCAAAGCGTGCCCATCAGGCCATTAAGTTGAACCTCATCGAATCTCCTCCATCACCCGCATCGCACCAAGCCGGGCGGCGATGTCGGGCGGGTTCTGCTCGGAGGGTTCCATCAGGTAATCCGCCTCGAAGGCGAGGACCGCATCGACGGTTCCAAGGGGGCCAGCGCTCATGCCCCGGATCGAATCGAGGCTCCGGGTGAGAAGGGTCGTCATGGTCCAGTCCAGTTTCATGGGGCAGTTGTCGAGTTTGCAGTAGGTTTTGAAGCCGCCCCGAAAAAGTTCCGATCCGGTTTTCCGGTCCGTGATGACCACATCGTCAAACACGATTTCCGTTTCCCAGTAGTTGCCCGAGCTTCCCGCGCCTTCCATGGAACCGCCCAGGCCCCGGCCATAGGTATTGAGCTCGATGGACTTTATCGTTCCGGACAGAGAAAACCGGGCCTTGTCTTCGGCGGCAAGATGGCGGGATCGTGGAATCAGGACGTGCTTGAGGTAGGATTCAGGAATATAAACCGAGGCGCCCTGCCGAACGAATTCGTCAATGAAGGCGTAGCGGACCACATCGCGCAGGCTGCCGTACAACTCGTGTTTCTGTTCGCCGGACAGCCCGAAAATCCAGGGCTGCCGGACCTGGAGCAGGCCTTCGTGATGGCCGCCTTTGATCACCGTCGCCTCGGTTGAAAAGGGCCTGATGGCGATTTTAAAGGCCTTGGCGTTCCCGGCAGCCGCCGCGGCCGGAGGAAAAATCGTGGCCGGCAGGGACCGGGTGGCCCCGCATTTGGCGACGGCACAACCGGAGGCCATGAACAACAGAAGAAAAAGAAACAGATACCGGTTTCTTATCATCATGGCGCTATCCCGTCTGTGTGATATGTGAGCTGGGCGGGTGTCCTGTAAAACGGATCATCCGTCATGCGGATCGTTCAACGAACTGTTTGATCATATACCTGTGAGCTGAACAGGTCAAACAAAAATCCCGCACAGGGACGCACAGATGAAGGAGATTGTTTCAACCCCGCCACCGAACGCCAAAACGACCGCCCGGCCTATTGTTTCATTATGATCGATAAAACACATGGGCCTCTTCCTGCGGGACGGATTCATGCCGTTCACGTTTACGGTCACGAGCACGTTCACGACGGCGGCCGACGATGCAACCGGCGTGGGACGAGACTCTCGATCAGGTGCCGGTCTCCCGTGCTTTTGCGCGTGAACGAATGCGACATGCGGTTGCCCTTGTTCCAATACCCCGCCCGCTTGCGGCGGAGTCGTTTATTCTCCGCGCCTTTTGGTGAATTGCCGACCATCCGCGGATCAAGATTAACGTTGTATTTTCGTGCAAACTGTGTGTATTGGTTAGTCCGTTTGTCGAATACCATTCAGGGAGGTTGATATGAAAGCGATGACGGGGTTTGTCCTGGGATGGATGCTTGTTCTTTTTACCGGCTGCGGACTGTTCAACCCCCGGCTTCCCTCCGGGGAGATGCCGGATACGGGCCCCCATGACCGCTTTGTGTCGGTCAAGGGGGTGAATTATCATTACACCGAGTATGCGGGAAAGGGTAAGACCGTGGTGCTGCTGCACGGGTTCGGCTCGTCCGCCTACACCTGGGAAAAGGTGGCGCCTGTTCTGAATCGGGAAGGGTATCGGGTGCTGGCCCTGGACCTCAAAGGCTTTGGCTGGTCGGAGAAGCCTCTCGATGAGCGCTATCATGTGATGGATCTGATGGAAGACGTGGATGACTGGATGGAGGTGATGAACATCACCGGTGCCGTGGTGGTGGGCAACTCCATGGGCGGGGCTATCACCGCCCTGTTGTCCAGGGAGCATCCGGGGCGGGTGTCGTCCATGGTTCTTTTGGATGCCGGGGGCTATCCCATGAAACTGCCGTTCCCGATCAAAATGGCCCGGATGCCCATGTCCGGTGTGTTTTCCAAACTGTTTTTCGGGCGCTGGCTGGTCCGGAAAAGCCTCCGTGAGGTCAGCTACAATGCCGATACCGTCACGCCCGAACGGGTCGAGGCCTATTACCGTCGGCTGTGCACGGAAAACGCCCAGGCCGTTCAGATCAAGACGGCAAGGTCCATCGATTTCAGCAAGGAATCTCCCGTCATGGCAGCCAACCGGGGCAATCAGACGAAAGCCCTGATCATCTGGGGGCGTGACGATGCCTGGATTCCCCTGGAGACCGTGGGTTACCGCTTTCGTCAGGATCTGGTCAATTCGGTGCTGGCCGTCATTCCCGAATGCGGCCATGTGCCCCAGGAGGAAAAACCAGGCGAGGTGGCCCGGCTGATTCTGGATTTCATGGCAGGCCGGCCCATCCGCGACGACGGCGCCCATCTCTGATCGATGATCAGGCACATCGCTTTGATCAGTCCTTTGGACTGTTTTGACAATTACGGACTGCGTTCCCTGTCCGCGTATCTGAAGGCCCGGGGCATCCGGACCACGATGATTTTCCTGCCCAGATACGCGGAAATCTGGAAGATCGTACTGTATCAGGACCGGCCCGGGCTTTACGACCCGCAGCTTCTCGATGCCGTCAGCGCCTGTGCGGCCGGATGCGACGCCATCGGCATCACCATGATGAGTACGGACAGGGACCGGGTCAGGTGTCTGACCGAGCATCTGAAATCCCTGGGAAAACCGATCATTCTGGGCGGGGTCCATCCGTCCTCCTTTCCCGAAGACGCCCTTACGCTGGCCGATCATGTGGTGGTCGGGGAGGGGTATGAGCCGCTTTACGAGTGGTGCACAGATCCCGATAATGCCCAGATCGCCAATCTCTGGAGCCGAAGGCAAGACGGGTCGATCATCCGGAACGATATCCGACCCGCCGTCACCGACATCGACAGCCTGCCCTTTCCCGACTACGGCCCGGAGAATCATTTCATCGCCCAGGGCAGCCGCCTGATGCCTCTGGACCGGCGCCTGCTCAGAAAATACATGGGCCGTTATTATTCCGTGTTCACCAGCCACGGCTGTCCCTTTGAATGCAGTTACTGCATCAACAGCCGCTACAAGAAGCTGGGCAAGGGCTACGACAGATTCCGGTATCACAGCGTGGAGTATGTGATCGGTGAATTGAAACACGCCCTTCGTCTGTCGCCGGATCTCCAGTTTGTGAGCATTCCCGACGACGGATTCATTTTTCATGACGAAAGCTACATCGAGGCGTTTTCCGACGCCTACAAACGGGAGATCGGACTGCCGTTTGCCGTGATGGGAATCATTCCCTCCTTTCTGACCCGCAAGAAGCTGGATTGCCTTGTCCGGGCCGGGATGATCCGAACCCGCACCGGTTTTCAGTCGGCCTGCCCCGGTACCCTGAAATCCTACCGGAGGCCCCCGCTGGTCTCGAAATTTGTCGAATGTCATGACCTGCTTTCCTCCTATCCCCGGATGGTCTTTCCCTATTACGACCTGATCATCGATAACCCGCTGGTGGATACGGAAAAGGACATGGTCGATTCCATTGAATTTTTGTTGACCCTCAACGGGCCGTTCACCCTGATTCTTTACTCCCTGCGGATGTACTGCGGCACCGAACTCTACGAAAAGGCCAAGGCCTTCGACCTGGATCCCTGGTACTACCATTCCCACTACGGCAATTACTCGCGAGGTCTTCTGACGCTCATCATCATGGTCATTCAGGCGACCAATTGTAAACCCCTCGCCCGGTATCTGCTTGCCGTGTACCGACGACGCGGCAACATCGCCTGTCCGGCCGTTGTCTTCAAAAGCATGACCGCCCTCTGGCTGATCCGTCAGGGCATCGAGCACATAAGGAAAGGCGATCCCAGCACCGTGCCGGGCCTTGTCGCCCGGCTGTTTATCAGGAAGCGTCGTGCGGTTTTTCTGGAACGGCGACAATAGCGCGTGATGCATGATGTTTTGGATGGGTGGGTCGTCGGGGAAAAACGGACTTGGCTTTTGGCTAATATTGGGTTATATAATACCCATAAACTAATTTTAAGGTGGCATATATGGCACGAAATTCAGCAAGTCGTTCGGGCCTTCCCCTGACGGTGACGACGGCTGTGGAAAAAGTGGGGGCGCAGATCCGTCTGGCACGGAAGAAAAGAGGGATGACCATGGAGGAGATGGCCGACCGGATGTTTGTGACGCGCAAGACCCTTCAGAGGCTTGAAAACGGTGAGCCCTCGGTGGGATTCGGCGTTGTGGCATCGGCCTTGCTCGTTCTGGGTATGGAGGGCGATCTGGTGAAGCTGGCCGACCCCTCCGCCGATCATGTGGGGGCCGTGATTGAAAAGGAAGCCTTCGACCGGAAAAAACGCGTGCGGAAGAAGAAAACCGTGGACATGGATTTCTGACGGGAAAGGTGATGGATGGCCAGAACGGATAGCGCCTATGTTTTTATTTTTCTCGGCGGCAGGTGGGTGCCCTGCGGATACCTGACGGTTCATGAAGATACCCGCACGGTGTTCTCCGAATTTGAATACGGTCGAAAATACCTGGAACGGCCCGATGCCGTTTCCCTTGATCCGGTTCAGCTGCCCCTGGGCCCCGGCCTGTTCCGAACCCCTCAGGGGACGGCGGTTTTTGGCGGATTGAGGGATACGGCGCCGGACAGCTGGGGAAGGCATCTGCTCGACCGGGCGGCGGAGCCTTCCAAACCCACGGAATTCAACTATCTGACCGCCATTCCCAATAACGATCGGGTGGGGGCGGTGGCCTTCGGGAAACGGCTGGAGGACGGTCCTGCCCCCATTCATCCCGGCTGGAAAAACTATCCGCCGGACGGCGTTTCCCTGAATCTCGAACAGATGATTCATGTGTCGGATTACCTTATCGACGATCGGGATATTCCACCGGAATACCGTCGTTTTCTATTCCGCGGCTCCTCGCTCGGAGGGGCTCAGCCCAAGGCGCCGACTGTTTTCGAGGGGCAGCCCTGGATCGTCAAGTTCGGCCGGGAGCTGGAAGGCTGGAGCACCTGTCGGATCGAGCATGCAACCATGCGCCTTGCAGGGATGTGCGGAATTAACGTTCCCGAAACCCGCACACTTTCCGTAAGGAACCGCGATGTCTACCTGATCCGCAGGTTCGACCGGGACCCCGACTGCGGCCGTATCCATTACATCTCCGCCGCCACGCTTCTGGGGACAAGCCAGATGGATGGGGGATCGTATCAGGATATGGCGGCCCAGATGCGCAAATACCTGGCTGCGGACCGTCTTCGGAGCGATCTGGCCGAGCTTTTCAGGCGGATGGTGTTCAATATTTTGTGCAACAATTCCGATGATCATCTTAGGAATCACGGCTTTTTGTATGTGCCTGGGACGGGCTGGACCCTTTCACCGGCCTTTGACATCGTTCCCCAGCCGGACATGGGCCCGGGCGAGCGACGGACGCTGACCCTGGGCGTGGGAAAGGATGGATCGCGGAATGCCACCCTTGAAAATGCCCTGAGCGTTGCCGGGGTGTTCGGCCTTCCGGACGACGAGGCCCGGGTATTGATCGACACCCTTAAGCACCTTTTTTTGTCTCAATGGAAAAAGGTCTATGCCGAATGCGGTGTTCCCCAAAAAGATTTCAATCATTTGTCCCAGGCGTTTATCAATCATCTGGCGTGAACATGCTGAAAGGTTCCCTTATGAAACAGGTGAATGTATTCAAGGGCGTTTTCATGGCGGCGATGCTTAGCTTCGTCATCGCGTGGGGTTCATGCGGGAAAAAAACCAGACTGGAGGACTATGTTCCCGATGCGGCGGTGTCGATTCCGCAGGAATCCGTTCTCATCAAATCGGCCGCCGCAGACGGCGTCGATGCGGTTCCGGAGATTTTCGTCCAGATGGGGCATACGGATGACGGGTACACGGCCAACACCGTGGCCGCCTTCACCCCGGACGGTCATCATGTGGTGACGGGCAGCAAGGACAGGACCATCCGGCTCTGGGAAACGGAATCGGGCCGTGAGGTGAAAATATTCCGGTGCCGGGACGAGGCGGTCTATCTGGCCGTCAGCCCCGATGGCCGGTATCTGGCCGGAGGCAGTCGGAACCGCGGCTCCAACATCACCATCTGGGACATGATAACGAGCAAGGTGGTGCAGACCTTTTCCATCGATGTGATAAACGGGGCGCCCGTGGTCTTTCTTCCGGACGGAAAGCGTCTGCTCGGCGGCGGCAACGACGGCCTGATACGCTTGTGGGACATCGCCTCGGGCCGGGTGCTCCGGGAGTACCCGACCGAAATTTACGGTGATGTGTATCAGCTGGTTCTGACCCCGGATGGAAAAAACGTCGTGGCTGCCTACAGAGGCTATGATGAAGATAAGGCCGGGAAGGTGACGACGATCCGGGTCTGGGACATCGAGACCGGCGAGAACACGCTTTCCATGAACACCGGCCATGTGTGGACCGTGGCCCTTTGCCTCACGCCCGACGGCAGGGCGCTTTTTTCCAGCGACTGGGGGCAAAGCACGGTCACGGTCTGGGATATGCTGACCGGGGACCTGATCCGTTCTCTCGAGAATGTTGAGGCCTCGGCCATCGATATCAGTGCGAACGGAACTTACGCCCTGTTCGGCGGGTACATGCAGGCCCACCTGATCGAACTTGCAACGGGAAAAAAGATCCGTTCGATCACGACGGGGATCCATGACTGGGTCGAGTCCATCCGGTTCAGCCCCGACGGCCGTTTCGCCCTGGTCGGCGATCAGGTTCCCCGGCCCGGTCTGTGGGATCTGGAGTCAGGCACACGGCGTCACGCCTTCGGCGGATATAGCGGAGAGGTCGTGGCCCTGGGCCTGACCGGGGCGGACGATACGCTGGTGGCCGCCTACGGAAACAGCCGCATGGCGGCCTTTTGGGATATCCGAAACGGCATGATGGTCAAACGGGTCATCGATGCCCCGGCCCACCTGATCAACGATGCGGCCGTCAGTCCGGACGGGCGTAAGGCGGCGTTCAGCGGCTGGGACATGGAAACCCGAAACGCCTGTGTGTCGATTTGGGATACGGTCGGGAATTCCCACCTCGTCACGCTGTACCCCAAAGAACCGATGAGTGTTCATGCCCAATCTCCGGTGTGGATGAATCAGGGCCGACGCATCGCCTGGGCGATAGGCGGGAGTCTGATCATCAGCGATTCAATAACGGGCGATGAGATTAAGCATTATCGTCTGGGTTTCAGCGACATACGGTCCATCGCCACCGATCCGTCGGAACGCTTCTTCCTGGTCCTGAACGGTCTTCGGGAAACACTTCTGGTCGATGCCGACACCGGCGCCCTGGTGAAAACCTTCAAGAACGCCCTGGGCGCCTTCGGCAGGAACGGAAAAACCCTGCACACGCTGTCGATCACCTCCAACACCATAGGTGAGGCCCGCGGGACGGACCTTGACACGCTGACGGAGACGTATTCGTTTTCCTTTGGCTTCCAGGGGACCGTCCGGGAGGATTATGCGACGACTTACATTGACTATTACAACGACATCAAACAGTTGACGGCAGGTCGCGATGGCGGGAGTCTGTTTTTTGCCGATACCCTCAATCACGCGGTGTATCACATCGATGTGAACAAAAAAAAGGTCACCCCCCGTTTTAAAGGCCATACCGACACGGTTACCCGGCTTGCCGTGACGGCGGACGGGCGGTTTCTCTGCTCGTCCGGCCATGACGGCACCACGCGGCTCTGGGACCCCGAAACCGGGGCCGAGGTCATCCGGTTCGTCGCATTTTCAGACGGCGAGTGGATCGCCGTCACCCCGGACGGCCACTTCAGCGCCTCGGTGAACGGAGCCGGCTATGTGAACGTCCGGGTGGGGAACCGGGTCTACAGTATCGATCAGTTTGCCGAAACCTTCTATGATCCGGCGTACGTTGCGGCGGTTCTTCACGGAAAGAAAAAAACGGTCACAGACGATATCCGTTCCGGGGTGTCGCTCCCGCCTGCGGTCGCCATTGATTCGCCCGCAGATCAGCTCGAGGTCAAAACCGATGAGATCACCGTCACGGTATCGGCCCGGGACATGGGCGGCGGGATCGACGGGATCAGACTCTACCACAACGGCAAAGCCGTGGGGGAGGATCGCCGGGCCATTTTGAAAACAAAGGCCGAGGATGATCCGGTTGTCAGGAAAACCTATACCCTCACCCTGACGAGCGGGCAAAACGCCCTTCGTGCCGTGGGGTTCAGCCGTGACCGGATTGAATCCGCCCCGGCGGATATCTCGGTTTTCCTGCGCGCTTCGGAAAAAAAGTCGACCCTTTACGTTCTTTCCGTGGGCATCAACCGTTATAAAAATCCGGCCCTGAACCTGAATTACGCCGTGCCCGACGCCCGGGCCGTCGCAGATTTTTTCAAAGAGCACGGCGATGAGCTGTTCAAGACCGTTGAGGTTTCAGGTCTGTACGATGAGACGGCCACCCGCGAGACCCTGGTGTCCCGCATGAACGATCTGTCGCTCACCCAACCCCAGGACGCGGTGGTGATCTATCTGGCCGGGCACGGCGAAAACATAGGCGACGCCTGGTATTTCCTGCCCCATGAGCTGATCTATCCCGAACGGGAAGACTGGATCAAAGACAAAGCCCTGTCGTCGGGGGATCTGGCCGACGCCCTGCGGACGATCACCGCCCGCAAGGTGCTGGTTCTGATCGACGCCTGCAAGGCCGGGGCGGCATTGACAGCCTTCCGTGGATTCGAGGACCGCAAGGCCCTGGCCCAGTTGTCCCGGGCCGCCGGAGTCCATGTGGTGGCCGCCTCGACCAGGGATCAGCTCGCCGCCGAAGTGACGGACCTCGGGCACGGGGTGTTCACCCATACGCTCCTCGAAGGCCTGAGCGGCAGGGCCGCCGGCCCCGACTCCCCCGTGACGGTCCGCAAACTCATGGCCTACATCGAGGAAACCCTGCCCGAGATGACCTTGCGCTACCGTCAGGAAGCCCAGTTCCCCGTCGTCGACTCCCGGGGCATGGATTTCCCGTTGGTGAAGGGGAAACGGTAGGGGCGTCAGGACGGACGGCGTTATGTATGAATGATGATTATGAGAATGATTGCGTTTTTGTTGTCGTCATATGGGGAAAAAAGGCGGGTCAGGTCCGTGGATACGAAATACCCAGTTCTTCAGCGGCTTCGTTTAGACGGCGATCGTAAGTCCAGAGAAAAACATTGCCTATTATTGCAGCGGCTAATAAATGAATGTCGACGTATCCGAGTCCTCGGCCCATCAATTGTTTGTTTTCAATAAACGCTAACAGTTCAGATGGTTCAACAAAAGGTGTTGAGGGAAGTGCCTGAAGAAGAGTCAGAATTTCAGACCGATTCCCTAAGTTCCCGCACGCCAATTCTCCAATGATAAAGGGATGGCAAACGATAAAACCAACATTCAAGCGGGAAATTAGCTCGGCATCCGACTCCCTGAAATGTTTGATCCAGACATTTGTATCGGCAAGAATCATGCTACAAATCCGATCGTCGGCGCCGTGGCATTTGAATGTTTTTCTCACTCCCGCCAAGCACGGCGAGGCGCTTACTGCTTTCCAGGCTGATCAGGGTTTCCAGCCCTTTTCGAACAAGGGCTGTTTTTTCTTGTATTCCGGTCAGTTTTGATGCCTTTTCGACAAGGGCGTCTTCAATATTTAATGTTGCTCTCATGGTTTAACCTCACATGGATATTCATGAATGATTTATCAAATAATGAATCATAAGAATGAATAATGCAATCGTTTTTAAAAATGGCGGGCATGTGTCCGGTTTCGTATTTCAATCCGGTCACATGCGGTTGTTTTGTCGGGATGATGGCGGGGTGCTCATCCGCCGCTCATTTGCCTGCGTCTTTGTGATGACGTTTCTGGGGCAGGGGGTGCTTGACGCGGGCGGAGAAGATGTGGGCGTAGACGCGGGTCATGTCGTAGCCGAATCGTTCGATGCTGTAGGAACGGGCGAATCGCCCGGCGTTGTCGGACAGGGTTTTTCGTAAGGTTTCGTCGGTTAAAAGCCGCTCGATGGGCTCGCACCAGAGGGCGGGGTTCAGCCGGGTTTTGTAGCCGTTCATGTCGTTCTGGACAAATTCGTCGATTCCCGAGGAGCGGACGGCCACCACCGGAAGCCCGGCGGCCATGGCTTCGAGGATCACCATGCCCTGGGTTTCGGCGCGGGATGCAAAGACGAACACATCACCCAGGTGGTAATAAACGGGGATGTCCATGGGCGAGACGGCGCCCAGCAGACGGACCCGGTTTTCAAGGCCCAGGACCCGGATTTTTTCGTCGAGGGCTTCCCGCTCGGGCCCGTCACCGATGATCAAGAGGGTAAACGGCGTGCTCTGGCGCCTGCTCAGTTCATGGACGGCGTCTAAAATGAAGCCGATGTTTTTTTCCCGGCTCAGGCGGGAGACGCTGATCACAATCCGCTTGTCATTCAAACCGAGGCGGGTGCGCAGGGCGGCCACGGCCCTTTCGTCGACCCGGGCGAAACTGTCGTAGTCGATGCCCGTGGGCTGGACAAAGATCGGCCGTTTGACGCCGATTATCCGCAGATAATCTTCGGCGGCTTCGGTGGGCACCACCACGCCGTCGCAGCGGTTGGCGAACCGCCGGATCAGGCGATGGGAGATGAGGTTCCGGAACAGGGCCTCGGGCAGGGGCACGAAATGGGAAAAATGCTCAAGCCGGGTGTGGTAGGTATAGATCGCGGGAACCTTGAGACGCCGGGCGATGAACAGTCCCATGCGCCCCAGCCAGAACGGATGGTGCAGGTGAACGATATCGGGCCGGAAGGCAAAAACGGTCCGGAACAGCCGGAGCGAAAAGATGTTGACGATGGGGTAATCGCTGGTTTCCCGGAAAGGGATGAGAAGGGGCAGGCGCAGGGTGTCGTTTTCCCGATCGGTTTCGGGCGTGTCCGGAAACCGGGGACCCGCGACCAGAACCTTGTGGCCCATGGCTTTCAGCCCCTGCCTCAAGCGATCGACGGACACGGGCACCCCGCCCACAAAGGGCAGCAGGGTGTTGGCGAACATGGCCACCTTGAGGGGTCGGTTGAGAAAGGGCTCGATATCCAGGTCGAAATTGGGGTAGTAATCCCGTTCGGTGAAAATCTGAACGTATAACCAGATGGCGACGATGATCAGCACGCTGATCAGAAGCAGGAAATTCATGTACCCCACGTAGACCAGGGAATGAACGAAAAACCACAGGCTTTCAAGCGTCCGGAAAACGGGATGCTGGCCGATGGACAGGCGCTCGGGGGAGATCACCACCCGGTCCTTGTCCACGTCCACCGTAATGTAATGGTAATAGCTCCGGTCGTTGTTCAGGACCAAGCCCCCCGCGCCGCCGGTGACCACGTAGTCGGTTCCGGCGACGGTTTGTCTGGAAAACAGGGGCAGGTTGGATGAGAACACCGCATCGACCCCGGCGCCTTCGATCAGGGCGGCAAACCGGTCCCGGGCGCGTTCGTCAAGAAGATACCGGTTGTCGAAATCCAACACGCCCGTGCGGTCCACCTCCTTGATCGGATGTCCGCTGAAGACGAAGACGTGGTTGTTTGAAAGGGCCAGTTCCTCGTCGAGCCAGCGGTACTGCCAGGCCCAGGATGTTTTCCCCGTGCTGTCGAGGAAGATGAACCGGCTGCCGGCGGCTGAAAAGGAAAAATGGTAGGGGCCGAAATGATCGTAGAACCTGAAACTTCCGATGGCGCTGTATTCGTTTTCCCCGAAGGTCAGAAGATAGGGAATGGAAAGGCGGGACAGGGTGCCGTAAAGGGCCCGGTACTTGTCATCGCCGCCGTTTCTCACGGCATTGCCGGCGGAGATCATGAAATCCGCGCCGCTTTTGTTGATCAGCGGGAGGATTTTCCGCTCGAAAATTCCCACCGAATTGTTGATGTTGCCCACGACGATGAACCGATAGGAACTCTTTCCAGAAAGCGCGGCTTCGATCCGTTCGATCTGGTCGGCGTGGACCGCCTCGAAGTCCTGCGAGAAAACATGCAGGTAGACCTTGATGCCGATCAGAAGGCCGACAATGGCGATGTTGAAATAAAAAAGCAGTTTCAGGTGATGCCGTTTACGCGCCATGACGTCCTTTCCGCCGGGCCATTTCCGCGACGGTCACCGGCACGCCGATCAGCATGCCCAGATAGATGGTCATCAAGCGCCAGCCGACCATGACGGGCACCAGATCGCCGGGGCGGATCATCGACGCGAAAAAGAGCGTGAACAACGCTTCGGCGATGCCCGAGGCCCCCGGTGTCGGTGAAAAATACATGACAAAGGTCGCCGCAATCATCAGGCAAAGCACGGCCGGGTAATCGACCGGATACCCCAGGCTCCACATCAGAAAGGCGGGGAAGGAAAAAAACGTCATAAGGAAGACCGCCGTATAAACCACGGACAAAAGCACATGACGCCGCGGCCCGGTCAGGTAGTCGCGTATCCCCCGGGAAAAAAGACGCAGTTCGCGACGCACGGCAATCCGCAGGCGATCCGTGCGTGACGGTCCGATCAGTCGGCCGAGTACCCCAATCCGGAGAAGGCGGTCGATGATCCGGATGAATCCGTCGATTCTGAAAATCATCAGGAAAAACAAAGCAAGGCCCAGACAGGCGAAGACGGCAAAGGAAACGGTCAGGCCCTGTGTCAGCGGACTGTCCTTGAGTGAAGGCATGGTCCGAAGCAGAAGCGGGGCCGGAATGAAAATGAAGAGCATGGCCAGAACGGTGCGAAGGGTGGTGGCCGCCGTGGCCGCCCCAAGGGGAACGCCGTGCCGTCTCAGGTACCAGATCTGGGCGAAGCCGCCGCCGCCTGCCATGGGGGTGATGTTTGAAAACAAAATGTTGATGAAGACCAGGCGCCCCATATGGCGTCCGGAAACGGAATGCCCCAGGGCTTTGAGGGTGTGATGAAGGCGCAGGCCGTCACAGGTAAAATACACCGCAAGCAGGCCCGCGGCCCCGATCAGGAAGGGCCAGGGGGGCAGGCGAAACGTCCAGGATGCGGCCTGTTCCGTGCATTGTCTGAAAATGACCCAGGGCGTCCCGACGCTGAGAACCAGAAACAGCCCGATGAAACAGGTCAGGCGAAACCGGCCGAGACGGGCAAGGGGTTCGGATGTGGAAACTCGGCTGTCGGTCATGGCGCTGCGCACCTCATGGTTCGTCCGTACCGGCGGGTCCGGCCCCGATGTCTCCGGCCCTTGGCCTCCGCCGATCCCCACCCCCCCGGCATCTTCCGGCACGTCCGGTTTTCCCCGGGGAGCATCCTCTCATAATGCAGTCCTCCCGGCCTTGTCAATCGCTTTTCCGGGCAGGGCCAGGGCAATCGCATGTACTGTTCGTTCACGAGCACGAGCACGGCAGGCCGAGACCGGCTCGACCGTCTCATCCCACGCCGATTGAACCATTTGACGGTTGCATTTACGTGTTGCCTTCCGGCATCGTGAACGTGCTCGTGCTCGTGACCGTAAACGTGAACGGCATGATCCGTCCCGCAGAATAAGGCCCATGTGTTTTAAAGATCATACATGCGATTGCCCTGCGGGCAGGGCAATCGCATGATTCATAGCCGGCAGGAAATACACCGCGCAAGCACACGACACCCCCTTTGTGTCTTTGTGTCTCCGTGTCTCCGTGAGAAATTACATAGGCCGTCCCCTTCGGCGACGCCGGTTTATCCGCTCTCACAGAGGCACAAAGACACAGAGAATCGCCGGACATGCCGGGGCATGTCGAACGGCAACGCCCCATGCCGTGACAGAGATGAGGTTTTGGGATACGGAAAAAAAGGTTTTCTCGGGAGAGGTCCCATTGCCTTCATGCCGCACCCGGGAATGCCCGGTCGTCCCCGTCACCGGCATGGCCGTTGATATGTAAATGACAACCCCATGAAAAAAAGGTACCGGCGAGCAAACAATTCCCTGAAACACCCGTCCTCCATAATTCCCACTAAACCGGTCGGAATTTGTCTCATAAACGAAAAACCCCCAAAAACATAGACCGAAGCCATCTTCATGATTTCACAGGGCAAATAAAATGAAGGACCCGTCAAATAATCATGGACAGGATTCGACTGATCGGGTTAAGAGTTTTACTCAATGCCGGTAACATAAGCCCCTGATGGGCACGCTGCGCTTTGCCCATCCTACGGACGACACAATTGTAGGATGGGCAAAGCAACGCGTGCCCATCATCTGATACAACGACATTTATCGTTAAGTTAATGACATTGGGATTTCACTTTTAATCCTGCAAGCAATAGGGGTGGGTTCACACGGTCAGTGCTTTTAGCAAAACAGGTGAGGGTCTGAAACACGTTTCTTGGTTCACGGCATTCGTCGGTGCAGCCGGTGATTCAGAAAACGTGTCCCGGGAATTAGCGGATCGTCCATGTTTTGGCCCGAATATTCGAATAGATGGAAAAGCGTTTGCTAAATCAGTTTGTTGGCAAACATGGAGAGTATCCGACCGTTTTTCCACGTTTGCCCCATTGATCGCGCAATACATGGAAAGCTGTTTATGACGTAGGAATAGATGGAAGATTATCATTTGTCAATACTGTAGCCCTAAGGGAATCAATGTTTGAAGAATATTTAGATAATCAATTTGAAGTAGTTGCGGAGTTTAGATCGGCTCTTGATTTAGAATCAGATCGTGGATGTGCTTTGCTTGCAATATCCTTTTTAGAAGAAGAATTGAAAATACTATTAAAGAAATGCTTGGTAGATACTCCGGAAGTTGATGAAAAGATTTTTTCATTTAATGGACCCCTTGGTACATTTTCTTCAAAAATAGAAATGGTTTTTTTACTTGGTAAAATTAGTAAAACAATAAAAGATGAACTGAATTTATTGCGAAAAATTAGAAACGATTTTGGACATAACCCAAAACCAATTCACTTCAACACCCATCCCATAAACGAACGTTGTAATTCATTGAAAGGATCATGGAAGAAACAGTCATCAAGTCCACGCCAGCATTTCACCGCCTCAGTATGTAGTGTTTTAGCAGTTTTGCATGCGGTAGCGTTCGTTACAAAACATCCTTATAAGCTTGATTTCGAATTTCCATTCAGTGAGATTAAAGAAGAATATGAAGAAAAAATAATGGAAATATCTAAATTAATTAAAAATATTGTGAATATTAAGGGCTAACAATTGGGTTCAGGTGACGCTTTCCGCTGAGCTCCAAGTGCCACTGACCCAGGCGTATTTTCTATGAGGCAATTTTATGTCGTTTTTAACTGAAAATATAAGGCTTATTCTCCACTTGAGGCAACGTCTTCATCGGGATAACATGCTAGGCCTATGTCTTGGGGCAGGGGTAAGTACAGATTTTCAATTTCCGACGTGGGTAGAGCTTATTAAAAGGATTGCAGAGAATGAGAAAATACAAGGTACACGTCTATTAGAAGTTTCTCAAAGCCTGACATCCCAGGCTCAGTTCCTTTTTCAAAAATACAAGCAATCTTTGGAAGCCCATGGCAAGTCAGGTGATGATGTGGTTGATTATCGTCGCGCCTCGTTCGGATTTCTCGATATCGTTCATAAATGCCTTTATAGAGATGCCATTGTTGAAGATTTGGAACTCCAAGCCCACCCATATCTCTGGGATTTGCTTCCGTTAATTAAACAATCAACGATGACAGTTAACTACAACTTTGATGATAGCATTGAACGAATGCTATATCTTTTTAATGAACAGGTGGAGCCTGGAGTAGATGATAAAGGCTTTGAGGTAGTTTGGCTTCCGTCCACTCAATTTCGTCGTAATAGAGGTGTTATCTATCACCCAAATGGTTTTTTGCCGCTACGAAAAACAGACGGATTTAGCGATAATATAGTTTTCCTCGAACAAGAATATGCTGATCAGTTGATTGATGTGGGGGGCGGGCATTATTCGTGCTTGCTCAATCACATGTCCAAGACCACACTTCTATTTCTTGGGTTATCATTACACGATACGACACTTAAGCATCTTTTGAGGATTTCAGCGCGAAACGCCCCCGGGTCTTTTCATTATTATATCCATTGGTGTAATGAAGGGAAACCTTCGATCGAGGAACAGAAAGCTATAGTCGACGCTAATTTTTCGATTTACAATCTTGTAACTTTGTTTTTAACCACAGAGCAGATCAAAGCCCTCGTTAAGTATGTAATGATGGATCAAGATACATTCGATTCCCAATGCGACGATGAACCTAAGGGTGTCAACACAATCTTTCGTTACTACATTACTGGTGCTGTAGGCTCAGGTAAAACCACTGCCATAGAACAGATCAGAAGCATTGATAGCTATGACGAGTGGGTGGATCGAAAGCACCCACTTCTACCGAAACCACATCAGGAACTTAGTCCAGATCAACGCAGTGGTATTGATATTTGGATAAATCAACAATTTCGAAAGAAAAACCGTCGGATCAGCAAGGCATCTCATGGTATCAGTGTGATTGACCGTAGCCCATTAGACCCACTTTATTTCATTGCTGAAAGTAGCTCATGCAGCAAGAGAGCCGGTGAATTGATAGCGGCCATGGTTCCAGAAAATAGTCCAATTAAAGAAATTGCACCAGGGCATCTAATAGTCTTAATCTGCAACGAGTCTGTTTTGAAAACGCGATTGGCAAATCGCCACAAAACATACACTTCGGAACTTCTTGAGCAGCAACAGAATATTTTAAAAGATTTTTGGAAAGATTCTGAGACTACAGTGATTGATACAACAAACCTTACTATACGAGAAATGGTGGGCCGAATTTTATCAGAAATATTATTTGCAGAATATAGAGAACTAAATTTCCAATTGATTTGCAAATCCTTGCAGGATTGTACGTTATGAAAATTTATATAGCATCCCCATTATTTAGTCCTATGGAGAGAGCATTTAATCTGCAGCTTTGTGAAGTTTTGGAGCCATATTTTCAGGTGTATTTGCCTCAACGAGACGGAATACTTATTGAGGATGAAATTACGAGCCTTAATTGTGCTAAAGAATCCGCTATTCGACAGGCGTTTCAAGAAGATATAGCTGCCATACAAACCTCAGATTTCATGCTCGCAGTATTGGACGGCAGGGTGCCAGATGAAGGCGTATGTGTCGAATTAGGGTATGCAAAAGCCATAGGCATTCATATTATCGGCTTCAAATCAGATGCCCGTATTGCTCTACCTTGGGGGCACAATCCAATAATTGAAGGTTGTATTGACTTTTGGGTGTCGGATCTGACGAAGCTTAAACTATGGGCGGAAAGAGTGCTTTAGAATAGCAGATCGATTTCAGCAACCATTTTTTGCTCGTGCATAGATAAATCCGAATCGTCGGAATAAGAGAGATCTTTGAAATTCGATAGAGTCAGACCAGTGTCAAAACTTTATTCTTGACAAATGGCCGGGGTTCACCAGCCCCTGAAAAAATATAGGCTCGGCTTTCCGGTTCTCACTTTCAACGTCACATTGTGGTCAGGGGAACCGGATTTTTGTCTGGCCGGACCATCGTCAAACGCGGCGGATGTCTTCAGTCGCCGCACGGTCGATGAGCGCGAATCGTTCAGCCCCGGTTTCCCGGCGGCGGGGTCGATGGTTTCAAGGGTGCTGAATGAAGAGGAAATTCGTTTCAATAGTGGTATCTGAGTTGTGCAATTTCAATTGCATTTTCAGAGGCTTTGTAGATAAAGCGGTGTTCGTCGGTTATTCGTCGGGACCAATACCCGGAAAGAGCATGTTTTAAAGGCTCAGGTTTACCCATGCCTTCAAACGGGTTACGCATTGTATCTGTGATCAGGTTGTTGATACGGCGTAAAATGTGTTTGTCGGTTTTTTGCCAAAAGAGGTAATCGTCCCAGGCGTGGTCCGAAAAAATGAGCTTCAATCGATAAGCTCCTTTTCATGCCCCTTCCCATTTTCCAATTGGGCTATTGACTCTAAAAGACGTTGTGCATTTTTCGGTGATCGCAAAAGATATGCCGTTTCTTCAAGCGATTCATAGTCTTCAAGCGACATGATAACAACAGAATGTGATGATTTGCGTGTCACGATAATGGGCGAACGGTCATTGCAGACCTTGTCCATTGTTTTTGCAAGGTTTTGCCTTGCAGCCGTATAGGATATAGCTTCCATTTCAGTTCCTCCTGTACAGTTTATTGTACGTGCTTATAGTGAATTGTCAAGCACGAATGATGAACTCGTAAAACGTCATCAGAGTCCTGCAAAGAAAAACGTTCGAGTTTACGGCGTCGTGAATCCCTATGGAATGAGGGTTACTTAGGGTACGCCGCTATACCGATTTGCCCCGGTTTTCAGCCCTTCAAAGCAAAAGGGGTTTCAGGCGGAACGCCTGAAACCCCTTTGTTTTCGTGGAGCCGATGGGCGGATTCGAACCGCCGGCTTGCTGATTACGAATCAGCTACTCTACCAGCTGAGTTACATCGGCAAATTTGTGTAATCCATTACAGTGCTTTCGGATCAAAATCAAGGGAAAAATCGAGTCGGCCGTGAAAGCCGGCCGCTTCGCACGATGCCTCTTCGGAGAATGAGCGATTGATATCAGGTGACGGTTCTGCTACATTCTTATAAACAAAACAGATTCCGTAAAGACTCCAATCGTGTGTTCATAAAATCATCGTCCTTAGGACCGTTGACCTGACATCCTGTCAGGCCTGGTCGCAAGCGGAGGGAAAGCGGATGCCCGGATGTTTAACCCGGTTTTCCATCGGGCCCTTAATGGTGTGTGCCTTTGCCCTGATCACGGCGTCTCTGTGCCGGGCCGGGACGGGTGCGGATCTGTCGGTCTGCCTGCCCAGGGCCGTGCAATCGCTGGACCCCACCGACCATCGCAGCCGTGAAAGCCAGATCGTGATCAAGGCGATGTTTGACAGCCTGACAACCCGGGATGCCGCGCTGGCCGTGAGGCCCCTTCTGGCGGAGTCGTTCACGGCCCTCAATGCCAACGAGTGGGAGGTTCGCCTGAAACCGAATGTGAGGTTTCACAACGGCGATGCGCTGACCGCCCGGGATGTCCGGTTCACCTTTCACAGGGTGATCGACACCGGGGCCATCGACGGCCGCACCTCGCCCCGGAAAGACCTGTTTTCCCCCCTTGCGGAGGTTCGGGTTATCGATGATTTGACGGTCCGGTTCATCACGCGAACGCCCTGGCCCGTTCTGCCGCTGATGCTGTCCCTTCAGGAAATCGTTCCCGAGGCCTATCTGACCGCCGTTGGGACGGTGGCCTTTGGTGACGCTCCGGTTGGGACCGGTCCCTTTCGATTTGTGGAAAAGAGGGCGGACCAGACCCTCATTCTCGAACGGTTTGACGGGTATGTCCTCGCCGGCCCGGCCGATGCCGGGACGGATCACATCCCCGTCTCGCGCCTGACCATCACGGCCGAGTCCGATATGATCCGTAGAATGGCCCTGCTCAAACGGGGCGAAACGGATATCATCTCCGAGGTCCCGGTGGAGTCGTTGACCATGCTCGTCATGAACCCGGAGATCGAGGTGATGGCCCGCCCCGCGTCACGCAGCTGTTTTGCGGAATTGAACTGCCGGAAGCCGCCCTTTGACGATCGTCGGGTCAGGCTGGCCATGAATTACGCCATGGACCGACGGATGATTGTCGATACCCTGGTTCAGGGCCGGGGAAAGGCCCTGGCCACGGTCCTGCCTCCCCAAACCTCCTGCCGGGCCGCGGATCTGCACCCCTATCCCTATCTGCCGGAACGGGCCCGGGCCCTGCTTCATGAGGCGGGGTTTCCCGATAATTACCGGGTGTCGATCTGGTGCGAAAAGAATCACCAACCCTTCGCCGGGGTCATCGCCATGTATCTGTCCCGGTGCGGTGTGCCGTCCCGGGTTGTCACGGCCAACCGGAAAGAGGGCCTCGACGCCATGAGAAGGCTTTCGGCCGATATCCTGGTGTCGTCCTGGGGCAACGCCACCTTCGACCCCATGGATATTCTGTGGCCCAAATTCAAGAGGGGCGGCCGGGGAAACTATTCGGGATATGCAAACTCTGAGGCGGATAATCTTCTGGTCCGGGCGGAATCGTCTTCGGACACGGCGCAGCGGACGTCCTTTTATGAGGCGGTTCAACGTATCGTGTATCACGATGTTCCCATGATTTTCGGCTATGCGGCCGAAGAATTCTACGCGACCAGGTCCCGGGTCAAAGGTTTCAATCCCTCGCCCACGGGCATGCTCGAGCTCCAGACCGTTCGTGTCGACCCGGGAGGATCGCGATGATCAAACGGGGCCTGCTGTTCCGAAACCGCAGCTTCACTTTCAAATTCACCCTGCTGTCCACGATTCCCGTCCTGATCGCCGCCCTGTCCATTTCCTTTTTTCTGGTCCGGTCCTTCGAGCGGTCCCTGGTCGATGCCCAGGTGGACCGGATCACCAAAAACGCCTCACTGACCGCTCTGTCCATGTCCAGCCCCTATGTGCTCTACAACAAGAGTCTGCTTGACGGGTTTGTGGACAGCCTGGCCAAGGAGAAGGATATCCGCTATGTGCTGGTGATCGACTACAACGATCGGCGAATCCTGTCTCACAGCGACCACGGGCATGACGGCGAGCAGATGGTTACGGATTCGCCGGGGCAGGGGGGCGGGGGACAGCTTCGCTCGCTGGACGGTCCGGCCTTTGAAGCGGTGGAGTACATCAGGTTGGGCGGAGAGCTTTACGGCGCCCTGAAAATCGGGTTTGACATGAAACGGGTTCGCCGTGAAATTGCCGCCATGAAACGGAACATGGCCGGAATTGTGTTAGCCACGGTTCTGTTCAGTGTGCTTGTCTCCCATCTGCTGGCCCGCGTGGTGGCCCGGCCGATTCTGGACCTGGCCCGGCACGCCGAGGCCATCTCCGAGGGCAATCTTGATGTTAAGATCCGTTATGAAAGCGCCGACGCCATCGGCAAGCTGGCCAGGTCGTTTCAGGTCATGGCCCTGGAGCTTCGCAAACGGATCAGTGAAATCAGGGAATGGAACCAGACGCTGGAACAGCGGGTCCAGGAACGCACCCGGGAACTGGAAGATGCCCAGACGGCCATGATGGCCCTGGTCGAAGACCTGAATGCCTCCAACCGGGAGGTCGAGGCACAGAAAGCCCGGGCCGAGTCGGCCAATCGGGCGAAAAGTCAGTTTCTGGCCAACATGAGCCATGAAATCCGAACGCCGATGAACGCCATCGTGGGGCTGACCTACCTGGTCAAGCAGACCGAACTCAGCAGCCGGCAGTTCGATTACCTGACCAAGATCGACTCTGCGGCCCAGGGACTTCTGGGCGTGATCAACGACATTCTGGATTTTTCAAAGATCGAGGCCGGTCAGCTGACCATGGAATCGGTGCCGTTTTATCTGGACGATGTGCTGGACAAGGTGTCGAACGTCACGGCTTTCAATGCCGATGAAAAGGGCCTGGAACTGATTTTCGACACCCGTGAGAACGTGCCCCTTGAACTGGTGGGGGACCCCTTGCGCCTGGCGCAGATTTTGGTCAATCTGGTGGGAAACGCCGTGAAATTCACCGAACAGGGCGAGGTGCTGGTGCGCGTGGGTCTCGTTCACACGGACGATCAGGCCGCGCGGCTGAAATTTTCGGTCAGTGATTCCGGTATCGGCATGGAACCGGAGCATCTTGACCGGCTGTTCAAGGCCTTTTCCCAGGCCGATACCTCCACCACGCGCAAATACGGCGGCACCGGGCTGGGCCTTGTGATCTGCAAACGGCTGGTGGGCATGATGGGCGGCGATATCACGGTTTCAAGCGAACCGGGAAAGGGCAGCACCTTTTCCTTTGAGGCCGATTTCGGACGCCATGCCGGAAAGCGTTCAAACGTCACCTTGATGGCCGACGACTTCAAGGGCATGCGCGCCCTCGTGGTGGATGACAGTCCTACAGCCCGAAAGGCCCTCAAGCGGATTCTGGAATCCTTTCACATGACGGTGGATACGGCGGAATCGGGTCGACGCGCTCTGGAGATACTCGAGGCGGGTGACCGCAAAGGAAAGGTTTATGACCTGATTCTGACGGACTGGCGGATGCCCATGATGGACGGCATCGAAACGGCCCGGCAGATCAAACGGCGTCAGGAAAGTTCCAAAGTCCCGGTGATGATCATGGTGACGGCCTACGGACGGGAAGATGTCCTGAACCAGGCGGAAGCCATCGGGCTGGACGGATTTATCACCAAGCCCGTTTCCCCGTCGTCCCTGCTGGATTCGATCATGGACGCCTTTGGCAAGGGCTCCGAAGACAGGGCCCCGCGGGTTCGTGATACCCTGAGTCACGACAAGGGTCTGGACCGCATTGCCGGGTCGCGGATTCTTCTGGCCGAAGACAACGAGGTCAATCAGCAGGTGGCAACCGAACTGCTCGAATCGGTGGGCCTTGAGGTCGTGTGCGCCTCCCATGGGCGTGAGGTGCTTAAGCGTATGGAAGACCAGCAGTTTGACGCTATTTTAATGGATATCCAGATGCCGGAGATGGACGGGTTTGAAACCACCCTGGCCATTCGGAAGCGGGAGGGTGAAACGGATTCCCGGCCCGTACCCATCATCGCCCTGACCGCCCATGCCATGCAGGGCGACCGGGAAAAAAGTCTTCAGGTCGGGATGAGCGACCATTTGACCAAGCCACTCGATCCGGAAAAACTGTTCGAGAGCCTGGTCCGCTGGATCACCCCGAAAAACGACCATTCCCTAAGGCAGGAGGCCAAGCGGCGGAAACATGCAGGCGAGCATGGAAAGGTGCTTTGCCCCTCATCGCTTCCCGGAATCGACTACACCCGGGCCCTGGCCCGTGTGGGCGGCAGGCATGAAACCTTTGTACGGCTGGCCCGATCCTTCGTCGATCAGCAGAAGGATGCGGCTGCAGGAATCAAAGCGGCACTGGATGACGGCGATACCGACAGGGCCCGCGCCCTCTGCCACAGCCTCAAGGGGGTTGCCGGAAATCTCGGAGCCGTTGATCTCAGCGCGGCGGCGGACCGGCTGGGCCGGGCGATCAGAGAGAATCGGGCGGAGCGGTGGGAACATTTGCTGGAAGAGGCAGGCCGTCTTCTGGACCGGGTGACAGGCCTGTTCCAGGACTTTCATGATGAGCCGGTGCGCGGGGGCGCCCGGTCCGCCGGCCCGGATCATAAGGATTCCGTCGGCCTTGCCGGGGCGCTTGAGGACATGAGAGCGCTGATTGAGGCGAAAAACTACCGGGCGGCCAAACAGATGGCCGTGCTTTATGACCTGGCCGGCACGGCGCGGACCAAAGCGGCTCTGGACGATCTGGAACGGTGTATCCGCTCCTTTGATTTCAACGGCGCCCGTGCGGTCGTCGATACGCTTTTGAACGATCAACCAACAACCAACGAGGACAAACATGATCAATGACACACCCCGAAAACCCTGTGTGCTGGTGGTGGACGACATGTCCGCCAATGTTCAGGTCCTGGCCGAAGCACTCGTCGAGGATCACGACGTCAAGGTGGCCCTTTCGGGTCAGGAAGCTTTGGATATCGTGTTTTCCGACGATCCCCCGGACCTGATCCTGCTGGACATCATCATGCCGGGGATGGACGGGTACGAGGTCTGCCGCCGTTTGAAGCACGATGAGCGAAGCCGGGAAATCCCCGTGATCTTCGTTACGATCATGGATGAAATGGACGATGAAACCCGGGGATTCGATGTGGGCGGGGTCGATTACATCACCAAACCCATCTGCGTGCCCATTGTCCGGGCCAGGGTCAAGGCCCAGCTTGAATTGAAACGAAACCGCGAGGAACTCAAGGAACAGAACCGGATCCTCAAGGAAAACCTTCGCCTGCGGGAAGATGTCGAAAGTATTGTCCGTCACGACCTGAAGACCCCCCTCAGTGTCTTTCTCTGGGCCGTGGACCTTCTGTCCATGGACCCGGACATCAATGAAACCCAGCAGCGGGCGCTCCATTTGATGAAACAGGCCACCCATACGATGACCCAGACCCTGAACAGCGCCATCAACGTGATCAAGATGGAACGGGGGGAATACATGCTCAACCCCGCCAACGTGGATATCATCGAACTTTTGCACCAGATCCTGTCGGACATGTACGGGCTCATGGCCGCCAAGCACCTGAACTGTCACATCTACATGAATGGCGGCTCTCCCGGTCCGGGCGATACGTTTATACTCAGCGGCGAGCGGATTCTTTTCTACACCATGCTGGCCAACCTCCTGAAAAACGCCATGGAAGCCTCCGACGAATGCGGGACCATCACGATCCGTCTCGACGACGGCGCCCGGAAAACCATCCGGATTCAGAATTCCGGCTGTATCCCGGAAAGCATCCGGGAGGTGTTTTTCGAAAAATACATCACCTCCAACAAAAAACTGGGCACCGGCCTTGGAACCTACTCGGCCCGGTTGATGGCCAAAACCCAGAAAGGGGACATCTCGTTCACCACATCCGAGGCCGAGGGAACCACCGTGACGGTGTCCTTTCCGAACGCCGGCGCGTCGAGGTGATCCGTGATCCGACTGGGTCTGTGCTGCCTCTTCTCAAAGGAACCCATTACCTTTCGGCGGACCACCGCCGCGTTTTTGTCGTCCAAAAAAAGGCCCGACCAGCTGGCCCGGCTTTCCGAATTGTGCGCCCACAACGCCGCATCGCTGATGGACGCTCTGTCTTTTTGTCATGCCCACGACATCGGGGCCTTTCGGGTGAACAGTCAGATCTTTCCGCTAAAAACCCACCCTGAGCTGGGCTACGACCTGGACGATCTGCCCGGTGCGTCCCTGATCCGCACGCGGCTTGACGCCTGCCGGGTGTTCGCGGCGACCCGCGACATCCGTCTGACCCTTCATCCGGACCAGTTCGTGCTTCTGTCGTCCCCCCATGACGAAGTGACCCGCAAATCCCTGGATGAACTGATCTACCAGGCCGAATTTGCCGAGCTCGCAGGAGCCGACGTGATCAATCTCCACGGCGGGGGCGCTTACGGTGACAAACCCGCCGCCCTTGACCGTCTTCGGAAAACCGTCGACACCCTGGATGACCGGGTCCGGTCCCGTTTGACCCTGGAAAACGATGACCGGGTTTACACGCCGGCCGATCTTCTGCCGGTCTGCCGCGACCTGAAAATTCCGCTGGTCTACGATGTCCATCATCACCGCTGCCTGCCCGACGGCCTGTCCGAAGAAGAGGCCACCGATCTGGCCCTTGAAACCTGGGGACGGGAGCCCCTGTTTCATCTGTCGAGCCCGCTGGGAACCTGGACCTCGGCCCAGCCCCGAAAGCATGACGATTTCATCGATATCAGGGATTTTCCGTCCTGCTGGAGGAACCTTGATCTCACCGTGGACGTGGAAGCCAAGGCCAAGGAAATCGCCGTGCTTCGTCTTGCCCGGGACCTGACGGCTTCGTAAAACGTTCGATTTAGCGCTAAAGCTTCACTTCGTGTCTGCGTTGCGCTTTGCCCATCCAGCGGGCGACACAAGGTAGGATGGGCAAAGCGCAGCGTGCCCATCAGTGTCTTAAGTTAATGACATTGACTGCGGCGGGTTCGTTTATTTCTTTTTAGGTGCCTGTATTCATGACGATTTTTATCCGTCACCCAAATATATTTTACGATCATAAAAAATTCTTGCAATCTCCTGTGGCCTGGCATATGGTTTAACCATTGCTTTCCGAACGATCTATCCAGTTGTCTGAAAATGTTTTTTAACGTTGGTGTTTTTCCGGAGAGGTTCGACCGCGATGAACCGGTTTTCGTGAGACTGAGCCCCTGTTCCGTCTGCGCCAGTTTCGCACATTCGTTTTCGTCAGAGGCGCCCGGAACGTTCTTCGGTCTGTGCCGACGCGGGATGTCGCCCCGAGTCACCGTCAACACAAAGGAAAGGTGAGGCTATGGTCAAAGCATTCATGGTGTCTGCCGCCCTGTGCGGTTTTGTATTCATCCTCCCGGCCTATTCGGCCACCGCGCCGGAGCCCTGGGAACTGATTCGCGATACGGACGGAATTTCCACCTATACCCAGTCGGTTGAGGGCTCCGATTATGACGCCTTCAAGGCCGTGACCACCCTGCCGGTGAACATGGCCCAGGTGGGGGCCGTGTTCAGGGACATCGCCGCCTATCCCCAATGGATGGCCAACGTGTCCGAGGCCGTCATTTTGAAACGCTACAACGAAAACGACATGGATCTTTATTTCGTGCTGAATTTCCCCTGGCCCACCCATGACCGGGATACGGTTCTGGCCAGCCGGACCACGGTTGACCCGGTCACCGGAAGGGTCAATATCGTCACGACGGACATTCCGGATGCGAACGTTCCTGAAAAAGAAGGGCTGGTGCGCATACCCCGCCTGGTCCAGACCTTTACCATGGATTACGTGGATGTGAATCTCACCGAGGTGTCCTATTCGGTTCACATGAATGCCGGGGGTAAGCTCCCGGTGGCCGCCGTGCAGATGGATCTTAAAAAAGCCCCGTCGAAATCGCTGAACAATCTGAAAACCTTCGTGCTTCAGGATACCTACATGGCCGCCGATCCCATGGACGATGTGAATATCGGAATCACCAAAACCATCCTGGGCCTGAACCTCAAAAAATACAACATCAACGACACCCTGATCAAACGGATTCTGGACGATCGGGACGCCATCGCCCGGCTGGTGGCCAACGGGCATTCCCCCGAGTCCCGGAAGAAAAACATCGCCATTATTGCCGGTGTCTATCTTCGTACCCCTGAATTTGCCGCCCTGATGGACAAGATCGACGCCGCAGGCCTTCTGCCCCGGTTGATGGCCAACGATGTGCTTCTGGACCAGCTGAGCCAAAACCCGATGTTCACCGATATCATCATGACCTCGGCCATGAAGGGGTACAGGGATGGCGGCACGGACGGCGACGCCATGGCCCAGGCCCTTCACATGATCCGTGACGGTTTGTAGGGGCTATAAATTGCGACAAAATGAGAACGTGATGGGCACGGCTTCGCCTTTGCCCATCCTACAACCTCTCATATGACGGCGCGTTAGCTGTAGGATGGGCAAAGCGTGCGTGCCCATCAGATTCACAATCGCGGTCTCAATGAGTATATTTTTGTGGGGGTGAATCAGGGATTGCAGGGCAATCGAATGTGCCAAGGTTATGCCGCGGATTTCGATGAGCTGTACTGTGTGACATGCGAAGGTATGTCCGGCTTTTCTCCTTTGTGCCTCTGTGAGAGCGATTAAACCAGCGTCTTCGAAGGGGACGGTCTATGTGATTTCTCACGGAGACACAAAGGCACAAAGAGGGTGGCGTGTGCTCAGGCGGTGTATTTCTTTCCGGCTTTGATGGCTTGTTTAAGTCGACAGGATTGATCTGAGATCAATCCACCGAGATTTTCACGGGGGCCATTTTTGCTTTTCTTCGTGGCCCTTCGTGAACTTCAGTGAGCGCAGCGAGCGGGTGGTCAATAAATACCTGGCTTTTCCCCAAGGGAGTGATTGACGACAAAGGCCCGATCCGGGAGGATCGGGCCTTTTTTTATTTTTGGTCCGCTACAGGGCTCCGCCGCCCATAACCTTGTACAGGGTGACCCGGTTGGCCAGCCTGAGCAGGCGGATGTTGATCAGGTTCTGTTGTGCGCTGTACAGAGACCGTTGAGCGTCGAGCACGCTCAGGTAACTGTCCAGGCCTTTTTGATAGCGGATGTCGGACAAACGGTAGCTCTCTTCCGTGGCGGCCGTCAGCGCGTCCTGGGCCTTGATCTGATCATCGATCGTTCCCCGGCTTGCCAGGGCGTCGGCAACTTCGCGGAAGGCAACCTGAATGGCTTTTTCGTAATCGGCCACGGCGATGTCCCGGTCAACTTTGGCCGCCTCCAGGTTGGCCTTGTTGCGACCTCCGGTGAACAGGGGGATGGAGATCTGGGGCATGAAACTCCAGACCGTGCCTTCGTCAAACAGGTTGTCCAGCTCACGGCTGGCCACGCCGAAGGTTCCGGTGAGGGTGATTCTCGGGAAAAAAGCGGCTCGGGCCGCGCCGATGTTGGCATTGACGGACTTGAGCCTGCGTTCCGCCGCCAGGATGTCCGGACGGCTGAGAAGGACCGACGAGGGCAGGGCGGGGCTCACGTCCTTGAGCAGCAGGGCGTCCCGGTCCACGGCGCTGAGGCTTTCCGGAAGAAGGGCATCGGGCACCGGGCCGCCGACCAGAAGGGTCAGCATGTTGTGGTCCCGGGCCACCTGTCCCGTGTACCGTGCCATGTCCAGCCGTGCCGCTTCCACGCGGGTCCTTGCCTGGTGAAGGTCCAGTTCCGACGAGGCCCCCAGATCGTATCGCCGTTTGATCATGTCGTAGGATGCCTGTTGGGCGTCGAAGGTGTCGCTTGCCAGTTTCAGGCGTTCCCGGTTCCCGGCCAGCGTCAGCCAGGCCCCGGCCACCTCGGAAATCAGGGCGATCCGGGCACCGATTTGTGCCTGTTCCGTGGCCAGATATTGTTCCAGGGCCTTTGACTTCAGGCTTTTGATGCGTCCGAAGAGATCCAGCTCATAGGCGCTGATGCCCACATTCAGACTGTGCTGCCGGCTGATGTTGGATGATCCGGACGGAGACAGGCTCTCGGAAATCCGCTGGGACGACGCGGCGGCATTGCCGCTCACGGTGGGCCAGTGCTCGGAACCCTGGATCTTGTAAAGCGCCCGCATTTTTTCGATGGTGAGGGTGGCGACTTTGAGGTCCCGGTTGTTTTCAAGGGCCAGGGTGATCACCTGTTGCAGGGAGTCGTGGAGGAAGAAGTCTTTCCAGGGCATCCCGGCGGCTTCCCCGGCCGTATTCCCGGGGTCGACGGACGGATAGGCCTCGCCCCGGGGCCAGGCTTCCGGCACCGGCAGTTCGGGCCGGTTGTAGGTGGGGGCCATGCTGCACCCGGCCGAAAGCAGCGACACGGTGACGGTCAGGGCGATCAGGGTTTTACGTCTGTTGTTCATATCGTTCATACCTCCGGGCCGGATGCGGCCGTCATGACTGATGATCTGTCTTTTTCATCTTGAAGATGTTTCGGATGATCACAAAGAATATCGGAACATAGAAAATGGCCAGGAAGGTGGCGGACAGCATGCCGCCCATTACGCCGGTTCCAATGGCGTTCTGGCTTCCGGACCCGGCGCCTTTGGCCAGCACCAGGGGCAGAACCCCCAGGGTAAAGGCCAGGGAGGTCATCAGGATCGGGCGAAGCCGGAGCCGGACCGCTTCCAGGGTTGCCTCGATCAGGCCCACGCCCGCTTCCATCTGTTCCTTGGCAAATTCGACGATCAAAATGGCGTTTTTCGCCGACAGGCCGATGGTGGTCAGAAGACCCACCTGGAAATACACGTCGTTGGACAGGCCCCGCATGGTGGCGGCCACCAGGGCGCCGATGATGCCGAGGGGAACCACCAGCATGACCGAGAAGGGGATGGCCCAGCTCTCGTAAAGGGCCGCCAGACACAGAAAGACCACCAGAAGGGAGATGGCGTAGAGCGCCGGAGCCTGGGAACCGGACATCTTTTCCTGATAGGACAGGCCGGTCCATTCATAGCCGATGCCCGTCGGCAGCTTGGACGCCATTTCCTCCATGGCGTCCATGGCGTCGCCGGAACTGCGTCCCGGCGACGCCTCGCCCAGGATTTCACGGGAGGGCAGGCCGTTGAACCGCTCGAGCCGGGGAGATCCGTAGGTCCACTCTGCCGTGGCGAACGACGAAAAGGGAACCATGTCGCCGGAGGCGTTGCGCACGTGCCAGGTGGTGATGTCGGCAGGGTTCATGCGATAGTCCGCCTCGGACATCACGTACACCTTCTTGACCCGTCCCTTGTCGATGAAGTCGTTGACGTAAGACCCAGCCCAGGCCGTGGTCAGGGTGTCGTTGATTTCGGCGATGGAAAGACCCAAAGCCCGGGCCTTGTGATAATCGATATCGAGACGGTACTGGGGCGTGTCCTCCATCCCGTTGGGACGGACGGCCACGACCCGGGGATCCTGGGCCGCCATGCCAAGGAGCATGTTCCGGGCTTCCATGAGTTTTTCATGGCCCAAACCTGCCCGGTCCTGGAGCTGAAGGTCGAAGCCCATGGCCTGTCCCAGTTCCACCACCGCAGGGGGCGGAAAGGCGTAGATGTTGGCGTCCTTGATCCGGGACAGGGCGCCCATGGCCTTGCCCGCCACGGCCTTGGCTTTGAGTCCCGGATCCTCACGGAGCTTCCAGTCCCGGAGCTGGATAAAGGCCATCCCCGCGTTCTGGCTCCGGCCGGCAAAGCTGAAGCCGGCGATGGTGAACAGGGATTTGACAGCATCCTCCTGCTCGACGAGGAAATGGTGTTCCATTTGTTTGAGCACGTCACGGGTGCGTTCCTGGGTCGCCCCCACGGGAAGCTGGACCAGTGCGAAAAGCAGCCCCTGGTCTTCATCGGGCAGGTAGGCCGTGGGCATGCGCACAAACAGGTAGCCCAGAAGGGCGATGACGCCCAGATAAATCACAAGATAACGCCCTGTTGCCTGAAGGAGTTTGCCCACCGATGTCTGGTAGAGAGTACTGCTTTTGTCGAACCAGCGGTTGAACCGGACGAAGAAAAAGGACAGGGGGCCGTTTTCTGCGGGTTTATGGCCTTTGGCCACCGGCTTGAGCATGGTGGCGCAGAGTGCCGGGGTGAGAATCAGGGCCACCACCACGGACAGGGTCATGGCCGAGACGATGGTGATGGAGAACTGGCGGTAAATAACACCGGTGGACCCGCCGAAAAAGGCCATGGGAACGAACACCGCCGACAGGACCAGGCCGATGCCGATCAGCGCGCCGGTGATCTGGGTCATGGATTTTCGGGTGGCCTCCCGGGGGGACAGGCCTTCTTCGCTCATGATACGTTCCACGTTTTCCACCACGACGATGGCGTCGTCGACCAGAAGCCCGATGGCCAGAACCATGGCGAACATGGTCAGGGTGTTGATGGAAAACCCGCATGCCGAAAGCGTGGCAAAGGTTCCCAGTAGAACGACCGGTACGGCGATGGTGGGAATGAGCGTGGCCCTGAAATTCTGGAGAAACAGGTACATGACCAGAAACACCAGGATGATGGCTTCACACAGGGTTTTCACCACCTCCTCGATGGACAGCCGGACAAAAGGGGTGGTGTCGTAAGGAAAGACCACCTTCATGCCCGTGGGGAAAAATTCCGACAGTTCGGTGAGTTTTGCCTTGACGATATCCGCCGTGTCGAGGGCGTTGGCGCCCGAGGCCAGCTTGATGGCCATGCCCGCTGCGGGTTTCCCGTTGAACTGGGCCACGGCGTCGTAGTTCTCGCTGCCCAGTTCGATCCGGGCCACATCGGACAGATGGACCGTCGAGCCGTCGGCGTTCACTTTGAGAAGAATGGCTCCGAACTGTTCAGGCGTCTGAAGCAGGCTCTGGGCCGTGATGGTGGCGTTCAGCCCCTGGCCTTCGACGGCCGGGGTTCCGCCAAGTTGCCCGGCGGACACCTGGACGTTCTGGGACCTGATGGCGGCCTTGACGTCACCGGGAATCAGGTTGTAGCTTTTCAGCTTCACCGGATCGATCCAGATGCGCATGGCGTACTGGGAACCGAACAGGGTGACATCCCCCACACCGGGAAGCCGGCTGACGATGTCCTGAACGTTGGCGGCCACGTAGTCGGCAAGGTCGTAGCGGCCCATGCTGCCGTCTTCGGAGACGAAGCCGACGACCATCAGGAAGTTACGGGTCGATTTGGCGACCACGATGCCCAGTTCCTGAACGATCTGGGGCAAAAGGGGCGTTGCGAGCTGGAGCTTGTTCTGGACCTGGACCTGGGCGATGTCCGGATCGGTCCCGGCTGCAAAGGTCAGGGTGATGGAGACGGTCCCGGCGCTGTCGCTGGTCGAAGTAATGTAGTTCAGGTTGTCGATCCCGTTCATCTTCTGTTCGATGATCTGGGTGACCGTGTTCTCAAGGGTCTGGGCCGACGCTCCGGGGTAGGTGGCCGAGATGCTGATTTCCGGCGGGGCGATGGCCGGGTACTGGGACACCGGCAGCGTCGTGATGGCCAGGGCCCCGGCAAGCATGATGATGATGGCGATAACCCAGGCAAAGATGGGCCGGTCGATAAAAAAATGGGACATGATGCTTCTCCTCTATTTCTCGGCGCCTGATACGTTCGATTGGGCGGTGTCGCTCTTGCCGGTGAAGGGAACGGTTTTCGCCGCGGCCCCGGGCCTGACCTTCTGAAGTCCTTCGACGATGACACGGTCGCCTTCCGTCAGACCGTCCTTGATCAGCCAGCGGGTGCCCACGGCCCGGTCGATGGTCAGCAGCCGGCTTTCAACGAGGCCCTTGTCGTTCACCACCAGGGCTTCGGGCTGTCCTTTGGTGTTTCGCGTCACGCAGCGCTGGGGTACCAGGACGGCGTTTTCATTGACGCCTTCCTCGACCAGGGCCCGGACGAACATGCCGGGCAGAAGGGTCAGCTCGGGGTTGGGAAACACGGAGCGGAGGATCACCGATCCCGTGCCGGTGTCCACGGTGACATCGGAAAATTTCAGAACGCCCGGCAGGTCGTAGACGCTGCCGTCTTCAAGCATCAGCCGGACACCGGCTTCGTTGACGCCGGTTCGGGTCAGAAGGCCGTTGGCCAAACTCTGTTTCATCTTGAGCATCTCGGTGCTGGACTGGGTCACATCCACGTATACCGGATCGAGCTTCTGGATGACGGCCAGGGCCTGTGCCTGGAAACCGGTGACCAGAGCGCCGGTGGTGACGGAGGATTTGCCGATCCGTCCCGTGATGGGCGCCTTGACCCGTGTGTAGGCCAGGTTGATCCGGGCCCTCTCCACGGCGGCTTTGGCGGAAAGAAGGTCGGCTTCCGCCTTTTTGGCCGCCGCGTCCGCATCGTCGTATTCCTGCCTGCTGATGGCGTTGGCCGCCACCAGTTCCCGGTAGCGTTCGGCTTTGGATCGTGCCGGAGGGAGGATGGCCTCGGCCCGGGCCAGGGAGGCTTTGGCGCTTTCGTAGTCGGCTTTGTAGATGGACGGGTCGATCTGATACAGCACATCGCCTTCACCGACTTCCGACCCTTCGGTGAACAGAACCTGCTGGATGATGCCGCCCACCTGGGGACGGACTTCCGCCACCAGGAAGGCCGAAACCCGTCCGGACAGTTCGTTGACGATGGTCACTTTTTCCGGCCGGATGTCGATGACCGACACTTCCGGAGCCGGTCGGCCGCCCTGGGCGGGATTGCCGGCCTTATCCTTTCCACAGGACGGCAGGGCAAGAACCGCCGCGGCGCAAACCAGGGCGGAGATGATGTCGATGATTCGTTTTGTCTGCATGATACACCTTTTCTTTCGATTCCGTGGTTGTGGTCGCATGGGCTGATCCTTATACGGGAATGATCGTTCATTCCCGTTATATGCGTATGCTGTCCCAACAGGCCGAAACGATGGTTTCGGCCAGGGTCTCGTCCAGGATGACGAAGCCCGTGTGATGATCCTTGACCGCCCAGAAGATCGGTGCAAACGCCAGGTCAAAGAAGATCGGCAGGGGGACCGGTTTGATTACCTGCTGTGTCATCCCGCGATGATAAAGGTCGTGACCGAAGTCGAACACCCCGGAGTCGATATTCAGTTTCCGTTTGCGAAATTCGACCCCGTAGGGGGAGTTGTGGAATTGCTCCATATACCGGAATTCCACAGGATTGTCGAGAAGGTAGACGATGATTCCCTTGCCGATGTGAAAAAAACATTCCCGGATCGGTCGGGCCTTGCCGTACTCCTTGAGCAGAAAGTGCTGGAACTGTTGATGGACCATGTCGTTGACCGCCATGATCAGCACCTCCCGGCTTTCGAAGTGCCGGTAGATGGTTCCGGCGCCGACCCCGGCCTTTTCGGCGATGGACGCCATGGGAGCGCCGTGAAATCCTTCCTCGGACAGAAGGGTCAGGGCTGCCTTCAGAATGTCGTCACGTTTGTCGGTTTTGCACATTAGAAACCTCCGTGCGGAATGAACGTTCACTCGGATTTAAAGCAAGACGGGAATCAAGTCAAGGATTTTTTTGAACGGGGCCGAACCGAGGGTGAAAGGCGGATGAAAGCCTATGACGTCTTGCGTGTTCCGGACCGGTGAAAAGCGCCGGCCCGCCTTGTTCACGGCGGGCCGGCCAGGGGTTTGATGATCACCCTTCTATTTTTTCCACCCGGCAGGGCACATAGCGGTGGAGGGGGGTGGCGGCGAATCGGTCCCGGTGGGTGTTTCGGGTCAGGCGGTTCACGTTGACGCCGAACATTTCGCCCCGGTATTTCAGGCCGAACCCGTGGGGCAGGATCACCTGACCCTTTCGGGCGTCGTCGGTGACTTCCAGCTCGATGGGTTCGGAGGCCGCCTCGGTGGTGATGCGGACCGTTTCCCCGTCCGCAAGGTGAAGGGCCTTGGCGTCGTCGGGGTGCATGGCAAGGGTGCAGGCGCGTCTGCCTTTGTTCCAGTCCGGCTTGCGCATCAGGGTGTTGGCGTTGTTGGGCGTATGGCGTCCGGCACAGAGAACCAGGGGGAAGGCCGGGTCCGGGGAAAGGGCCCGGTTTTCCGCCTCGGGCGTGATTTCGTTCATCCACTCGTCCATTTCGGGAATGTGGATATGGATCTTTCCGTCGTCGGTCCGGATCTCGTTCATATTGTTGTCGAAATCCGCCTTGCCGATCCAGAGGCCCTGGGGATGATCGAGGATGGTCCGGAACATGGATTCGGCCCAGGCCACCTTGGGAGAGAGCAGGGCGACGGGGGCCAGGCTGCGGTAGCGGATCATCCCGGCCATAGCCGTGACGATCCGGACGGGGTTGAGGGCGGTTTTCCATGAGGGCGGCAGGCCCAGGCCGACCCGGGCGGCATTGTCCGTCACCTGCTTCGTGGCGCCGAGCATCAGTCCGTACAGGGCCGCCTTGTTGCCCGAGTCCATGGCCCGGCCCAGGGTCCGGGAAAGAATCATCGGCAGGACCCGTTGGGCTTTTTTGTTTTTGGCCGCATAGGAGAAGAGGGCGGCGGTGAAGGTTTGAAGATCCTTGCGGGCCGCTTTTTTCAGACTGTCCGGAATGGGCGGGATCAGCCCGGCGGCATCGGCGATGCCCGTGAGGATTTCTCCGGCTTCCAGCTTTTCTCCGTCGGCTTCGACCACGGGGTGCCGCATCTGAAAAAAGACCTCGGGATAGGTCCAGGGGAAAAACGTTCCGTCAAAGGATTCGTATCCGGACCTCGACGGCAGCACGTAATCGGACAGCTCGGCGGTTTCGGTCATGGCCAGTTCGATGGTGACCACCAGGTCCAGCTTTTTGAAGGCTTCTTCGTAGGCCGTGGTGTCGGCATAGGACCGAAGGGGGTTGGATGAGGAAATGATCAGCGCCCGCAACCGTTCGGGGTGATCGGACAGCACCTCTTCGGGCAGTACGTTGGGCGGAAAGGCCCCGTTCAGGGCGGGAAATCCGGTCGTGACCGTGCGCCAGGTTTTGGCCTCCCTCTCGTCGGTGTGGGAACCCAGGGGCACGAGCCCGCCGGGGATGATATTCCCGCCCGGCACACAGGCCCGTCCGCACACGGCGGCGAGAATCATATAAAGGTAGCTTGAAAGGGTGCTGTGACGGTTCATGTACACGCCAAGATCGAAATGCATGCACCATTTCCGCACGGCCAGAAGACGGCACAGATCTCTGACCGCCGTTTCATCGACCTCACAGACCGCAAGGGCCCGGGTCACGTCGACTGTGTCGAACCAGGGCCGGATCAGCTCAAAACCGTTGACATGCTCGTTGATGAAGGCGTTGTTTTCAAGCCCTTCCTGAAGAATCACGGCGATCATGGCCCGGGCCAGAAGGGCGTCGGTCCCGGGGCGCAGGGGCAGGTGGATGTTGGCGAGCCGGGCCGTTTCCGACAGACGGGGGTCGATGATGGCCAGAATCTTGTCCGGATTGCCTGAAAACTCTTTGAGAACCAGGGGGGCCCGGGGCATCTGGTGGCTGGCCATGCCGTTCCATCCGATGCCGAGAATCATGTCGGCGTGTTCCTCATCGGGAATCCAGAACCGGTTCTGGCGGCCCGTCATGCGTCCGCAGGCCCAGAAATAGCCGGTGAGTTCCTGGGCCAGGGCGTTGTAAGTGTACCGGGACCCCAGCCCCTTGAGCAGGGTCATGCCGAAGGCGGCCTCGAAATGGCAGCCCTGGCCGCCGCCGCCCATGTAGGCCATGGATGTGGGGCCGTGCTCGTCAACGATGGCCCGGAGGCGCCCGCCGATTTCCGAATAGGCCTGGTCCCAGGAAATGGGAACGAACCCTTCGGGGGTTTTCTTGAGGGGGCGGGTCAGGCGGTCGGCGTGATGCTGGTGATTGGCGATGTTCATGCCCTTGCGGCAGGCATAGCCCCGGCTTCGGGGGTTGTCCTTGTCCGGCCTGACCTTGACGATGGTGTTGTTCTCCACCTGGACCTCAAGTCCGCAGTTCTGGGCGCACAGAACACAGGCGGTTTTCCTGAATGGCGTGGTCATGGGGCCTCCTTTGTCGAATAAATGTCGATGATGGTGTCGAAAAAACGATGGATGGTATCGATCTCCCGGTCGTTGAAATGCGTGGTCAGCTCACGGTTGAAGGCCTTGACCAGGGGCAGGGCCTTTTCTGCCGCGGACCGTCCCGCGTCGGTCAGATAGAGGTGGACCGCCCGTCCGTCCGACTCGGACATCTGTTTGCGTATCAGTCCGTTTTTTTCCATGCGTTCACTCAAGGTGGTGATAGCCGACTTGTTCTGGCGCAGCTCCAGGCTCAAGTCCTTGAGCAGGCACCCGTCGTTGCCGAGCAGATAAAAAAGCGCCCCGACCTGGCCGATGGGTACCCCCAGGGCCTGTATCATTTCCCGATCCGCATGCTTCATCAGAAGTCGCTGACAAAGATTCAGCTTGAAAAAAATCCGTTTGTCACCCACCATCGTTCGGCCGTCTCCCTGAAATTGTTTATATGTGAACTATGTAGTCGGCATGTGTACTTTTTGTCAACCCCTTTTCGGCGAAAACAGCATCGCAGGCAATAATTCTGCCAAGCGTGTTCAAACGCGTCCCAATATCGGGCCGTCAATTCATCTAAGGGCTGTCGTCGGATCACCGGTCGTCGTTGAGAGGAGAGCACGATCAGAAAATGCGATCGAATCCGTGTGAAAAAAGAAGGGATTACCCTAAGGTGTCATATCAAGACGCCTTGGTTTGTCCAATGGCGTCGCGACAATCGAAAGCTCGACTTAAAGTGACGCGACAGGGCCTCGCCGATCATGTAAAAAAGCGGGAACAAGATGATGAGTTAATCCTTCTCCTTTGGTAAATGGTAGCAGTAGCAAGCGGGCGGGAAATCCAAACGGATTTCCCGCCTTTTGCATTTGGGGGGTGACGGCTTTTTACGCGTCTGCCATGGGTTGGTCCTCGGGAACAAAGGCTGCGAAAAAGCGGTCAAGCCGTTTGGTTACCGATTCGTTGATCGAATAGAGCGTGGGGACCACCACCAGGGTGAGAAAGGTGGCCACAAGCAGTCCGAAGATCACCACGATGGACATGGATTTCCAGTACTGGGACGTTTCACTGACCAGGGATATGCTCATTGTGCGGAAGTTGATGGAGATGCCGGTCACCATGGGGATCAGGCCCAGGACGGTGGTGATGGCCGTCAGCATGACCGGCCGGAGTCGTGTGGCCCCGGCCGAGATGATGGCCTGCCGGGTGTCCATGCCCCGCTCTTTGAGCTTGTTGGTGTAGTCGATCAGCACGATGGCGTTGTTGACCACGACACCGGCCAGGGAAATGACCCCCACGCCGGACATGATGATGCCGAAGGGGTAGCCCATGATCGTCAGCCCCAAAAACACACCGCCTAAGGACAGAATCACCGAGGTCATGATGATCATCGGCTGGGTGACCGAATTGAACAGGGTCACCAGAATCAGGAAGATCAGAAAAATGGCGATGATAAAGGCTTTGGACAAAAAGGCCTGCGCCTCGTCCTGGGCCTCTCCCTCCCCGGTGAATTTGATGGCGTAGCCGTCGGGCAGGGAGAATTTTTTCAGGATCTTTTCCGCTTCGATCCGGATCACCGATCCGGTGGTCCTCGTCTCGTCCACGTTGGCCTTGACCGTGACCACCCGCTGGTGATTGATCCGGTTGATGTCTCCGAGGGAGCCTGAAAAGGAAATGTCGGCCACCGTGGTCAGGGGGATCAGCCGTCCGCTCGGCGACGGGATCATCAGGCTGTAGAGGACATCGGTGATGTTCCGGTTTTCATCCGACAGCTTGACGGTGATGTCGTAGTCTTCTCCCGCCTCGCGGTAGGTGGAGACCGTGTAGCCGTTGTAGGCCGTTTTCAGGGCAAAGCCGATGTCGCCGGTGGACAGGTTGAACAGAGCCGCTTTCTGCCGGTCGATGGTCACTTGGATCGAGGGGATGCTGTTCATGTAATCATCCCGTACATCCGCAGTCAGAGGGATGCCGGAAATAATGGTCTGGACCCGTTTGGACAGATCCCCCAGCACGGTGAAATCGTCACCTGAAATTTCGATGTTGATGGGATCGCCGGTGGGCGGCCCTTCCTCCTCTTCCATCACGGTGATCCGGGCGCCTGGAATGCCCTGGATTCGATTCCGGATGAGCGCCATGTCCGCGGACGTGGGAGTGATGCGCTCCTCGAAGTCCATGAACTGGATACCCAGATGATTGGCGGATATGCGTGAAAACAGTTTGCTGCCGAATTTTTTCACCGACGTGGCGTAGATGTATTCCACATTGTTGATGTCGCTGGGGCCCATGAAGGTTTCGCCGTGGATGTTTTCATGGGTTTGAAGCACATAGGCCTGCCGGTATTGTTCGGACAGGGAAAGGGACGGGTCGTCGGTGTGATTGACCGCCGTTTCGACCTGTTTTGTAATGGCGTCGATGTATTCCAGGTCCGCGCCCTCGGGGGGATCGATATTCACGTAAATGTTTTTCGGGTCCACGCTGGGGAAAAACTCCACGGGTTTTTCAAGGCCCGTGGTGAGCAGCCAGATCTGAATGAAGATGATCAGAGCCAGAAAGGACCCGATCATGACTTTTATCCGGTTGTCCAGGGCGTATTCCAGGGTCCGGGCATAAAGATTCAGAATCGGCCCGGTGATGGGGATGGGTTCCTCCCCTTTTTTTTCGATTTCCTCGGCCGAGAGTCGTACACCCGACCGGGCACGCCCTTTTTTCAGTTTCATGAAATAGGCACACAAGGCCGGGTTGATGACAAGGGCCACAAACAGGCTTGCGGTCAGGGTCACGATCAGGGTCAGAGGCAGAAACATCATGAACTCGCCCATGATGCCCGGCCAGAACAGCATCGGTGAAAAGGCGGCCACGGTGGTCAGGGTGGAGCCGATGACCGGGTAAGCCACCTCGGAGGTCCCCTTCATGGCGGCTTCGAGCCGCGGCACCCCTTGCTCCATGTATCGGTAGATGTTTTCGACGATGACGATGGCGTTGTCGACCAGCATGCCCAGGGCCAGTGTCAGGGAAAACAGAACCACCATGTTCAGGGTGACGCCCATGATTTGAAGGGCGGTAAACGACAGAAACATGGAAAAGGGAATGGCCAGGGCCACCAGAAATGCGTTGCGGAACCCCAGGGCGAACAGAAGGACCACCACCACCAGCAGCAGGCCCGAGAGGATGTTGTTCTCCAGGTCCATGACCATCAGGTGGATGCCCTTGGCCTTGTCCATCATTTTGGTGACCTGGGTTCCTTTGGGCCAGCCGGGTTTTTGTTGGTCGATCAGGCGGTCGATCTCCTCGGAGATCCGGATGATGTTTTCACCGCTTCGCTTCTTGACCGAGATGTTGACCGATTCCCGGCCGTTCAGCCGGGACCGGCTTTCCTCGTCCTTGAACCCGTCGACGATGCGGGCCAGATCCTTGAGATACACGGGCCTGCTGTCAATGGTGGCGATCACCAGGCCGTATATTTCATCGGGGGTGGAAAATTCACCCGGCACCCGGAGCTGGTACCTTCCGTCACCCAGGGAGATGGACCCCCCCGAGGTGTTGGTGTTTTCGCTGGGCACCACCGAGGCGAAGGCCGTGATGGGAATATGATAGTAGGCCAGCTTGTCCGGGTCCACCTCGATGATGATTTCACGCTCGCTGCCGCCGGTCACATCGGCTTCGAGAACCCCTTGAATGGACTCGATGTCCTCTTCCAGATCGTCGGCGATGCGCTTGAGGGCGCTGACTCCGCAATCGCCGTTGAGCGAATAGACCACGATGGGCATTTCCGACAGATTGACTTCATAAACGGAGGGGTCATCTTCCAGGTCCGTGGGAAGATCGCGCTTGGCTTCGTCGACCTTGTCCTTGACTTTTTGGAGTACCTCGTCGATATCGGTCTTCGGGATGAACTCGATGTTGATCTTGGATTCTCCCTCCGCACTCACCGAACTGATGTTTTTGACCCGCTCAAGGCCCTTGAGTTTCTTTTCGATGGGAATGGTGATGGCGGTTTCGATGTCCTCCGAGGCCACCCCCTTGTATGTGGTGGAAATGAACACGTAGGGAATGGTGATGTCCGGTTCGTTTTCCCTGGGCAGAACATTGTAGCTGTAAATGCCGGCCACCAGAATGATCAGGGCCAGGATAAGCACGCTGACCCGGTTGGTGACGGCGGTATCCGAAAGGATCATCGCAGCAGCTCCTCCTGTTCCTTACGGGAGCGGATGATATGGATTTTCTGGCCGTCGGATACGCTGCGCTGGCCCACGGTGATCACCTGATCGCCCGCCGAAAGGCCCGTTGTTATTTCAACCATCCATCCGTCCTGGATGCCGGTTGTTACCTCCCGGGAGACGGCGGTGTCGACGGGGGCCTGATCGGGCAGGCCCAGGGCCGCAAGAGCCGCTTCAATCAGTTCGAACCGGGGATTCTTTTCAGCCAGGTAGACGATTTTTTTATCGTTGATCGACACCACCGCATACAGGGGCACGGCCAGAGCGTTTTCGACGGTTCGTTTGACCAGAGAGACCCGGCCGAACATGTCCGGAAGAATGTCGCCGTCCGGGTTGTCGACGGTCAGTTCCAGGTCGTAGGCCCGTGCCAGAGATCCGGCGGTCCTTGTCAGATGTCTGGCGTTGGCCCGAACCACCCGGCCTTCCAGGGCATCCACCCGGATATCGAAGGTTTTGAGAAAACGGACGGCGTGGACATCGGATTCAGGGATATTCACGTTAAAGTAAATGGGATCGGTCCGGATGATTTCCATGACAGGGTTGCCCATGTCCATGAACTGTCCCTGTTCGATGAAGATCCGGTTGACAAGGCCGGGCACCGGAGCGGTGATGCGGCATTTTTCAAGGTCGACGGCGGCAACCCGCATGGCGGCCAACTGGTTTTTCATCTGGGCCGTGACCGCATCGAGGTCCGTCTTGTTGGACAGATCGGAACGATACAGCGTTTCCAGCCGTTCTTTTGAGGAAAGGGCGTTCTCGTAGTTGGCTTTGGCCGCGTTGTAGGCGTTTTTGTATTTGGTGTCGTCGACAAGGGCCAGAAGCTCTCCCGCCTGGACCCGGGTGCCTTTCTCGACACGTTTTTCCATGATCATGCCCGATACTTCCGAGGCCACGGTCAGGGAGGTCGACGGTGTAAACGAACCGGGCAGGCTGAGTCTGTCACGGATGGTCCGGGGCTCCATGGCCATGGTCACGACGTTGATGGCCGGGGCGTCTTCTTTGCGAGCGGCCTTTTTTTCCTGCTGAAGGCGATCGCTTTTGGCCTGACAGCAGACGCCGAGAACGATCATCACGAAAACCGTGATGATGATGGGCAGCACGCTTCCTTTTTTGGATCGTGGTCCGGCGGTGGTGTTTTTGCGTCTCATGATCATTCCTGTGGGACCTTGTTATCGGGCTGAAAGTGTCCGGACGGTTTCGTCGAGAAACGAGCCCACGGACCGTTTGAGTTTCAGGATCGACAGTTTGAAGCCGAATTCGGCGTCGGCCAGCTCCCGTTCCGCCGAGACGAGCAGGGTATTGGCGTCCATCATGTCCACACTGTTTGACAGTCCGTGTTTGAACTGCTGGGACACGGCGGTGAAGTTCTGTTTTGAAAACGACAGCTTGTCGTTCAGGGAGGCCAGCCGGCTTTTCTGGGTCATCACCTGAAGATAGGCGTCTTCGATATCCAGAAGGATCTGTTTGCGCGTTTCGGAAAGGGCCAGCCGGGCCTGACGTTCCCGGGCCCGGGACTGGGTGATCTCCGCGCTGCGCAGCCCCCCGTCAAAAAGCGTGAAGGTCACGTTCGCAGCCAGTTTGTACGCCGTCGTGTCCTGATCGAAGGACAGGTCGCCCGAATTGTCGTCATTTTGTTTCCCGTACTGACCTTCCACACTGAGGCTGGGCCAGTAATCCCCCTTGGCCAGTTTGACGCTTTTTTCGGAGACGGTCTGGGCCAGGCGGGCGGATTTGATCTCCGTTCGCTTGCTCAAGCCTTCTTCCTTGAGGGTTTCAAGCGAGGGGATGGGCAGGTCTCCGGTCTGGGCATCCGGCTCTTGAAGTTCGAAATCTTCGGGCAAACGGACCAGCGAACGCAGGCCGGCCCGGGCGAGCATGAAGCGGTTCCGGTCTTCGATGAGTTTGGCCTGAGCGTCGGACAGCTCGGATTCGGCGCGATACATGTCGGTTTTGGTCACGTCTTCGAGCCTGAGCCTTGCCTTGACGGCATCGCGGTGGGTTTCCAGACGTCTAACGCTGGCTTTGGCGATCTCCCATCCTTTCTGGGCCCTCAGCACATTATAGTAGGCCCCGGCCACCTGGTACAGGTAGCTTTCTTTTTGGGTGTTCAGGTCCAGGCCGCTTTTTTCGATGATGTCCTTGCTGATGGACAGGGCGGTCAGTTCCTTGCCGTTCAGGGTGAACGACTGGTCGAACCGGAGGCCCCAGGCCAGTGAATCGGTGGTCAGATCGAGTGAGGCGGGCATGGTGGGCTGCGCCGGATCCGTATCCTGCGCAGCATCGGTCCAGCTGTAGCTGCCGAACGCCGTGAACCTCGGGATCAGCACGGCCCGGGCCCGGTCCTTGTCTTTTTCTGCGATGAGGACATCTTCCTGGGCCCGTTTGATGCTTTCGGCTTCGGCCAGGGCCAGGGTGTAGAGATCATTCAGGGAAAAGGGCTGTGACGGGTCGGACGAGGGGGACTTTGAATCGGCCGTGGCGGCCGCGGGTGTCCATGTGACAATGGCCAGGACGGCCAGGACGGCAAAAAAAGCTCTGGGGATCATAACAACGCCTCGTGATGACTATCGGTTGAACGAACGTGTCATGCCGGGGACAGGGCTTCGACCAGCCGATACAATTTTGGGTGAAAACGGTTGCCATGACGCTGAACGGATGAAGACGGACCGGATGAAATCGTCGGATCGACACGGATCCCTGTATGTTCATCCCCCTCCCGAGTCCGCAGATGGTCCGTTTGTCATGGGAATGCATGTATGTGATCATCAATAAATAACGGGCAATATATCCCGCAGGTCATACGGTGTCAAGGGGCTTGCACACGCCATCGCGACCTATGGGGCGTGCCCTGTGGGTAACGTTTCATGAAATGTGTCGGGAATTGATGAACTCTTAAAACGTCATCTCTTTCACGGATGGGGCGTTGCCCTGCAACATGTCCCGGTATGTCCGGCGAATCAAGGATATGAAACATGATGGCTTCGTAAAAAATCCGATTTTAAGCGTTGCGCTTCATCCCTCGTCACTGCGGCGTACCCTAATTACCCCTCATTCATAGGGATTCGCGACGCCTTGAACTTGACCTTTTTTCTTTGCCGGCATGTGATGACTTTTTACGAGTTCATCAAACATGCGCGTTCAACCATTGTCAGACCATGACTGCAACTTTTTTTTCACATAGCTTCCCGGGGCATCTTCGATGGCCTTGTATCGTTTGTTTCCCGGTTTTCTTTTCTGGACTTTCACCCCCGCATACTCCCTGTTCCATCCATTCCAGTTGTTCCACCAGGACCCCGCCCGCCAGGTACTTGCCGTGAACCATTCTTCCGGAGATTCCGGCAGGGCATCGGAAAGCCGGTACCCATACTTGTTTTTTTCAGGCGGATTGATGACGCCGGCAACATGGCCCGACCCCGCAAGGACAAACCGGACCGGTCCGGAAAGAATGCGGCATCCATGGTAGGAGCCTTTCCATAAAACGATATGGTCCTCTTCCGTGGTAAGAAAATAGGCGGGGGTCGTGATGGCCGACAAATCGATGGGCACACCTTTGAGGACGATCCCGCCGGGCTCTTTCAACTTGTTTTCGATATACATTTTGTTGAGGTAGAACATGTACATATTGGCGGGAAGATTGGTCGAATCGGAATTCCAGTATAAAATATCGAAGGGTAAAGGCGTTCTTCCTTTCAGGTAGTTGTTGACCACATAGGTCCAGATCAACTCGTTGGATCGTAAGAGGTTGAAGGTCTGTGCAAGCTGATGCCCATCGAGGTAGCCCTTGGCCATGATGTTCTTTTTAAGATCGTCGAACTGTTCTTTGTCAACGAAAATACCCAGATCGCCGGGGTCTGAAAAATCGATGAGAGTGGCGAGATAGGTCAGGGAAGCAAATCGGTCTTCGCCTTTTCCGGCAAGGTATGCCGCCGTCGAGGCGAGCAGCGTGCCGCCCGTACAGTATCCCATGGCCGACACTTTTTTTTCTCCGGTTATATCCTCGATGATATCAAGGGCTTTTAAGTGGCCCATCTCCATGTAATCTTCATATTTCACATGGGCGTGGCGGCTGTCGCAATTGACCCAGGAAATCATAAAGACCGTATACCCCTTTTTAACCAGCCACCTGACAAGGGAATTGCTTTCGTTTAAATCCAGTATGTAGTATTTGTTGATCCAGGGAGGCGATATCAGTATGGGGGTTGAATAGACGTCTTTCGTTACCGCTTCATATTGTATCAGCTGCATCAGTTCATTCTGAAAAATGACCTTGCCGGGGGTCGTCGCTATATTTTCCCCGAGTTCAAAGGCATGCGGGTCGGTCATTTTAATATGGATATTGCCGTCGGCACAGCTGACGTCGTTGAGGAAGTTCTCAAAGCCCCTGATAAGATTGTCTGCACCCGTTTCAAAGGTGATTTTCAACAGCTCGGGATTTGAAAAAAGAAAGTTGGACGGCGACAGGGCATCAGTGATCTGTTTTGTGAAAAAGACGATTTTCTTTTTTTTCTGTTCATCGATCCCGTCGATTTTCGAAACCATTTCATTGATATTGTCGGATGTTACCAGATAGAAATCCCGCAAGAATTTATAGAACTGGTTGGAGTCCCATTCGTCGCTTTTGAAACGCTTGTCCGTATGCAGGGCGCGGAGGCTCTCATCCGGTTCGATGCCGCCGATAAGGTTGCCCAGGAAACACTCTGTCAGGCGCATATAATCCGAAATGAAACGCTGCTGGACGTCGAGAAATTTTTCAGGGTCCAAAAAATATTTCATCACCGGCTCACTGTAGTCCGTCAGCATCATCCAGTCTTTTTTGAAATCCGAGGCAAGGGTTTGTTTATTCATGAAAAATGACAAAAGGCCCTGCTGTTTGTGAATCATTTGGTTCATCAGTTCGATGATCTTGACGAGATTGACTCCGGCATTGCTTTTCGTTTCAGACATGGACGCCTCCATTCGTGACGTGAGACCTGTGTATTGACATACTGCCGTTGCCGTCAATATGTCCGCGGTGAGATTGTATTAAAATCTATACACTGTTTATACGGCCTTTAGCAAGGCTCTATAAGGCACGTTCTCCCGCGCGCTTTGTCTGCCTGACGCTCAGTGCCTCTTTCACTTTGTTCTTTCCATAGGCAAGGGCCTGGTCCATTTTCCAGGCGGTATACTCTTCGTCACCGTCTGACAAGGCGGTGAGAATCTCTTTGTGGTTCCGAAGGGCCGTTTCAGCGGCGCCCGGCAATGCGTAGAAAAGAAGACTGTAATAACGGTAGGCGGGTTTGAAGGAATTGAAAAGAAGCTGGGCCACCATGTTGTCCGCCATGGACACAATGCCCGCATGGAAGTCGAAATCCGCCTCGGCCAGGGTCAGAACCCAGGCCGGCGTCTCCGGTGCGGGACAATTGGCGTCAGGAACGGGCAGGACGGGGGGGGATCAGACGGCGGAATTCCAGCAGGGACAAAAGGGTGTCGTTGTCGAGGCCCTGCCGGATCGGCATGAGGTGGATCAGTAAACCCCAACCCCCGCACTAAAAATCGCAATCCGCAATCCTTGATATTGGTAATACCAGAATTTCATTAAACTGCATTTTTAACGCCTTATTATTTAATAATTGACAATTTATATCATGATATGTATAGACTGGTATTACCAATTAACGGGAGGGACTATGCAAGACAATCCACTGCGTGTTGAAGCCGTTGTTAACGGATTACGGGAAGAAATTTTAAACGGCATACTGGAAAGGGAAAGCAGACTGCCGTCCGAAAGAGAACTTGCAGAAAAATTTGACGTGAGCCGCGTTACGATCAGAACAGCAATTTCAAGACTTTCTCAGCTTGGATTTGTGAGGACGGTTCCCAAAAGCGGGACATATGTGAACGATTATCTTGAAAATGCGTCAGTCGATCTGCTTGTCGATATCATCAAAAACAGCCGGAAGGTAGACAACGAGATGCTTCTGGCCCTGACGGACGTCAGAAGACTTATTGAAGTCTATTCTGCCGGGAAGTGTGCTCAAAAAATAACGGATGACGAGCGTTTTCGGCTGGAAGCCCTTGTTGCAGATATGGAAAACCATGCCGCGGACCCATACATGATTGCGGAAAAGGACTATGCCTTTCATATGGAAATCGTGAGGATCGGCAGGAATCCGGTTCTCCGTGTTCTGATGAATTCCACCGGGTCCATTTTCAGGTACTATTTGAATTATTATTACAAAATGCCGGGAAAGGCTGAAGGGATTCGTCCCTTTTATAAACGTTTTCTCAAGGCACTTGAAATGAAAGACGAACGGTATGCTGAATTTACAATGGGAGAATTGCTTTCATATGCAGAGATTGGCGTTAAAGAGGCAATCAGTGAATAAACAAAAAAGAACGGTTCCACATCCAGAGTGCCGAACCCGTTATCTCATATTTTAAAAATGGTATAGCCCGTTAAATATGGAGGTGCTGAATGCCTGATCGCATAACATCGTTAAAAGAGACTTTACATAGAAACAAACCGGCGATCTGCCCGGAAAGAGCTCTTCTCTGGACAGATTATTATAAGAAAAAAACGAACCGGGAAAAGCCTGTGGCAATTCAGATAGCTGAAGCAGTTCGTCATGTGATTATGAATAAAACCGTTCACATTTATCCGGATGAACTGATCGTGGGCAATTACACCTCAAAGCGTGTCGGCGGTATTATTTATCCGGAACTGGCGGGAATGGGTACGTTACTGGAAATCTATAAAATCCATAAACGAAAAGTGAATCCACTGACAACAAATGCAGCCGAACGGCGAAAGCTGTTATCGATTATTCCATTCTGGCTTACACGTGCCCTGCATTTCAAGGCCTTTACATCCCTGCGTGAAAAACATGCTTTTACATTCAGAAACCTGACTGCCCGCCAGTATCAGGTATATGAAGCCGGAGGTATAGGGCACCTGGCACCGGACCATGAAAAATTGTTACGGATCGGGACCACAGGCATCATCAGAGAGGCGGAGAACTATCAGAATGAAACCAGTGATCCGCACAAACATGCCTTTTATGAGGCGGTAAAAATTTCGGCCAACACATTGGCTGAATTTGGCGAGCGGTATGCCGAATGTGGAGAAAAAATGGCGGGCAGAGAAAAAAATCCGCAAAGAAGAACTGAGCTTGCTGAAATTGCAGCCATTTGCAGAAGTGTCCCCCGCAACGGCGCAAAAACCTTTCACGAGGCGGTTCAATCGATGATGTTTGCTCACATTGCCATTTTTCAGGAAAGTCTTGGCGAGGCGATTTGCCCGGGCCGTATGGACCAGATATTGTACCCATATTACCAAAAAGACATAAAGGAAGGGCGCATTTCACGCAGGCAGGCAAAAGAAATTCTGGCTTCATTTTGCATTAAAACGTGTGAAACCGTTCCTGCATGGCCAAATATTCTGGATAAAACAATGAATGGCCTTCCGAGCTATCAGGTGGTCACCGTCGGAGGTGTCGATAGAGACGGAAATGATGCGACGAATGAAGTCAGCTATATCTTTCTTGAACTCATGGATGAACTGCGCATGCGGCAACCCAATTTTCATGTCCGTCTTCATAGGAACACACCGAAAAAATACCATGATGAGGTAATCCGTATTACCACAGGCTGCGGCAGTGCCCCTGCCATTTACAATGATGAAATTATCATCAAAACAATGGTTTCCAACGGGTATTCAATTGAAGATGCCAGGGATTATGTAGCTATTGGCTGTGTGGAGCCGACGTCTCAGGGAAAGACGCTGGGTTCCACAGATGCAGCCATTATCAATCTGCCGCTGGCTCTTGAAATGGCCCTTAATGAGGGGCGGCCGTTCCACTCAATCAAGGGATCAATCTTTCGATTTGGGGCAAAGACCCGGCCGGTTTCAAAAATGAAATCCATGGCCGATATCAGAGATGCCTATGAAAAACAGGTCAAACACCAGATGAATAAGCTGCACTATGACCTTCAGGCCATTGAAAAGGCCCATACTGAATGTCATCCCACACCAATGACAAGCATGCTTATTGACGGTTGTCTGGAGAAAGGCATTTGTTCAACCGGCGGTGGTGCGACCTATATTTTTTCCGGTATCCAGGGGGTCGGTGTCTCCACAGTTGGGGATGCCCTCTATGCGATCGAAAAGGCGGTGTTCACCGATAAATTAATCAACATGGACACCCTTGTACATCAGCTCAAAAATAATATTCCGGACGACACCCTGCAGATACGCTTGAGACGCATGGAAAAATTCGGAAATGATCATGAGAAAGCGGATTCATGGACTCGATATGTTGCCGATCACTATGCAGATGTTGTTACATCCCTTGGCAGAAATACCAGGGGCGGCAAGTATCTTGCCGGTCTTTATTCCAACACAACTCATGTCCATTTTGGCAGTGTTGTGGGGGCCCTGCCGAACGGAAGAAGAGCCGGCGAACCCTTTGCATCCGGCATAGCACCTGAAAACGGCATGGACAAAAAAGGAGTTCTTGCTGTGATAAACTCCATGAACCGGCTTGACTTTACGAAATTTGCCAACGGCATCAATTTTAACATCAAATTTGATACGGCAAGCTTTGACAATGAATCCGGCAGAAAGGCTCTCGCCGCAATGTTCGACGTCTATTTTAAACAGGGGGGCATGCAGGTCCAGGTGAACATGCTCAATTACCGGATGCTCCTTGACGCACGGAACGACCCGTCCCTGTATCCGAACCTTCTGATTCGTATTTCCGGTTACTCCGCCTACTTTAACGACCTTTCCCCCGAGTTAAAGGATGAAATCATTTCAAGGAGTTTCAATGCTGCGTAAATTAAGGATCTAAGAAAATGAAAAGTGAGCCATTACTATTTGATATTAAAGGAAGCTCCATGGATGACGGCCCAGGAATCAGAACTGTTGTTTTTTTCAAAGGGTGCCCTCTTTCATGTATCTGGTGTCATAATCCGGAAAGCAAAAGTCAGTCAGCAGAACTTCTTTTTAATGTGGGAAAATGCATTGGCTGTGGGAACTGTATAAAAACCTGTACAAAAGGGGCTGTTTCCAGCAGTTTGACAAACTTTATCGACAGAGAAAAATGTGTACTCTGCTTTAAATGTGCTACCAACTGCCCTTCAGGAGCTCTTGAGCAGATCGGTATGCCAGTGTCCATCGATTCACTGATGGCAAAGCTTTTAAGGGATAAGCCCTTTTTTGATGCTTCCGGCGGAGGGGTCACGCTTTCCGGAGGTGAATCCTTAATGAATATGGGGTTTGTCTCGGAATTACTGGCGTGTTTGCACGGGGAAGGCGTTCATACCCTGGTTGAGACCTGTGGGGTTTTTAATTATACGTCTTTCGAAAAATCGGTTTTACCCCACACTGACACTGTTTATATGGATATTAAACTGATCGACCCTGATGAGCATAAAAGATACTGTGGGCTGTCAAACGAGGTTATCCTTAAAAATTTTATCTATCTAAAGGATGCCGCTTGTTCAGGGGATCTCGATTTATTACCCCGAATCCCGCTGATACCGGGAATAACGGATACTCCGGATAATTTAGACGGCATTGCCGGGTTTTTAAAGGATAACCACTGGCAACGGGTTCAACTACTGCCCTACAACCCTTTGTGGGTTGAGAAGAATCGTTTAACGGGAAGTATTTCTGCCCCGGAGCAACATGACCTTATGAAAAAATTTATGCCTGAAGAAAAAATTGAAGCCTGCAGAGAGATTTTTATTTCAAAGAGAATAACGCTGGTTTAACCGGCGATATAACGATCACATATGGAGAGAGCTAAAATGAATGCAAAGAATTACATTAAACTTGTTTGTCTGACAGTGGCGGCGACCCTGCTGTTTGAAATGAGCCTGCTTGCCGGAGTGGAGACTGTATCAGAGCGAATCTATCAGACAGTCCATCTATTATCGATGGGGGTACTGATAACAGGACAGATTCTTCTCCTGTACACGTTGAAGGGGAATAATCCCGACAAACGTTATATCATACTTGCCACATGTGGTTTGATCTCAACCGGTATCGGCGATTATGTTAACAGTTCTTTATCTGCTGTCACTCCGGTTTCATCAAAGCTGACTTTTGCCCTGTTTGTTTTTGGCATTGGCTACGTTCTTTATATTATCAATCTCTGTTTCGCTGTGAAAGAAGCGGATCCATCCAGAAAAATTCAAACGAAGTATGTTTTCCTCTTAAGCGCAGTTGTGCTTATGATTAATATGGTTTCCTGGAATAATCATCTGGTATCCCTTGTGGAAGGATTTTTTCTTCTTTCTTACGGCGGGTTTGTTTTTAACGTGACGATTTATGTAGCCATGCCGGTGGCAGGGGTTTTATACGGGTATAAAACCGGCTGGTCGATTCCTGGATGGATCATTATCATCGCCTCTATCTTTCTCCCCTGTTCTGACCTGATTCTTTTTGATTCATGGCTTGTGGGTAATCCTGATTATCCGACTCGTGAGCTGTATGCCTACAATTGGGTAATCTATTTCGGCGGTCAGTGTCTCATGTCTCTGTTGCCTGCATTTATGGTTGTCGCTTCGAAAAAATAAATCGGGTGCTTTAGGGAACCATCCAATTCGATTGATTAAATTTCATTTTCTGATAATAGATCTCTATCGGCCGACGTCTGAATGTCTAACCGGATCATCAATGAGCGAATGGATGGAATTATGCGGATTTTTCATGGGAAAATCATTTCTCTGGATCGGAAGAACACGGTTCACAGCTACCTGGTCGAAGACCGGGGGCGGATTGTCTTTGTGGGTGAGACCCTGCCGGATCACTATGCACGCGCAGTAGGCGCCGATGTTGTGGAGCTGGGAGCGCGGGCCCTGGTTCCGTCGTTCGGTGACGCCCACATGCATTTTTCAAGCTGGGCCCTGATCGCCGTGTCGTATTTCGATGTGAGAAACGCAAAGGATATCCCTGAAATACAAAAGATCATCCGGGATGAAATGGCCGGGACCAAACGAAAGAAAGCGGTGATCGCCTTTGGAGCGTCCAAGCATTGTGTGACGGAAAAGAGACTGATCCTGCGGGAAGAGCTTGACGCCGCCTGTCCGGACATTCCCCTTATCATTGTCTGTTATGATGGTCACTCGGCGGTGGTCAACAGCAAGATGCTTGAAAAATTCCCCGATCGCATCAAGCGCCTGCGGGGGTTCGACGGGGACAGGGGGCATCTGTTCAACGAAGCCTATCTGGCCGGAACGGATTTCGCCTCATCCCTCGTGCCGCCCATGGATCTCGTGGGCAGCATCATCAAAGGGTTCGATCTGCTGGCGGAAAAGGGCATCGGCATGATTCACGCCACCGAAGGCATCGGGTTTCCCAAGGATCTCGACGTCACCCTGGTGAGTCTGATCGCCCGGGCCGCCGCGAAGAAAAACCGTTTCCAGTCACGTCTTTTTTTCCAGACAATGGCGGTTGACAAAGTGCTGAAACGAAAGCTGCCGCGTATCGGCGGCTGTTTCGCAACGGCCCTCGACGGCTGCTTCGGGGCCTGTGACGCGGCCCTGCATGAGCCTTACAGCCATGATCCGGACAACCGCGGCATCCTGTTTCAGGACGAAGAAACGGTCATCGATTTTGCGAAAAAGGCCAATCGGGCGGGACTCCAGATTGAACTGCACGCCATCGGCGACGAGGCGGTGTCCCGGGCGGTCAAGGCCATCGAGGCCGCTTTGCTGGATTATCCGAGGGACGATCATCGCCATACGATCATCCACGCCTGCCTCATGCGCGATGAGGATATGAAAAAAATCGCCGATCTCGGCATCGGCATCACCCTCCAGCCCGCCTTTCTGATCAGCTCCCTCGAACCTGCGTCCTATCTGGAAGAGATCCTGGGCGACCGCGCGAGGAAAGGTTCTCCCATTAAATCAATGATCGATGCGGGGATTCATGTGAGCGGCGGGTCCGACGCGCCCGTGACCTATCCCGATCCCATCGAGGGCATCTATGCCGCCTGCAATCATCCCTATGATCCGGCCCAGTCCGTGTCCGTCGCAGAGGCCCTTGCGATGTTCACCCGTGAAGTCGCCTGGACCAGTTTCGACGACAAGGAACGCGGAACCCTGGAAGCAGGCAAGGTGGCCGATATGGTCATTCTGAACCGCGATCCCCTTGCCATGAAACCTGAAGATCTTCGGTCGTTGAAGGTGGAGACCTTGTTTCTCGAGGGCAAAACATACCGCCCGGGAATGGGTGTCGGGGGAATGCTTGTGAACGGCCTTTCGGGGTTTCGGGAAAAGATCTGATCGGCGACAGCGTGACGCAATCGTATCGCTTCACTTTACATGAATTTTCGGGATGCCACTGGCGGGAATGATCCGTTTGAGGCCGGGTCGTATTCCGTCGGCGGGGCAGATGCGGCCCTCGCCGGCAGGTACCCTGGCCTCGTCGGGAAGTGTGACGAAAAAACCCCGATCCATGTGCGGGGCAAAGACTCGTCGCACGTCGGTCAGGTCAAATAAAATCGTCGTTTCACGGATCTCGATTCGGGTCAGGTCTTGAAACACGATTTGGGCCAGGGCGTCCTCGACATCGGGAAGGAAGATCATGCCGCAGGCCTCGGCGTTTGTTTTCAAAAAATCAATCCAGCCATCGACCACCGTTGGGTTCCGGGCCGGGTCCCGGTGGAGAAGGTTGGCCCAGTGAAGGGGCAGCACCGGATGCCCGAAGTCAAAGCGGGGCGATGCGGTGGCCTGTTCCCAGGAGACCGGGGCCTGTCCCCGCTCGATCAACGTGACGCCGCATTCCTCGGTGATTCGGGGAAACATCGGCGGACGATGCTGCCGGGCCTTTGCAAACGCTGTCAGCACAAAACGGATTCCGGCGTCGGCAAGAATCCCCTGCATGCCGTCGCAGCCGTTGCCGAAGGCGTGATGGAGAGCCGGGGGAATGAACACCTGCGGAAAGGATGCGGTGAACCCGGCCTCGTGAAACAGCCGTGCGCAGTGTTCAAGGTGGGCGATGACCGTTTGGCGGTCACGCAGGTTTCCCGCTTCGTCATGAAATTCGCTGCGGCACATCCGGCCATGATCCCAGAATTCATGACCCAGGCCGTGAAGGGCCAGGGCCAGATGGCCGGGATGGTCGTTGATGAGGTCGCGGGCGCGGCGCTGATGGTCGCGGGCGACGGCGCAGCCATGCCAGGCGGTTCCCAGCCAGGTTGACGAGGGGCAGTCCCGAAGGTATCCTTTGCGGTCCCATTCGCACAGCACCATGCCGGCGAAGATCTGCGTTCCAAGCCCCCTTGCAAGCCGTATCAGGGACTGATAATCGGCGGGGACATGGGGGCGCCCCAAACCGGTTCCGAAGGGCTCGTTTTTTTTTCGGTCGCCGTGTCCGTCCCACCACCCCACATCCTCCACCACGATGAGAAGCGGCCGGGGAAGGCTTGCGTCAATGCGAAGGGGGGCAGGCAGGTCCTTGTGGGCCATGGGCATCGATCCTAATGTCGGGAGACCGTCAATTTCTTTGTCGGGGCCACCGTTTTCGTTGTCATCACCGTGAAAAATTATGCGGCAGATCCATGAAACATGCAAGCCCGGATTGTCGAAACGAGTCTTTAATCACAGGGTGATGGCAACGGCGGCGATGTCGTCGTGGGGTTTGAAGCGGGGGTAGCGTTTGCAATCCGGGTCCGTTTTTTCGATGCGTCGCACGTGATCCCGCAGGGCTTTGAGGCCGCCTTCCATGAAGATGTCTACAAAGGTGTCGAAATCCGGTTCACGGTCCGGATGGGGCGAGGGGAGAAACAGGCCGTCGGTGAACAGAAGAATGTGGTTGACTCCCTCACGAGAGACCTTGCCGGTGTTCAGAAATCGTTCAAAATGAGCTTCGCCGTTCAGCACCCCGTAGGTCACGTTCATGCCCGCCCGGATTTTTCGGATCTGATCGCTCAGAAGATCGAATATTTTTTTTTCTCCGGCCGTGCGTGCCAGGTCTTTCCACATCAAAAGCGTTTCCCGGTCATGGTCGTAATCGTTGACCGGGATATGGTAGCTGCCGTCGTCATAGATCAGAAGCAGGAGGGAATCGCCGGTCTGGACCCATTCGATAACATCGTCGAGGATGCGGACCACGGCGCAGCTGGTGCTCCACAACGCGGCCTTGTCCGCCACATCGACCCCGCATGAGAGCATTTTTTCGTAAATGGCCGTGTTGGCACGGTGGGCAAGACCGTGAAGCGGCCCCTCACCGGTGAGGAAGACGTCGCTTGCGATCCGCGATGCGAGAAACCCGCCGGTTTTATCGTTGTCGTAGGTGTCACGGGTCAGGCTGGTGGCGCCGTCGAACACCCCGAAAAGCCTGCCGTTCAGGGAAATCGCGTCCTCGTTGATCCGACCCGACCCCTTTTCATGAATCATGTCCGTTTTCATCTGACCATTTACCCCGATTAAATCATTGAAACACGGAGTATAAAATAAACGGCCCGTTTATCGGGGTCAAATTGATAATCCGGATGGATTGACACGGGAGTATTGGTATGGGCCATGGATGGGGATCAGACCAGGCTCTTGTAAAGGGCTTCGATACGGTTGAAGACCGTTTCCCAGCTGTGGTGACGCCTGACATGATCGATAATGTCGCTTGAAAGGGGGCCGTCGGTCTCGATGGTCCGGATCACGTTTTCCATGGCCCGGGCCAGGCGGTCCCGGATCAGGGGCCGATCTGTATCAAAAGGCCGATCGACGGTTTCAAGGGGGGGGAGTTCAATCAGTTCACCACAGCCGGGGGGAAGATCCGCCACCAGCTCACGGATCCCCGGCAGATCCGTTGCAACGATGCGGCAGCCCGAGGCCAGGGCTTCGATGAGAACCAGGGGCAGTCCTTCGAAGAACGACGGCAGCACGAAAAGATGGGATGAGCGCATTTTTTTCGCCAGATCAGACGGTGACAGGGGTCCCAGGCATGACGCCCGTTTCCCCTGAGCCTCCGCAAGGGCCATGCACAGGTCCGCCTCGGCACCCGCTCCCGATCCGGCCAGGGTCAGGGTGATCGGGCGGTGGCGAAGCCGTTCGTGGGCAAGGCTTTCGATGAGAAGGGGCACGCCCTTGCTTTCTGACAGTTTTCCCGCATACACCATGGAAAACGGCGGCGGCTGCGGTTTGGGCGCCGGATAAAAAAGGGCGGGGTCATAGCCCGAGGGCACCACATGGACCGTGTCGCCGTTCAGGCCGAACATCTCGCAGATCTGTTTTTTCTGATGCCCGGTGAGGGCGAGGACGGCGTCGATCTTCGGTATCTCGTCCATGATATGCCGGCGCAGGTGCGGGCAGTTATAAAACTGCCGGAGGTCGGTGCCGTGACAGCTGACCACCATGGGGATATGGGGAAACATCCGGCGGGCCAGGGCGCTCATCAGCCACAGATGGTTGCTGTGGATGATATCCGGCGGGTTTTCCTGGACCGCACCACGGATGATGCCTTCAAAAACGGTCAGATAGGCGTCGATCTGAGAAGGTTCAAGGTCTGAAAACCGGCTGCTGGGATAGGGCATCACATCGCTCATGCCGGGAATGGAAAAGGACAGGGGCTCCCGGCCGAAAAGCGCCAGATGGACGGGGTCTGCTCCGATAAGGTTCACGTCCGGACGATCTTCCGTGGCGCAGGCCGCCACCAGGGAGCAGCGATGGCCCGACCGGACGGCACGGTCAATGAGAGCCCGGGTGTAAATCCCGCTGCCTGTTTTTTCCGGTAGCTGGCTGAGAAGATACAGGATATTCATGGTGCGATTATTCCACAGAATATCGGGTCGATCAATAGAATAGTGTGATTGTCCGTATCAGGATCGCCGATTATCAGGCCCAAGCCCATCGAGATTAAAAATTGGAAATATTTTTTTATCCATACTAATTCCCTGTGATTCATTCATCGACTCAAGAAAAAAGGACATATGATGGCTGTGATCGCCCCCGAACATCTTCCCGACCACCCCTGCATGAATGACCGGGCCCATCATCGGGTGGCCCGGATTCATCTTCCCGTGGCCTTGCGCTGCAACATCCGTTGCGGGTACTGCCAGCGCAGCATCGGTCGTTCCGATGACCGGACAGAGCGGCCCGGTATCTGCGATAAGATTATGAATCTGGAGGAGGCGGTCCGTACGGCCCGTGATTTCGTATCGGAATGGGGGCCGAGGGCCATCGTGGGCATCGCAGGCCCCGGCGATCCCCTGGCCAATCCGGAAACCTTTCAAACCCTCGAGGCCATAGCCCGGGATCTCCCCGACGTCCGGCTCTGTCTGTGCACAAACGGGCTGAATCTTCCCGATTCCGTGGAGAGGCTGGCCGCCTGCGGCCTGGGTTATGTGACCGTGACCGTCAACGGGGTGGACCCGGCCATTACCTCGCGCATTCATCACTGGGTCGAAGACGGCGGCATCCGGAAAACCGGGACGGGCGGGGCTGAGGTTCTTCGTGACCGGCAGCTTCGGGGCATTGAGATGGCCGTCTCTGCCGGAATGTTCGTCAAAGTCAACACGGTGGCCGTACCGGGCATCAACATGGACCATATTCCTGAGATCGCAAAAACCGTTGCCCAACTGGGTGCGTCCGTGATGAACGTCATGCCGCTGATTCCCATGGGAACCTTCGGTCATCTGACGGCACCGGGCCGGTCTGACATGGCGGGCCTTTACCGGGCCTGCGGCGAGTATCTGAGCGTCTTCACATCATGCAAACAATGCCGGGCCGATGCCCGGGGCATTCCAGGAAAGGAGCGTTGCGCATGGAAAAAAACGGCATAAGCAGGCGGTCGTTCATTAAAACGGGGGGGCTGGCCCTGGGCGCGGGTCTTGCCGGGAGCGGCCAGGCCTTTGCGGCAGACGAGACGCCCCGAACCCTTCAGGTCTGGTCCTGCGGCGGGCTGGCCGAGGCGTTTATCCCGGCCAACCGTTTGTTTGAGGAAAAAAACAACGCGTCGATCGCATACACCGGAGCCTTTGCCGGCGCTTTGGGCAAATCCCTTTTAGGCGGAAGTGCGCAGACCGAGGTGTTCGCGCCCAGGGTGCTCGATCTCGCCAAGAAACTCAAGGCCCAGGGCAAGATGCTTTTTTTCGAGCCCCTGTGTTTTACCCGGTATGTCGTGGCCGTGCCCAAAGGAAATCCCGCCGGGATTTCCACGGTAGAGGACATGGGAAAGGCCGGCGTTCGAACGGTGTTGATTCCCGATGCCTCGCCTCCCGGAGGGGCGGCGTCCATGGCCGTCCTAAAGAAAGCAGGGGTTCTGGACCAGGCCATGAAAAACGCCGTCACCCTGGGCGACTGCGTTCAGACCGCGGTGACCGATCTGGTTTCGGGAAAGGGGGATGCGGCCGTCATCGAAGAACGCATCACACGGCTGCCCGAGTTTGAGGGACGTCTCGAAACGCTGCCGATTCCCGAGGCCTTGATTCCGCCGCCACCCGTTCCGTTCACCATCGGCGTGATGACCTGGGCCAAAGACAGAGATCTGGCCGATGCGTTTGTGCATTTCATCCTGTCGGAGACGGGGCAGGCGTGTTTTGAAAAGGCCGGATTCATCCCGGCCCGTTCCGAGGAAGGTCGCAGGCTGGCCGCAACATACGGGGTGACGGCTTCGTAAAACGTCCGATATCTGCGTTGCGCGTCATCCCTCGTCACTGCGGCGTACCCTTAGTACGCCGCTCCTCGGGACTCGCAAGCCTTGATCTCGAACATGTTACGAAGCCGTATTAAATTCTTTTTTTTGGGAGACGATCATCGATGCGTGAGAAATTTTTTGCCAACTGGAAACGTCGACTGGTCCAGCTTGTTTCGCTGGGCCTGATCGGAGAATGGTCGTTTTACGGCATATTCAGATGCCCCTTTGCCGTGCCCTACATCGGATGCGGCAACTGCCCGGTCATTCAGTGCCCCGGCCGCAGCCTCTGGATGTGGAGCTGGATTCTGATCGGCCTGTCCGCCCTTTTTTTCGGCCGGGTGTTCTGCGGATGGGTCTGCCCCGGTGGGCTGGTGTCGGAGATCCTGTCGTTGGGGGCTTTTTTCAAAGAGAAAATCAAGGGAACCGTCTCGACCGTGTTGGGGTATGGGAAATATCTGGCCCTTTGTGTGAGCCTGTACCTGTTTTTCGTGATGAACAACCCAAGGTGGGCCATCCCCATCCGGACCGGTGAATTCTTCAAATCCGTGGCCCTGACCTTTGAGCACGCCGATGCCATCTGGATTTACAAAACCGTTTTCGTCCTTGCGGCCCTTGGCCTCAGCCTTTTGGTTCCCATGCTCTGGTGCCGGTTTCTCTGTCCCACGGGCGGTGCCGTCGAGCTGCTGTCACGGATATCCCTGTTCCGGTTTTCCATGAACGATCGGTGCACACAGTGTGACCAGTGCCGAAAACGATGCATGATGGAAACCCGGCCGTCGGAGTCGAACTGTGTCCAGTGCGGCGACTGTACGGACAGCTGCAAGCCCGGAGCCATTGTCTGGAAACGGATGGTGTGAACAAATGATTGGATGAAACGCCGAGATCCTTCCGGGCACGCTTCGCTTTGTCCTTCCAAGGGGCGAAACAAGGTAGGATGGGCAAAGCGAAGCGTGCCCATCAGCTGAAATAAGGAACGTTTGTGGCCTTGTATTACCAGTTGGGCAGAAACAGTTCGAAATATCCCGGGGGTTTGACGCAGGCCGGGCATTTGTCCGGCGGCGTCTGGCCCGAGTGGATAAAGCCGCAGCTTTTGCATCGCCAGATGCGGGTTTCGTTGCGCTTGAACGCGGTGCCGGTCCGGATATTTTCAGCCAGGGCGTTGAAATTTTGTTCATGCTGGGCCTCGGCTGTGGAAATGGCGTCCCAGGTTTCGGCGGCCCGTTCGAACCCTTCTTTTCGTGCCACGGCGGCGAATCCGGGGTAGAGGACAGTGTGAACATTCTTTTCCAGGGCGGCGGCGGCCAGAAGGTTGTCCAGCGTCCCCCGCACCACACCGGTCAGAAAGGTGGCGGTGATTTCCAGTTCCCCGCCATTGAAAAACTTGAAGAACCGGGAGGCGTGTTCCAGTTCCTGATCGGCGGTCTCCTTGAAGATATCCGCAATCTGAATCAATTCCTCTTCCCGGGCCTTGTCGGCGTAGAAAATGTAGCGCGTGACGGCCTGGGACTCAAAGGCATAGGACGTCAAGAGGTTTTTGGCGGTCTTGCTGTCTCTGAAGGCGGTCATGGTCATCGTCCTTTCATGAAAAGCCGTGGGGAATGAACAAGGACACGGTATGCCGTGTCCTTGTTCACCCTTTATAGATAAGGCACACGATTAATTGTCATCGTCCGTGATTTCGATGGCCTCGGCACCGCATTCCCGGGCGGCCTGTCTGACAACGGCTTTGTATTGTTCGGGGATTTCGTCGAACTTGACCGTGGAGATCAGCTGATCTTCGTCGTATTCGAAGACTTCGGGACAAAGATTGTTGCAGTTCCGGTCGCCCATGCATTGCTTGGTGATGGTCACTTTCATGGTGTTCCTCCTTCACGTGGTTCACTGATGTTGATAGAGAAATGGCAAAAGTCCTTGGCGGCTTCAACCACGGTTGACTCACATATAACAGATTGTTTTGCTTCAAGTTTTCAAGGAGTGTTACGGGCGCGGACAGGCAGGCGGCCCGTTACGAAAAATATTGTAGGGAGCATAGCATGAATAAGTCTGTGCTTGAAATCCTTTTTTGACGGCTTCGTAAAAAGTCCGATATCTGCGTTACGCGTCGGCCCTCGTCACTGCGGCGCTTCCGAAGTACGCCTCATATGGATGATATCAGACGTCAAGATCCGGATGATCATCGAGGAATCGGTACAAGGTGGCCCGGCCCACACCCAGAAGGCGGGCGGCTTTGGATTTGTTGCCGCCGGCCCTGGCGACGGCGTCGACCACGGAGGCGGCATCGAGCTTTTTGGCAGGGCCCCTGCGGCTCTGGGTGTCCGCATTCATGCCTGAAAATTCCATGGGCAGATGCTCGGGCATGATGGTCTTTCCCCGAGATCTTACGATGGCGTACTGCACGGCATTTTCAAGCTCTCGCACATTGCCGGGGAAATGGTACTGCATCATGACCGCCAGAGCTTCCTGGGAAAACTGCGAAACTTTGCCGTGATGCATCTCGCCGATCCGGTTCAGAAAATGGGCCACCAGAAGGGGGATGTCGTTTTTCTTGTTGCGAAGGGGAGGAAGAACGACGGGGATCACGTTCAGACGGTAGTACAGATCCTCACGAAACCGTTTGTTTTCCACCTCTTTTTTCAGGTTCCGGTTGGTGGCGCTGATGACCCGAACGTTGGCGGTTATGGTTTTTTCACCGCCGACCTTGTCGAAGGTTCCCTCCTGGAGAAAACGCAGCAGCTTGACCTGCATGTCTTTGGACAGCTCTCCGATTTCATCGAGAAAGATCGTCCCGCCTTCGGCCAGCTCGAACCGGCCTTTTTTATCTTTGACGGCACCGGAAAAGGCCCCGCGCACATGGCCGAACAGTTCGCTTTCAATGAGGGATTCGGGCAGGGCGCCGCAGTTGACGGGCACAAAGGGCTTGTTCCTTCGCAGGCTTTCATTGTGGATGGCGGCCGCCACCAGCTCCTTGCCCGTGCCGGTTTCACCGAAAATATGCACGGGGAAATTGTAGTCGGCCACATCCTTGATCTGCTCGAACACGTCGATCATCTGCGGATCGTTGCCGATGATGCCCCTAAAGCTGTTGATTTCACGGTTTCTCAGCTTGAGCAGGTTGAGTTCCGAGTTGTCCCGCAGGGAGGCGGCCACGCCGTAGATTTTTCCTTCCTCATCCTTGAGAGGCACAACGGTCAGATCGCATTCTTTTCGACTGCCTTTTTTATCGGAAAAGGAAATCGGATAGTGCTTCCGGTCAAAGGGGGAGATGGTGCCCCCGCCGCAGAACGAGCAGTTTTCGCTGCATAGTCCGCCATCGAAAATGTCGTGACAGTCCCGACCCATGACATCCTCGGGCAAAAGGCCGGTCAATTCGGAAGCCCGCGTACTGAAATAGAAGATCCGGCGGTTCAGGTCGTGGGCGAAAATGCCTTCGGACAGGCTGTTCAAAATGTTGTCCGTATTGGATTTGACTTCGGTGAAGGCATTGACGTAGCCGTGTTTCAGAAGGCTTTCCACCCGTGGCTTCAAAATGAGTGCCGCCTTTTGAAGAAAACTTTTCCAGTCTGTTTTGTCGCCCGATGTTTCCGGTGCGGTCATGTCCCAGTGGATCACCGGGGGCAGACCCTTGAAATAGGGGAAGATCGTCCAGGTCTTGCGGCAGAGGGTGATCACAAGATCGAAACTGTGCCGGGGAACCTCATCCACGGACAGGCCGCGCAGCCCGGATACGTCCGCACCGAAGTCCTTCATGATGCCGACAAGGTCCCGGGACGGAGATGTTTCAGGGGAGGGGCCGGCCGCCGTGACCCGAACGGGGCACGCCGGGTCCATTTCTGCAAATCCCGCCGCCATCAGGCTCAGGTCGCTGCTTTCCGAACAGATAAAAAGAATGGTTTTCTGTCGCATCCCCCGGCCTTTCTCACCCTGTCATGACATGTTCGCGCCGCCCATGCGACGTTTCGGATCAAGTTACGTTATATAGAAAAGAAAGCCCCAAAAATCAATCGCTAAATCGGAACATCGGGGCAATCCCCGGTCCGTCTTAACATCAAGGCCTTCGGCTTCAGCTTGGATGGGATTGTCTTAATGGGCCCATGCCCGGGGTTGAAACTGACGGCCAATGAGGATATACTGTGATTCACGTCAAAAAACAAAACCAGGCATAATAAGGAGGGGTGATGCACAGGCTGCTGCTGATGGGACTGCTATCGTTGTTTTTCCATCTGATCACGACAGACCTCCGTGCCGAGGAATATGTGGTCGGGGTCGAGGATCATGATTATCTGCCGTATTTTTCAGGAACCGGCCAGAACTACATCGGTTACGGCCGGGACCTGCTCGATGCCTTTGCCCGTGAGCACGGCATCCGTTTGACCTATCTTCCCCTGCCGATCAACCGTCTTTTTATTTATCTGATGGAGGGCCGGATTGATTTCAAATATCCGGACAATTCACGGTGGCAGACACACCTGAAAGACAGTGTGACGGTGCATTACAGCCGGACCACCGTCAACGCCGTCGACGGGGTGATCGTGCGCTCTGAAAACAAGGGCAAAGGCCTGGAGCGTCTCAAACGCCTGGGCATGGTGATGGGGTATTCCCCATGGCCGTTCATGGAGTACATCAAGTCCGGACGGATGACCTTGTCTGAAAACGCCGGCCTTGAGGGACTTCTCAAGCAGGTGGCCCTCGACAGGATCGACGCCGCCTACGCCAATCCCCTGGTCGCCGCCCACCGCCTCGGCGACGCATTTCAAGGGCCCGACGCCCTGGTCTTCGACGAAGCGCTGCCCCACGTCCAGAACGCCTACCTGCTGTCCACCATCAAACACCCGGCCGTCATCGACGCCTTCAACCGCTTTCTCATCGATCAAAAACCCCTGGTCGATCGTCTGAAGGAAAAACACGGCATCACCGACGCCCGGTACCCGGCCATGATCGCCGACGATCACGGCCGCGACGAGCCCTGATCTTTTCTGTCTTCGACCGGGAATAAATGCCCGGAGGCTCCGCCTCTGTTGCGTGCGAGGTTTGGGCTGCTTATCTCCCCGAAATGCGGCAACCTGTTCATATGGAATTTCCATAGCCTGGGCAATCTTTTCAAGAGTGTCCCTCCTGAGCTTGTCCGGGGTTTTCTCCATCTGAGAATAAGCCGCCTGAGTTATCCCCCTACGACCGGCCACGTCCTTTTGTGACAGCTTCAGGTGTGACGGCTCCGTAAAACGTCCGATATCTGCGTTACGCGTCATCCCTCGTCACTGCGGCGTACCCTTAGTACGCCTCATTCCTTACGGATTCGCAAGCCTTGATCTTGAACATTTTACGAAGCCGTCTGAAATTCGACTTTTTACGAGACCATCAGGTGTTCACGCCATGCCCGGACGATACTTTTACCGCCCATGGCCATTCGTTCAACCACGTCATTCGGAATGGTGACTTCATCTTTGAAGTGGAGGAACTTCACGTATTCATGGTTGACCAAAGCTTTGATGTTTACGCAATCAGGGAGGTCTTTTAAGACCTGAACACCCTGGAATATTGATTTTTTTCAATAAAAAGGGCTTACGTTTGTGTGGGTCGGCACTTAAAATGAGAATTTCTGTCCTGAATTTTCGGTCATCCGTTTCAGTAACCCACTTCATTTTGGTGTCTGAAGGCGAGAATATAAACGGTATTATCATCTAAAAGATAAAGCGCCACGTAGCCGGAATCACCAAAGGGAATGATCAACTCACGCAATTTCAGGATATCATCCATCGGCCTGCCGATTTCCGGATTAGTCTCCAGTATAGAAAAATGATGTCCAATCGTTTGAGCGGCTTTTTGTGCGGCGTTTGGATTTTTTTCAAATAGAAATTGGCGGCAGTTCTCCAATTCACGGGCGGCCCCTTCCGTAATAATCAATCGTGGCATGGAGGTATCTCTGATTCTTTATCCGTCCCCCATGTTTGTAACCATTCACGCACTTCCCGGCCAGTAAGATGACGACCAGTTTCCTTATAGGATTTCCAGGATGCCAACGCTTCTTCTTTAAAACGTTCCTTGGCTTCTTCACGCTCTATGTAATCGCGAATGGCTTCGCACATGATCCAATGCGGAGAACGGTTCTTTAAGTCAGCAAGATGCTGAACTTTGCTTTTTAGCTCGTCATCCAGCTTAACGGATGTCGCCATAATAATCCCTCCATAGTTCTTGGTATTACAATGTAATACCCTAACATGACGGCACTCGGATGTCACGTGTTTCTATTTCTGCCTTAAGATATAGTTCCGAATAGATTGATCCGTTCGTCAGACCTTTTCCAGAACCCCGGGCACTGTTTCCCCTGGAATTTTGAAAAAAACCGAAACAAATCCATGATAATCAAAAAAACGTCCGTAGAGTTGTTTTCCCGATTATGAGACACTTTTTCGGGGACGTTTTATCGCCCATCATTGCAGGTGAGGGCAGGGACCTTCTTTGGTGGTTATGTCTACTTTTTTCAATCTATGCAGGCTTGCCGAAAGCACACGGGCCATTAATGGCCGGAAAACGGTTTTATCCTGATTCCAATAGGAATTTTATCTCCGGCAGAATTATTAGAATTTCATTGTCCAAGCCCTCTTTTTTCCAGTAGACAACGGCATTAACGTTTGATTCTGAAAGCATATATCCCATTTTTTCATAGTGTGAGATTGTGTTTTTAAAGCTTTTGGAAAACATCAGAACGCGGATTCTGTTTTCGTTAAAACATCCATTACTGTCGATCAGGAGACGGTCGCCACCTTTCAGACAGGATATATGTTTTTGTCTTTGAATAAAGAAATCGAGCCAGATATCTTTGTGGGTTAACTGAAGAATCAACAGGTCTGATTTTCGGTAAGGGAAGGGGTCAAAGCTTTTTTCCATGTCCGGGCAGGCAATAGTGTCAAGATAGTTTCCGTTCGTGTGTATGGAGAGATTCTCCTTTGCCCTTGTCATTGCAACATAAAGCTGTCTGTTTTTTTCATTGGTGTCGGGCGGAGAACCGGCAAGCATGAGAAAGACGTTCGCAAACTCCTTTCCCTTTGACTTGTGGATTGTTGAAACAAAAATTGTTTCCCCTCTTGTCTGGGTGAAGTCTTCAAGTCGGGATTCCCTTACAAAAACCTCAAAGTCTGACTGATACTTTTGTTTACTGTTACTGAGTTCAAAATCTTTTATAAGATGAATACAGGTTTCAATCTGTTCGCTGTTTTTATATCTTTGCCACAGCATTTTTTTTGCTTTCACCCAGTTTTCGTCGCTGATCGTATATCTGTCGTCTGAAAACTTCAGTTGGTCGATAAAGTACCTGACCTCAAGCAAATCATAAAGGCTGTATAATTCGTTGGTTTGTATCAGTTTTACAGGCATTTTTTCTTTGTGCAAAAGACCTGCTGTCTGTAAGGCTTCAGCATTTGTCTGTGTAAGAACAGCGGTCGTACCAGTTAAATCCCGGGACAGTATTGCTTTAACAACAGGTTCAATCAGGTGGGGAGATGCGTATCTGATAATTTCGATTTTTCCGTTTTCAGAGGTGTGGGAAGCAATGGGCGTTTCCTTGAGCCTGTTATTAATCCTTTCAGCAAATTTATTGGCGTATTCCACAAGGTTTGTTCTGCTGCGGTAGTTTTGGACAAGTTCATATTTCTTTGCCTGATATTCCGAAATAAATTTTTCCAGATGTACGGAACTCGCCCCGCGAAATTCATAGATATTCTGGTCATCATCTCCAACCGCGATTACCCTCATCTCGTCATTCTGCGCCATAAGTGCTTTTATCAGTTCAAACTCACGGGCATCCATATCCTGCGCTTCATCAATGACCAGAACTGTTTTTGTGATTCTGTTCGGTTCAATCTCCCTGTTTTTTATTTTTTCAACAGCCTGATTAATAATCGTTGCGGACTTTTCTATGGAACCTATTTTTCCAAGAAGGTCAAAGCAATAGGCATGAAAGGTTTTTATTTCTACAAAACCGGCGGCATTTCCTATTAAAGCCTGCAGCCTTTTTTTGAATTCTGTTGCCGCAGCCCTTGAGAATGTTACCATAAGAAGCTGCTCATGCTTGACATCCTCCATCAGAAGCAGTGATGCCAGTTTATGGACAAGCACCCTTGTTTTGCCGCTGCCGGGTCCTGCGGCAACGACGATATAACGGGACTCATTATCCTTGATTATACTCAACTGGGAAGGGGATAATTCCCCAAAGAGCTGTCTGAATTTGGCAGGGGTGATGTTTTTTGTGATTTCATCCCGTCTGCTCCCTTTAAAATATTTATTCAGAAAAGATGAATAGTTCAGCCGAAAATAATCATCTGCAAATATCAGTGCCTCCTTATAATCATGGATCATTTTTTTGGCATATTCGCCAACAATATGAATCTGCTGAACCTTGCTTTCATAAAATTGTTCAAGCTTTTTATAGTCGCCCTTGGTGTACTGCTTCCTGTTGTCCTTCTCAAGTCTTTCAATGGTCAGTTTATTATATACAACCAGAAACCCGCCCTCTATTTTAATCGCCTCTATTCTGGAGAGATAAAAGAGTGCATCCTCTATTTCATCCGTTGATGTTTCAAGCCGGAACAGGCTGGTCTGTTTCTCATAGCTGTTTTTTAATTCATGCACTGAAAAATCAACCAGTGTCAGTTCTCCGTTTTCGCCTGAGTCCAAGCCCTCCTTCAGGCTTCTGGTATATAGAAAATCCAGTATAAACCCTGCCAGTTCATGTCTTTTATTCAGTTTTTTCCGGAGATCCTGTGCCGAGTAGTTTGATAAGATGGTCAGATTGTTTTTTGAATGACTGTGCTGTCTTCGTTTTATCCAGTTTTTAATCGCCCAGAAATTGATAATCGTTTTTATTTTACCGGGGGAGATATCAGCGCATCCGGCTTCTTCTGCTCCTTCGTTCAGTTCTTTCAGATTGAAGGTTTTCTCCTCTTCGTCAAACCGGGTTGCAAGATAGTTTTCTATGCCGCTGAAAACGGAGAGTATTTTCTGGGATCGGTTTTTCTTTTCCCCCTGTTTTATAAAGGCGGTTAAGTCCTTTGTGTCGGCAAGTATATTTTCTTCCCGCAATAGATTTATCAGGTGGATAACGTCTTCTTTTACGATGCCCAGATGATCCGAGATATAGTCGACTCTTGCCTCTGCAACTTCATCCGTTGCGTGTTTTCTGCTTTTAGTGGAGAAAAGTTTTTTAATTATCCGGGTGGCGTTCTGTCTTTGCCTGTCACTGAATTTTGGGGATGCGTTGATTCTGTCGATCGCTTCCTGGGCGTTTTGGGCAAGAATGCTGTTTGCATATATCCTCGGCATGTTCTGGCCCCGTTTCAGGTAGCCGGACTCCTCCAGGGCGGCAATGGCCGTTTTTACCCGTGTCTCTATTTCGGCAACATTATCATCCCAGCCCGCTTTCCTTGCAATTTCCAGTGCCGAATTTGAAACAGAGGACCTGAGTCTGGTTATATCTTTTATGGCCCGCCAGATCTGCCGGATCTCTTTTACACTCAATTTTGTCTGGTTCAGGAGTATAAAATGCTTGCTTAAATCTTCTTCATTGAAAAGGGCATAGCAATCGGCGGTAATGGCTTCATCCCGTCCGGCCCGCCCTGCTTCCTGGACATAGTTCTCCAGAGAATCGGAAAGCTCAAAATGGATAACCATGCCGACATCCTTCTTATCAACCCCCATGCCAAAGGCAGAGGTCGCAACCATTATCTGAACATCGCCCCGTATAAAGGCATTCTGATTCTCGGACTTTTCCTGTTTATCCATTTTTCCATGGTAAGGCTTTGCCATGTACCCATCCGATGAAAGCCTTTGTGCGATCATGTAAGCCCTTTTCGTTCTGGAAACGTAAATAATTGTCGGGCATTTTTTCCCGTCAATCAGGTTTCTCAGGGCATTGTACTTGTCCTCTTCGCTTTCTTTTGGGATCACCTTGTAGGTCAGGTTTGTTCTTGAGGCATTTGAACTGAAGGTTTCGAGTTCCAGAGAGAGCTTCTCTCTGAAATAATTTTTTATATCTTCAATAACATTTTGTTTTGCTGTTGCGGTAAAACAGGACACCTGGATCGGTTCGTCAGTATTTTTCTTTTTCTGCAGCTCGCGGATAAAGTCCCCGATGTAAAGATAATCCACCCTGAAATCCTGGCCCCAGGCGGAGAAACAATGAGCTTCGTCAATCACAAATCTTACAACGTTCCTCCCAAGAAGAAGTTTTTCTATGGTTTTTGACCGAAGCGATTCGGGAGAAATATACAGTATTGATGCGTCGCCGTTTTTAACCCTTTCAAACGATTTTGCCCGTTCTATCGGGTCAAGCAGTCCGTTTATCGTAACAGCTTCAGTGATATTTGCTCCTTCAAGATTATCAACCTGGTCCTTCATCAAAGACTGTAACGGGGAAATGACCACTGTCAGTCCCCTGACGCACTCTCCGGCCATCAGCGCAGGAACCTGAAAGGTAATTGATTTTCCGCCGCCTGTAGGGAATACGGCTAAAATTGATTTATTGTTTATGGCCGCTACAACGGCCTCTTCCTGTAAGGCCTTGCCGTCATAGGTTCTGTATGAATCAAACCCAAAAAATTTTTTCAGCCCTTTTTCTGCATCGAGCGACTGAAGGCAGTAATCGCATCCTCTAATGCACGGGCAGTTTCTTAACAGATACAAAACCCTTTCAACGTCAGGATAGTTTCTGCTTATCCATGGAGGCGTTATGGAGTATCGGCTGTTTGTGTTTATCAGTGCAAGGCAGTATGAAAGTTCAGCCGGGTTTTCTTCAATAATCGTTTTTAAATCAGCATTCCGGCAGATTCTGCCTGCAAAATATTCCCGGATAAGACCGGATAACTCTTCAGCAGATTCCTCCGATTCTGAATAATCGAGATACTCAAAAAAATATGAAAATTCCTTTTGGTGTTTCAAAAGAGAAACGTATATTTTTTTCAGGGTTTCATCCGTGCTCAGAAAAGCTGAAACCTCGTCATAAAAAAGATCTTTCGCCTTTACGGCATCATTTAACGGATTGTTCAGTTCCTCAGTTTGAAGCTTGTCGTCTTTTAAAAGCGCATGGTAGGGCCTCTTTGGAAACAGAAGGGGCGATAGATAAAGCGTATCGATGGCCTTCAGGACCGAGAGATCCCGGCCGGAGTTTTTCTCAAAAAGTGGCAGATCATGATGAATGATATTGTGACCGCACGTATATTCGGCCCGGCTGATAAAATCGAAAAGTTCTGAAGCTGATCCGGAGTGGAATATTTCTCCGTTTTCGCAGATACCTCCGGCATCAAGCATCTTATTGCCTGAAAAATCCATTTCGGTATCTATGAAAGCAATTTTTTTCATAAAATCAAACTATTGTCCAAAAACGAAATGAAAATGACTTGTTGAAAAAATCCTCCTAATGGGTAAAAGTTTAATTCTCACAAAAAACAAGAACCACAAAAGGAGGATTAAACGGATGGTACGCCATAGCGGAATATTCAGTCAAGTCGTTTCCCTGATAAACAGAAACGTTTTCAAACGCCTGGTGAAGGCATACAGCGCGGAACGTTATTCAAAGGGATTTAACAGTTGGGATCACTTGCTTCTGGATCATGATGGGTATTTGCCTACTTACGCATTGATCACCAACGGAAAGAAGCACGATGTCATATATCTGATACGTCAACAATTGTGTGGGTTTATATAATGGATGGTTATTATCAGGTCTGAAGTGAAAAGGTAGGTATCTTGGCTTTGGAGATAGAGATTGGAAAGGAATAAAACAAAAAGGGCCTGAACAATAAAAAATGTTCAGGCCCTTTTTGTGGTACCGGAGGTCGGAATCGAACCGACAAGGAGTCGCCTCCGGCGGATTTTGAGTCCGCTGCGTTTACCAATTTCACCACTCCGGCAATGACAGAGTTTAATATGTAAAAAAGCCGGGATTGTCAACGAATTATAAGGACAGGGCCTGAAAAATTTCGGCTTTGGAAACGGCGCCTTCGCGGATGATCCGGACCGGATCGGCGGTGACGTCGATGACGGTGGAGCCCTTACCGCCTAAGAGTTTCCCCGCGTCGAGGACCAGATCGGCCTGGGCGATGACGGCGGGCGATAAGGCGGCGGGGTCGCTGCATCCGGGTTCGCCGGACAGGTTGGCGCTGGTGCCGGTGATCGGATGGGGCAGGGCGCGGGCAAGGGCGGCGGCCACGGGATGCTCGGGAACACGGAGGCCGATTTTGCCGGTTCCGGCGGTGAGGATATCGGGGATGGCCGCCGAGGCCTCGAACACCAGGGTGACCTTGCCGGGCCAGAAATGGTCGATGAGTCGTTCCGCCGATGGGGGCACATGTCTGACGAGCCGTTCCAGTTCACTCCGGTCTTTGATCAGAAGCAGGATGGGGTTGTCCGGGGGGCGTTTCTTGATGGCGAAGACCTTGTCCACCGCCCGGCGGTTCAGGGCATTGACGGCAAGGCCGTACAATCGAAAGGTGGGGATCACCACCACCCCGCCCTCATTGATCACCCGGGCGGCCCGGGCGATGAGGGCGGGCTCTGGATGGGTGGGGTTGACAGGGATGACTGGAATCATTTGATCCGTCCAATTGATGGGCACGCTTTGCTTTGCCCATCCTACCGTGTGTCGCCCGTGGGATGAGCAAAGTGAAACGTGACCGTCATAGCCTTAAGTTAAAACCGGCGATGCGACAAAGGGGGCTTTTTGTTGACCACCCGTTCGCTGCGCTCACTGAAGCACACGAAGGGGCACGAAGAATGACGGAATAACAGGATTTTCTTCGCTCTTCGTGTTTCCAATCCATCTCAAAAAATGGTTTTGTGTGCCTCCGGCGGCCCTGTCGGGGCCAACCTTTTAAAAAGGTTGCCAAACGATGAATAGCGATGGCGTTTTCATCGTTTGGCAACCAGATAAAACCAAACCCATTTGCCCGGCTTTTTAAAAGCCGGCCGCCGGAGGCAACCATCAAAAAAATAGTTCTATCCTGACCCCTTACCTGCTGACCCCTTACCTGAGCTTCGCCGCCAGGGCCTCGGCTTTGACGGTGACGCTTCCTGCCATGTCCTTTTTGTAGTCAGCCAGATAGGCGGCGACCTTTGGGTCGGCCACGCCGATGATCTGGGCGGCCAGGATGCCCGCGTTGGTGGCGCCGGGTTTGCCGATGGCCACGGTGGCCACGGGAACGCCCGGAGGCATCTGGACCGTGGACAACAGGGCGTCCAGGCCGTTCAGGGCCGATGAATCGATGGGTACGCCGATGACCGGCAGGGTGGTGTGGGCGGCCATGACCCCGGCCAGATGGGCGGCCTGACCGGCGGCGGCGATGATGACCTTGACGCCCCGTTCGCGGGCGGTCGAGGCGAACACACCGGCCCGCTCGGGCGTGCGGTGGGCCGAGGCCACGGTGATTTCATAGGTGATGCCGAATTTTTTCAGGGTGAGAAGGGTTTCCTTCATCACGGCGAAGTCCGAATCGCTGCCCATGACAATGCCCACCTGGGGCGGCGTGGACAGGCGGACCAGGGCCTTGCGGCCGATGTCCGTGCGGTGAAAGGATTTTTCCCAGCTGATTTTGGCCGTGGCCTTGTAGGCCTTGTCGATGGCTTTTTCAACCGTGTCCCCCAGAGCCGTGACCCCCAGGACGCGTCCTCCTGCGGTGACCACGGATTTGCCTTTGACTGCGGTGCCCGCGTGGAACACGGTCACATCGCGCATTTTGGCTGCCTCATCCAGGCCTGAGATGGTCTTGCCTTTGGCATAGGTATTGGGGTAGCCCCCGGCGGCCATGACCACACAGACCGCCGCCCGGTCGTCGATCTCCATGGTGCAGCGATCCAGGGTGCCGTCGATACAGGCCATCATCAGGTCCACCAGATCGCTTTTAAGGCGCATCATCAGGGGCTGGGCTTCGGGATCACCGAACCTCGCGTTGAATTCCAGAACCTTGATTTTGTCACGGTCGATCATCAGACCCGCGTAGAGAATGCCTTTGTAGGGGATGCCTTCGGCGGCCATGGCCTTGACCGTGGGGATCATGACCTCGTTCATGATTTTGTCGTGCAGGATGCCGTCCACCAAAGGAGCGGGGGAGTAGGCGCCCATGCCGCCGGTGTTCGGGCCTTCATCGTTGTCGAACACCCGTTTGTGGTCCTGGGACGAGGGCAGGGCGAGCACGGTTTTGCCGTCGGTCAGGGCGAGGAATGACGCTTCCTCGCCAACCAGGCATTCCTCGATGACCACCCGTGAGCCCGCGCTGCCGAAGGCCTGGTCCTTCATGATGGTGGAAAGGGCGGCGATGGCCTCTTTTTCCGTTTGACAGATCAGAACCCCTTTGCCTGCGGCCAGGCCGTCGGCCTTGACCACCAGGGGCGCGCCCGCGCTTTTGATGTATTTTTCGGCCTGGTCGTAATTGGTGAAGCTCTGGCCTTTGGCGGTGGGAATTTTGTATTTGACCATCAGGTTTTTGGAGAAGCTTTTGCTGGCTTCGAGCTGGGCCGCCTTTTTGGAGGCGCCGAACACCGTGAGGCCCTTTTTCTCGAATATGTCCACAATGCCTGCGGCCAGGGGGGCTTCGGGTCCCACCACCGTGAGATCGATTTTTTCAGACAGGGCAAAGGAAAGAAGCCCGTCGATGTCATCGGCCTTGATGTCCACACAGGTGGCGAGCTGGGCCATCCCTGCGTTTCCCGGTGCGCAGAACAGGTTCTTTACGTTTTTGTTTTGGGCGATTTTCCAGGCAAGGGCGTGTTCACGTCCGCCGCTTCCCACAACAAGAATATTCATCGGGTCTCCTTGGTGTTAAATTTGGTCAAAGTCGATATGTAAACGTGCATCTCACGGTCATTCCAGTGCCAGGTCAATCAACCGGTCCAACAGCGCGCTGAACGACATTCCGGCGGTTTTTGCCGAAAGGGGCAACAGACTGGTTTGGGTCATGCCCGGAATGGTGTTGGTTTCCAGAAGATAAAAGGCCCCTTCGCTGAGAATCATGTCCGTGCGGCTGTAGCCTCGAAGGCCAAGGGCGCGGTGGGCCTGTTTTGCCAGGTCCTGCATGGCCGCGGTCAGCTCCGGGCTGATGCGGGCCGGACAGATTTCCTGTGCCCCGCCCGGTGTGTACTTGGCCTCGTAATCGAAAAAGGTGCTTGACGGGTGGGCCGGGATGATTTCGATGGGAGGCAGGGCCACAAGATCATCGTTTCCGATGACGCTGCAGGTCAGTTCCGTGCCCTGAATGAACCGCTCGACCAGCACCGTGTCGTCGTATTCAAAGGCCTTGGCAAGGGCCGGTTGCAGGTCGAAAGGGGTTCCGACCCGGCTCATGCCGATGCTGGACCCGCCGGTTGACGGCTTCACGAAAAGGGGCAGGCCAAGGGTTTCCACGCAGCCCGGAGTATCGAAGGGTCGGCCTTTATGGGCGGTCATGTAAGGCGGGACCGGCAGACCGCTCTGCTCAAAGATTTTTTTCGACGCCAGCTTGTCAATGGCCAGGGCGCTGCCCAGCACGCCGGAACCCTGGTAGGGAATGCCTAGAAGATCGAGCATGCCCTGGATGGTGCCGTCTTCACCAAAGGGCCCGTGGAGGATGATCAGGGCCACATCGATCTCCGGCGCTTCGGCGGCCAGGCGGGCCAGATCGAATTTGGGGTCGTAACGCCGGATCAGGTATTTGCTCTTGTCCAGAGCCTCGAAGACCTGGTTGCCGCCGTTTATCGATACCTCCCGTTCAGAGGAAAAACCGCCGGAGATCAGTGCAAGGGTTTTCTGTGTCATAAAGCCTTATCTGTTTTGGGGCGCGGCCGGTTTTTCCATGCGTTCGACCAGATTTTTTTCATAATCCTCAGGAATATGAAAGGCGGCCGTCCCCTTGGTTTTCATCATGTTCTGTTTGAGCAGGGCCAGTTTCTTCATGGCCTTGTACTTGGCCGTCACATCGTCCATGCCGGCGATCAGGTCTTCCATGCGCCGGACCTCGCAGTTCAGTTCGAGTTCTTTTGGAACACATCCGGCATTTTTGAGAATTTTGTGAGCCAGCCGCATATCCTCGGGTACGTGGCGATCATCCTCCAGAACAAGGGGTTTGCCGTGACCCGGAAGATTGTCGAACTTGCCCTGTTCCATGGCTTCCCGGATGCGTTTTTCAACGATGCTTTCGAATCGGGTGGTGGTTTCCATGGCCGTTTCCTCTGATATCGGTTGAAAAATCAGGGTCTATATACCATCTGGGCAAAATGGGTTCAAGGGAATTCGGGGCGTGAGGCAGAGGGGAACGGATAAAAAAAATGGGGTTATCCGAATATCGGATAACCCCTTTATATATGGTAGCGATGCTCGGAATTGAACCAAGGACACTGCGGATATGAGCCGCATGCTCTAACCAACTGAGCTACATCGCCATAGGGTGCGTTTTTTACCTTTTCAAGCGGAAGGCCGCTCCAAAAAGACAAATGGTTTTTAAAGTATTTGTCGGAAAAGGTCAAGCGTTTAATCGATAAAAAATTCGATTTCACCCGACGGCCGATTACCGGTTTTCCGGAAACATCGACGGTGCGGCATAGGCGGAGATGTCATTGCCGAAATGTACGTAAACATCGTTTCGTCCGGCAACCGGAATCCAGTATCCGTCGATGACCGCATTCAACGGATCGCTCCAGGCGGCGGCACGGATGGCTTCTTTCTTATCCAGGGCCTGATTGGCCTGACAATGGGAGCAGATCTTAGTCCCGCCGGTCAGGGAAAAGCATTTGATGCCCGGTGTGAGACCTAAGGCTTTTCCGGTCTGGTTGAAGGCCAGAATGTCCCGGTTCTTTCCGATGAGCATGACCACGCCGGGGTGCTTGCCCCACATCAGGTCAAAGGATTCAATGAGTGTTTCGACGGATGGGTTTTGGTTCATGATGTCCTCCTAAGGTCGGTGGTGGTTGATTTGATATACGGGTTATACCCGATCGATGTAACGAATGTGTTGCAGCAGAGGTAAAAAGTGTAACAGAAGACAGAGCCCGCCAGTCGACAGCCAGGGCAATCGCATGTCTATCCCGCACGACCCGTGGGTCATGCCCTGTGGGGAGCGATTCATGAAATGCCGTGTATCGGGGATTGACACCTCCCATTTCCTTCGCGCTCTTCAGGGCGCGCAGCGACCGGGTGGTTGAATGGTTTGACCATGACGAAAACGAGCCGGGGCTCTTTTACGTCACGGCATGGGATGTCCACAGGAGCGTTGCCGTGCGACATGCCCCGGCATGTCCGGCGTTCTCTGTGTCTCCGTGACTCTGTGAGAGCGATTAAACCGGCATCTGC
>NZ_BAAHXV010000013.1:0-119994 GCF_054657895.1 Desulfatiferula olefinivorans | reverse complement strand
AGGTGGCAGTATCTGTTTCCCGCAAAAAATCTGAGCAAAGATCCCCGGTCCGACGCTATCCGGCGGCATCATGTCAATGAATCGGGTTTGCAGAAGGCGGTGAAAACGGCCGTTTTTCGAGCCGGTATTACCAAACGCGTCACCTGTCATACCTTTCGACATTGTTTTGGGACTCATATGCTTGAAAACGGCGTCAACATCCGGGAGCTTCAGTCGATGATGGGACATCAGGATGTGAAAACCACCGAAATTTATACCCACGTCATGGAGAGAAACATCAAGGCCATTCAAAGCCCCCTTGATCGGCTTTTCACCACAAATCCCCTTTCATCCGAATAGGACGCAGGTTATCAGGAAAGGCGTCGGGGTTTGTGCCTCAATCCGCCCTGGCGGTCGTTTTTTCGGGAAGGTTAGGGGTTTGGAATAATCTGCGAACATCTGTGTAATCTGTGGATAATTTTGTCCGCGTTTTTCTCTGTGCCTCTGTGTCTTTGTGAGAAAATCAAAAAAAACCGTTTGTCCAAGGTTTCAAACGGTCGCTCCCGGAGGGGGTGGCGGAGGTAAAGGAGACGCACGCCGTGCGTCTCGACAATGTCACACAGATATATTTTGGTGATCGGTCATGGGCGATTGGGGCAGGATCAGGGTGAAGGTGGTGCCGCGGCCTTCCCGGCTTGTGACGCGGATGTCGCCGCCGTGGTCCTTGATGACACTGTAGCAGAGGGACAGGCCGTGGCCCACGCCCCGGACCTCGTCTTTGGTTGTGAAGAAGGTGTCGAAGATCCGGGACAGGTTTTTTTCGGGGATGCCCACGCCGGTGTCGCGGATCAGGATGTGGACCGTGTTCCGGTTTTTTCGGGTGCGGATGTCAAGCTCGCCTCCGGCGGGCATGGCGTCCCTTGCGTTGCTGAAAAGGTTCAGCAGGACCTGACGGAGCTGATTTTTCGATGCGGAGACGGGCCCCAGGTTTTTTCCGGGCCGGCTGATCAGGCGGATGTTTTTTTCCATGAACTGCTTGTGATGCAGGGTGATGATCTCATCGATCAGGCGGTTGATGTCGGTGGGCCGGCGTTCTTCGGGCTCGGGGCGGGCGAAGGACAGCATCTTTCTCAGCATGTCGGACAGGCGTTCGGTTTCGGACAGGGCCATGTCCAGGATCCGCCGTTTCGGGCTTTCCGGGGTGATATCGCCTTTCAACAGTTCCAGGGTGTTGGCGATGCCGTAGAGGGGGTTGTTGACCTCGTGGGCGATCAGGGAGGTCAGGCGGCCCATGGCGGCCAGTTTTTCCGACTGGGCCAAAAGGTTCTGGGTGTGCCTGAGACGGCGGGCCATGTCCAGTTGGGCCTCGAAATCGACGAAAATCCCCACGGTGGCCACTTCCTGTTTGAATTCATTGTAAATGATCGACGCCGACAGCTTGACCTGGACCGAGTCGCCGGTTTTCCGGACAAAGACCATGGGAAAGGACCGGAGCAGCCCCTTGCCCCCGTAGTCCGGCCCCCTCAGAAGGGCCATGATCTTTCGGGCGATGCCCGCAGGATAAATGGATTCGATGCTGACCTTGCCCAGAACCTCGTCGCCGGAATAGCCCAGGGTTTCCTCGGCGGCCCGGTTCCAGATGAAAATCAGGCCGTTTCTGTCCGCAGCGATGATCACGTTGGGCGAACTTTCAATGACGTTGAACAGCATGGCGTGGGCCTTGCGCAGTTCGTTTTCCATGGCCCGCCGGTGGGACACGTCGACCACCACGCCCTCGATGCCCGTGATCCGTCCGTGGCTGTCCCGGACGGCATGGCTGGACACCAGGCCGGGAACGATGCGGCCGTCGCCGGCGATGAAATCGATGTCATGCTCGGTGTGCCGGTCGTCGATCAGGACCAGGGGGTCGCCGGGGGCCGGGTGAACGCAGGTTGCGATGTTTCGGCTGATAAAGGCGGCCTTGTCCTCGTATCCGAGCATGGCAAGAAGGGCCGGGTTCGCGTCGATGAGTTCCCCGTTGGGCCTGCAGAGGAAGGCCCCGCATTTCATGGTGTGGAACAGGCGCCGGTACCCTTCGGCCTTCTCCGCCAGGCAGGCCTGGATGACATCGCTGACGGCGATCAGTCCCACGTGCCGGCCGTTTTTTTCCACCAGCAGGTAGCGGAGCCGGTTTCGGGAAAACAGGGAAAGAAGCTGGTCGGTGGTGTGGTCGTGGGGAGCGCTTGCCACCGCGGTGTTCATCAGGTCGCCGATGCGGGCGGTGCGGGCATCGAACCCGGGGGTGAGGCTGTTTCGCATGAAGTCACGTTCGGTCCAGATGCCAAGGATGGCGTCGGGGCGGCCCACCAGAACGGCGCCGATTTTTAAATCGACCATGCGGGAAAGGGCGTCAAACACCGTGGTGCGGGGGGGGACGCAGATGATGTCCCGGCCTTTTTCGTTCACGATGTCTTCGGCGGTGCTCATGGCGGGTCACTTCCTTTGCGCACCCAGTCGGCGATATCCGTCGGCGGCTCATAGGCGATGACGATCAGTTTGTCGTACTCGGACAGGCGAAGGTCCTTGCCCGCTTTTTTGGGGTTGACCATGAAGCTGTTTTTGATCATGTTGCGGCCTTCCCGGGTGATGATGGCCTGGGGCGGGCAGATGACGAAGCCCATGATGACGAAGGGGGCCTGGGCCGTGATGCAGGCCCGGGCGATCTGGCGAAAACTCATGCCGGACAGGGCCGGGGGAAGGGGCGGGAGAAAGATCTGGGAGGTGCCTTCGGCCGTGGTCAGCAGATCCTCGAAGATGTTTTTGACCCCCGGCGTGATGCAGCTCTGGGCGATGAGCTTTTCCGAAATTTCACCCAGGCAGACCACCTCGTCCACATTCATCGCCTTGAGATGCTCCCTGTTGATCGACAGAATCAGTTCCTGGATGGTGTGAACCTGGGGGTTTTGCTTTTCAATGGCCACGGCCATGAGGGTGGACTGGGCGTCGGCCAGCTGCCCCTGGTTGGGGTCGGCCAGGATGATGGCGGCCCGGGCTTTTTGGATGCAGGCCGCGTCCAGGCAGTCCTTGTCAAAGGGGCTGCCGTAGATGGTGATGACCTTGGCCGGGCCGGTCATGCGGGGGTGCCAGGACGGATGACTCTGCCAGAGGTTCCGATCCTGGATCAGAAGGACGATGTCGAGCGGCGGCTGCCCGTTGCCCGAGTGCAGTTCCTCCACGATGGCCCGGACCTTTTCGTTGCAGTTGCAGATGACCACGTGGTCTGAAAGGGGCGGGGTGACGGGGATTTTTTTCATGGGCGCGGTTCCTTGTCTCATCAGGATACAGGCTCCGGACTGACCAGATTGCCCCGCCACAGGTCGTGGTCGTCCGTCTGGGTGGATCCGGGTTGTTCGTAGGCGATGACGATCAGACGGTCCCGCCGGTCGAGGCAGAGATCCGCCGGAAGGATGCCGCTTTTCGGGGCGTAGGGGCTGAGCTTGAACCGGGTGGTCGGCCGGTGGGGGGGCGACCGGTCGATGCCCGCCAGGACGATGGCCTCCTCGTCCATATCGAGAAAATGAAGCTGGGCTTCCCGGAAGGTTTTGCCGATTAGCTCGTTCGGCACCGGGATGGTGTAGAATTCACTGGAATCGTCGGTGAAGGTCATCAGGGAATCGTAGACTTCCGTCACCCCGGGATTGAGGACGGCCTGACTGGCCAGGCGTTCTCCGAACAGGCGGCTGACCACGAATTCCACCCCGTCGAGCGTGTTGGCTCCGTGCAGGTTGGTTTCGCTCTGGAGTTCGGCCACGATGGGGATCCGGTCGTTTTTGCCGACCACGGCCAGGGTTTTCATCAGGGTCCGGTTGTCGATGTCCTGAACCGAATCGCCGGTGCGGTAGTTCGATGACAAAAGGACCACCCGCAGGGCCTCGTTCAGGCAGGCGCTTTCCATCACCCGGCTGTTCAAGGCGTCTCCCTGGAGAGCCATGACCTTTTTGCAGGCGGGGGTTTCCAGGGCCTTGATGTCTTCGGCGGTGCGGCTGACCACCAGAATGTAGTGACGGCCCCTAAGGGCGGCGTGGATCTGAAGGATGACGTTGGCCAGGTGTTTGTTCTGGCCGATGATCAGGATATGCCGTTCCAGTTTGCTGTTCGGTGGTTTGAGGCAGATCTTGCCGCTGCGCTGGATGCGTCGGACCAGGATCGAGACGATCTCACCGGTGATCACGCCGGCGAAACAGATTCCGGCGATCAGCAGGAGGGTGACCTCGATGCGCCCGGCCAGGGACAGGGGCTCCTTGTCCTCGATGCCGGAAAACAGGATGATGACCGTGTTCCAGTAGGACTGCCAGTAATTGGAAAACGAGCTGTTTTTCACATCGTTCAGGTGGACTTCGGTGACGTAGATCAGGTTGGAGGCGATGATCCAGGTGAGAATGGTGAAAAAAAAGATTTTTTCAAGCTGGTTGGCGCGTCCCCGTTCCTTGAGGGTGCTCAGCCGGATTTTTGCGTCAATCAGCAGCTGGGTCAGCAGCATCCGGTAGCGGATGAATTTCAGAAGGCGGAGCAGGCGGAGCAGTCGAAGCAGCCGAAGGATCCGGAGGCTTCGGGCCATGTTGAGCATCATCAGGCCCTGGACCAGAATGATCAGGGTCGGCAGGATGGCGATCAGATCGATCAGGGCGTACCGGGTGAAGGGGTAGCGCAGCCGGTCGGGAGAGCCGTACCACCGGAGCAGGTATTCAACCACGAAAATGGCGGTAAAGCCAAGTTCGATGTTCCATAGAAGGTCCGTCTGGGCCGGGAACAGATACTCCAGGGGAATCAGCAGGCAGGACAGGATGATGCAGGCGATGATGAACAGATCCATGAACAGGCTGGCCCGGGTGGACGTTTCTGTGTAGGCGAAGGGCTCCATGATTTCATGGATCGCGGCTCTGAGGGACGAATCTTTCAGTTTGAAGCGGATCACGATACGGTCACCCTTTTTGGGACTGAAGGCCCGGTGTATGGGTCCGGAAGCCGGTGTTTGTGTGCATGCCGTCCTGGCGAATGGTGTGTCTTGGGGGTTGCTTCGCAATAGGTAAAAAAACCATAGCACAGTCCCCCGCGGGATTCAATAGGGCTCTTGGGCAGCGGCAGGGCAATCGCATGTATGTGTCCGGTTGAATCGCTATCGGCTCCAACATCGTTCGATACCGATAGCGAAAAAAGCCAACTCCGGCAGAATGCGTTTTCTCTGAGGTGGGGCAATTCTCTGGAACGGAAATTGGTGTGACGCCGCCAGAAGCCGTGAACCATGCCTTGGGCATGGTTTTGTTATCTCTGTGTCTTGGTGTCTCCGTGAGAAAACAAAAAGACCGGCGTACCTTCGGGGAAGCCGGTTTAAGTACTCTCACAGAGACACAAAGCCACGGAGAAAAGCCGGACATGCCGAGGTATGTCGCACGGTACCGCTCATCGGAATGGGGCGGATGCCCCCGGCACATGCGATTGCCCTGTGGGCAGCGGCAGGGCCGTTTCATGGTCCATGGGCATGGACCATGGGCGACGGGGAACACGAATATGCAAAAATGCAATTTTTGGGGTTTAAAAAATACAAATATGTCATTTCGACTTTGGGGGCTTGTCAGGGACCTTATTTTTTGTATACCCTGATCAGACATCGCCGCATTCGGCGTGCGGCCGGCAGAGAAGTTGCTTGATGATCGGTCGGGGGGGGCTTTGGGTGCCCCCCAACCGATTACGACGCGTAAACGAAAGAAGAGGCCATGACACCACGCCCATCGATCCAGTTGAAGAAAAACAGGGACGCCCTGATCGCCGCCCATGGAAAAATGTCGGCCACGGCCTATCTGAAGGAAAACGCCCGTCTTATCGATGAATATTTTCTGGAGAGTTTTGCCCGGAGTCAGGTGGGGCCGACCCTCAGCCGCGCGGGGGCTACCTGCGCCATGGTGGCTCTGGGGGGTTACGGCCGGGATGAGCAGTGCGTGCATTCCGATGTGGATATCCTGATCCTGTTTGACCGCAAGGTGCCCCGGGAAGCGGAGGATCTGGTCCGGGAAATCATTTATCCCCTCTGGGATATCGGTCTCGATGTGGGCCACGCCACCCGGTCCATCGACGACTGCATCAAGATGGCCGGGTCGGATCTGGAGGTGTTCACCTCCCTGCTCACGGCCCGGTTTCTCTGCGGCCTGTCGCCCCTGTTCTCCCGGCTGACCTCTGCCATCAACGACCGTCTGATCCAATCGTCCCGGGGAAAGATCCTGAAATGGCTGAAGGCCGGCAGCGAAGAGCGGCATAGAAATTTCGGGGATTCGACGAACCTGATCGAACCCCATCTGAAAAACGGCATGGGCGGGCTTCGGGACTATCACGTCATGCTCTGGCTTGGGCGGATCCGCTCCATGGTCAAACAGCCCGAGGACTTTCTGACGCAAGGGTACATGAACGCCAATGAATACGCCGGGTTGATGGATTCGCTGGAGTTCATCTGGGATGTCCGAAACCGGCTCCACATCATCACCGGCCGCAAGTGCGACCAGCTTCATTTCGAGCATCAGGCCACCATCGCCAAGTCGTTCAAGTTCAGAAAGATGGACGGTCAGCAGCCCGTGGAACGCTTCATGGGGGTGCTTCACGCCAAAATGGAATTTATCAAGCAGCACCACCTGATGTTCCTGGCCGAGATGGGTCAGAACCGCACGGCGGTGCTCAGCAGGGATCTGTTCAAGCGGTCCCGGATTCCCGGGCTGGCCATATCCAAACACATGCTTCACTTTGTGTCGGACCGGGATATTGTCGACAACCCATTGCTTCTGCTTGATATTTTTTCTGAAAGTGCCCGTCTGAAACTTCCCCTGTCGTCGTCGGCCAAGCGCAAGGTCACCGAGCACTGGGACCTGATCGAAACCTTCCGTTACGACAAAGCCGTCACCAAAAGCTTTGAGCGGATCATGGCCGGTGTGAGCCCGGAGTTCAACGTCCTCAACGACATGCTGTCCACCGGCTTTCTGGTCCGGCTGATTCCCGAGTTCGACAAAATCGCCAACAGGATCCAGTACAACCAGTATCACATCTATCCGGTGGACCGTCATTCGATCCATGTGCTCCAGGCGGTGATCCATTTCAGCTCCAGGGAGAGCATGGCCACGGAACCCTTCCACGCCAAACTCTACGGTGAGCTGATCAGCAAAAAAGCCCTCCACTGGGCGGCCCTGTTCCATGACATCGGCAAGGGCGTCCCCGGGGGCGAGCATTCCCGGGTCGGGGCGAAAATCGTAAGGGACGTTCTGGGCAAGCGCGCCGTGAACCCCCGGGTCATCGATGCCGTGGCCTTTCTGATCGAACGCCATCTGTACCTGATCAACGTGGCCAAACGCCGGGATATCGACGATGAGGAAACGGTGATGGCCTGCGCCCGGACCATCAAGGACGCCGACCGTCTGAAGATGCTGTATCTGCTGACGGTGGCCGATTCGGTGTCCACGGGGCCCAACGCCTGGAACACCTGGACCGCCAGTCTTCTGAGGGACCTGTTTTTCAAGGTGCTTGAGATCCTCGAATCCGGAGACCAGGTGTCCCACCGCAAGGAAAAAACCATTCAGCACAAGAAAGAAAAAATTCTGGCCGCCGATCATGCGTTCCGTCTCGATCCGGGTGCCCTGGGCGATCTGATCGAAAGCATGCCGCCCCGCTATCTGCTCAGCACCCCTGAAAAACGGATCATCGAGCATATCGATCTTTACGAGTCGAGACAGGACGCGCCCTTCGCCCTCAAGGTGCGCAAACTGCCCCAGTCCAGCAACCGCTGCGCGGCCATCTGCGCCACGGACAAGCCGGGGTTTTTTTCCAAGGTGGCCGGGGTGTTCACCCTCAACGATTTCGATATTCTCGATGCCCAGATCTATTCCTGGGGCAAGCAGACGGCCCTTGATCTGTTCACCATCAAGCCGTTTTACGACCTGAGCCGGGAATCCGAACGATGGGACCGGGTGCGGGATGATTTGTCGCGGGTTCTGTCGGGTTCCCTGGACCTGGAAGAGGCCTTGAGAAACAAGACCGCGGGGCCCTTCCGGAAACACCCCGTGGTGATGTCCGGTCAGGCCAACCGGGTGGATATCGACAACAAGAGTTCGAGTTTTTCCACCATCATCGAGGTGTACAGCTACGATTTTCCCGGTCTGCTTTACGCGGTAACCAACGCCTTGTACCAGTGCAGCCTCGACATCGTCTATGCCAAGATCGCCACCCATGTGGAACAGGTGGTGGATATCTTCTACGTGCGGGATCTGCTCGGCGCCAAGGTCGATCAGCCCGACCGGATCCGTGAGATCCGGAAGGCCGTTTTGACGGCCATTGGCCAGAGCCGAAGGCCCGCGGCCTCGCCGACCGTGATCGAGTTCTGATCTTTCCCGGTTGAACGGAGCAGGGGCTTGTGTGACGGCGGGCTTTGGTGTATGCTGTGCAGGTTTTTGCCAGTGTGATCGGTTTTTATTTTCGATGAGGACGCCCCTTCGATTCAATGCCGCCGGCGGCGGCTGAGGCGGGGTGGGCCAACGATGACGTTTTGTGTTCAATGAACACATTGCCGGAGAAAAGGAGTTGAACCATGAAGAAACTCGACGTGATCATCAAGCCCTACAAGCTCGACGACGTGAAAGACGCCCTCAACGACATTGGTATCAAGGGCATGACCATTTCCGAGGTCAAGGGATACGGGCGACAGAAAGGCCACAAGGAAATTTATCGCGGTGCGGAATATGTGGTGGATTTTGTGCCGAAAATCAAGATCGAGGTGGTGGTGCCCGCCGAGCTTCTCGACCGCGCCGTCGACGTGATTCGAAAAGCCGCCAACACCGGAAAGATCGGGGATGGAAAAATTTTCGTGACCCCGGTGGAGAAAGCCATCCGCATCCGTACCGGCGAGCAGGGCGAAGACGCCCTCTGACCCCGGGTTCCGAGATCAGCGCCGGATCAGGTGCCTCACCTGATCCCGGACGCCCGGCCTTCCCCAGCCTCCTCATCCCCTCCTCTCTGTGATGCCGTTTCAATCATGACGGCATCGTAACACATCCGATTTCAAGCGCTGCGCGTCATCCCCCGTCAGGGCGACGGACCTTAGGTGCGCCGTATTCCCCGATTTTGCCGGCACAATCGAACAAAAATGTCATATCCATAAAACGTGTGACAACGAAAATCATAGCCGTTTTGTCTTTTGTTTCAAGCGGTTGTTTTGTGTTTCATGATCTGGCACAGAGGTTGCTCATCTGGCCGCGAAAAACTTTCTTATTCTGTTCATCCATCAAGGGAGGCAAAGGAATGAAGGCGTGCTGGAAACGTGTCGCAGGGAGTCTTGTCCTGATCGGAATGCCGCAGGTTCTGTGGGCGGGCCAGGGGCAGGTGGTCGATACCGGGAATACGTGCTGGATGTTGATTTCGACGGCGCTGGTTCTGCTGATGGTGCCGGGGCTCGCCATGTTTTACGGGGGGCTGGTCCGGTCAAAGAATGTGCTGGGCACCATGATGCACAGTTTTGTTTCCCTGGCGGTGATCGGCGTGCTCTGGGTGGTCTGCGGCTTTGCCCTGACCTTCGGCCGGGGCATCCTGGGCGGCGTGGTCGGATGGAATCCGGACTATTTCTTTCTCACGGGGATCGATGACATGATTACGGACGGCATCCCCGAGTATATCATTGCGATGTTTCAGGGGAAATTCGCCATCATCACCCCGGCTCTGATCAGCGGCGCTTTGGCCGAACGCGTGTATTTCAGGGGGTACATCCTGTTTATCGCACTCTGGTTCCTTCTGATTTACTGCCCCCTGTGCCATTGGATCTGGGCGCCGGACGGCTGGCTTTTCAACGCCGGGGCCCGGGGCGTCATCGATCTGGCCGGCGGGCTGGTCATCCATGTTTCCGCAGGGATCAGCGCCTTGGTGGCGGCATTGTACCTGGGCCCCCGAAACAGTTCCCCCAAGCTTGCGGTTCAACCGAACAACCTGGTGATGACCCTGATGGGCGCAGGCCTTTTGTGGGTGGGCTGGTTCGGTTTCAATGCCGGATCGACCCTGCAGAGCGGACTCGACACGGCCCGTGCCCTGACCATGACCCAGATTTCGGCGGCCGCCGGAGCCCTGACCTGGCTGGCCATCGAGGCGGCGGTCTTCCGCAAGGCAACGGCCCTGGGTTTCGCCTCGGGCATTCTGGCCGGTTTGGTGGCCATCACCCCGGCGGCGGGGGTAGTGCAGCCCCTGGGGGCCCTGCTTTTGGGTTCCCTGTCGTCGCTGGTCTGCTACTACGCCCTGAAGATCAAGCTGGTGTTCGGTTATGATGACGCCCTGGACTGTTTCGGGATTCACGGTGTGGGCAGCGGCATGGGGGTTCTGGTGCTGAGTTTCCTGATCCGGGACAGTTGGATGGCGGCGGCCTCCGAGGCGGCGGGCCGGACCTGGACGGTCTGGGATCAGCTGCTCGTTCAACTGACCGGGATGGGGACCACCCTGGTGTTTGCGGGGCTGGGGACGTTTCTGATCTGCGTTCTGGTCGAAAAGAGTCTGGGCTTCCGGATTGATGAGGAATCGGAGGCTCTGGGCCTCGACCAGGCCCTTCACGGTGAGCGGGGATACGATCTGGTCTGATCAAAGGCCTCGTCGGTCAAACGCCGGAGTTCATCCAGGCGGGACAGGGTGTTCTCGATGATTGGGCCGCCTTCGGCGCGAAAGGTGTTCAGGGCGTCGACCCAGGACGTGAGTCGGGCAAGATCCCGGCTGATGTGGGCCGGCGACAGGGGGGGCGCCGGGGCCCGTCCGTCCTCGGCCTCCGCACCGGACCGGGTCCACCCCGGGGGCAGGGTCACGATCCGTTTCCGGGTCAGTCGGAGGCAGAGGTCCGCGCACCGTTCGAAAACCCCGATCAGGGCCTCCCGGAGCCGGTGCAGGCCGTAAGCCAGTTCCCGGCTGTTCTGGATCAGAAGCTCAAGGGTGATCAGGTGTCTTCGGTTCAGATCCATCTGACGGGTAAGGGCCTGCAGCCGGTTGCGCAGACGGGTGAGCAGGACTCCGGAGATGAAGTGCTCCCGGGGATCATCCCGGGGGACTTCGTACACCAGGGCTTCGCAAAGGGTCTGGTCAATCAGTTGCCCCAGGCGGATGGCGCGGCCCAGGGTTTGGGACAGATGCTGCACGTGTTCCATGTGATCGACAATGAGGAGTGCGGCGGCTTGTTGTCGGGACAGAATCCGGTCGATGGTTTTAAGATGTTTTTCCGCCTCGGGGCGAAGGGCCTCGATCTCCTGAAAATAGCGTCTGAGGGGCGTCGTTCCGGCGGGCAGACGCTCGCGGAGCCGGGCCTGGATGCCGGTGGGCAGCGGGCGGTTTACGGGGGAAAGACGGACGGCAAGACGGGCCAGGTCAGACAGGAGACGGCGGAGATCATCCGGCCCGGAGTCGGAAAACAGCCCGGCCAGCACGGCGCTTTGGGTGTCGATCGCCTCATCCAGAGCCTTCAGGCCGTCCCTGGCCTTGGCGCCGATGGTCTCCGCGCAGGTCAGGTGCTTGTCCAGCCGATCGATCTGCTCGGTGGCGTCGGGATTGACGTCGAGCACCGATTCCACAAAATGTCCGGCCCGGCGGGACAGGGCTCCCCGGGTGGACTCCCGGGTCACATCACCGATGGTCTTGAAATCATTCCCGGATCCCTCCAGGCTTTGTTCGTCCGTGACCTTGAGAATCACAACACCCTCCCGCAGGCGAGCCCCATGGCCCCCTTCTTTTGATGTCTGATCTCTATAAAGCAAATTGCCGGGGTCTGCAATCCTAAAACGGCGGACGAGGTTCCCTGAAAGGGTGAGGCATCAGGTGTCGTGAAGCCGGTACTCCGTGATGGTGATTTTTTTGACCGGATGGGAAAGGACCTGACGGGAGATGGCGCGAAGCGCATTGGCCACATTGCGCCGGCCCCGCCCCTCGAGCATGTGGGAATCGTGGTCCCGGAAGGCCAGGGCCATGGCCAACCGGAGCTGACCTTCCTTGGCCCGAACCTCCTGGAGAGCGTCGGGGCTGTCCAGGAGGAAATCGGCGGTGATCAGAATGTATCGGTGATCCTTGAGTCGGATGTCGCCCCGGATCGGGTGATGAAGATCGGGAGCCGGACACCCGGCCAGGGCGCAGGCAACAAGAACGAGAAGAAGAACGAGAACGGGTCTGTGGCGCATGGGAATACCTTTTTGAAGCATTAAGAGAGTCATGCTCCATCATGACATACATCTTGCGTGCCAGAGCAGTGAAATTACTTAAACGCTATTGATATCAAAGTGTTGTCGAGATTTTTCCGGCAAACCGATGTGACGGGCCGGGGCGGCTGTCCGATATTCCGGACAGCCGCCCCGGCCTGAGTAGCCCGCCGCCGGGGGCTTTTATTAAATAAGACGGCTTCGTAAAACGTCCGATTTTAAGCGTTGCGCGTCATCCCTCGTCACTGCGGCGTACCCTAAGTACGCCTCATCCTTGCGGATTCGCGACGCCTTGAACTCGAACGTTTTTCTTTGCCGTCCTTGGATGACTTTTTACGAGTTCATCAAATAACGTTTGTTTTCAAATGGTTTTGCGGCAGGTCAAATGTTCATGATTGTGGACGCCCCCCCATTTCCGCCTGCTGACGCGGGCGCGTTCGGGAATCCGGCCGTTTTAATCACACCCAAGCTGAGATTGAACATTGACAGAACTTGAAGAAGTATAATAAGGTATCATCCTTCTAGAGATTCCCGAACAAACGTATGGCTTCTTTTAACAATCCACGCTGTGGAATAGAGACGTGTTATCTCATTAGGGTCTATCGCGGAGACGTATAGGTTTAGTGAGGATAGTATGTGTTATGTATATGATAAAATCAAACATCGAAAAAAACAGACTGTATATCACGCTGGGCAAGATGGATGACCCGGAAATCCGAGGGCTCATCAAGGACATCACCTACAACACCGCCCAGCTCAAGCCGGGGTTCACCTGCCTGGTGGATATCCGCAACATGGATATCAAATACTCGGAAAAGCAGATGTTCACCATGGAACTGATCATGGGTGGGCTGGTCGACGCCGGCATGGGCCGGGTGGTCCGGGTGGTATCCAAGAAAAACAAGATTTCCCAGATGAAAATGGAACAGGAGAGCCGGGCGCTGGGGTACCGGGCCCGGCCGGCCTCGACCATCGAGGAGGCCGAGCGCATCCTCGACGAGGAAGATCCCAGAAAGGCTGATGAATGATTCGAACCGTTCTCGCCCTTTCGGCCCTGCTGCTTCTTCTCAGCGGTCCGGCCCGGGCGGATGATTTCCTGGCCCGTGCCGAGACCTGCTTTGCCCAGGGCAATTTCAAAAAAGCGGCCCGGTATGCGGAAAAGGCCCTGAAAGCCGATCCGGCCAACCTCAGGGCCGGCATCTGCCTGGCGGAGAGTTTCAGCGAGCGCGGCCGCATCAAGGCGGCCATCACACAGTACAAGGCCATGATCGCGGAGCATCCGGACAACCTGGATCTGATGCTTCGGCTGGGCCTGGTGTTCGACAAGGGCCGGTATCATCCCCAGGCCGTGGAGACGTACAACCGGGTTTTGGCCAAGGAGCCGAACAGCGCCCTTGCGCATTACCGGCTGGGGGTCAGCCACGCCATGGTGATGAATCTCTCCGACGCCTACACGCAATACAGGATTGTGAAAGGTCTGGACGCCGGGCTGGCGGACGACCTTCTCGAACGCATACAAACCAACAAATGACGGCGTCGTAAAACGTCCCATATGCTGCCTTACAGTGTTTGGCCTATGGATTTTTTTCCATAGCCGTCGGGCGACTTTTTACGAGTTCACCAACAAATGATCATCCGGATCGATCGGATGTCGGAAAAGGAGTGGGTATGATCAAGGTAGGTTTTGTAGGTTGGCGGGGCATGGTGGGCTCCGTCCTGATGGAAAGAATGCTGGCGGACAACGATTTTACGGGCATCGACCCGTTTTTTTTCACCACGTCCCAGGTTGGACTGAAGGGGCCGGACATCGGGCGGGACGTACCGCCGCTTCTGGATGCCATGGATATCGAGGCCCTGTCCCGGATGGACATCGTGGTCACCTGCCAGGGCAGTGATTACACCAAAAAGGCCTATCCCGCCATTCGCAAATCCGGCTGGAAGGGCTACTGGATTGACGCGGCATCGGCCCTGCGCATGGAAACGGACAGCGTCATCGTCCTCGACCCCGTGAACCGGTCCGTGATCGACAAGGCCCTTTCCTGCGGCGGAAAGGATTTCATCGGCGGCAACTGCACGGTCAGTCTGATGCTGATGGCCCTGGGCGGTCTGTTCGCCAACAACCTGGTCGAATGGATGACGTCCATGACCTATCAGGCGGCCTCCGGGGCCGGAGCCAACAACATGAGGGAGCTGGTTCGTCAGATGGGCGCCCTGTACGGTGCATCCCAGGCCGTTTTGGACAATCCCGCCTCGGCCATCGCCGAGCTGGACCGCACGGTGACCGCCACGATGAACGGCGCGGATTTTCCCACCTCGTTCTTTGGCGTACCCCTGGCGGGCAGTCTGATCCCCTGGATCGACGTGGCCCTTGAAAACGGTCAGTCCAAAGAAGAGTGGAAGGGCTTTGCGGAAACCAACAAGATTCTGGGGACCGGCACCCCGATTCCCATCGACGGCACCTGTGTGCGCATCGGCACCATGCGCTGCCACAGCCAGGCCATTACGGTCAAGCTGAAAAAGGATGTGCCTCTGTCTGAGATCACCGATATGATCGGGTCGGCCAATGACTGGGTGTCCGTGGTTCCCAACACCAAGGAAGACAGCGTCCGGCACTTGTCGCCGGCGGCGGTGACCGGCACCCTGACCGTTCCGGTGGGGCGTATCCGGAAAATGAATCTGGGGCCGGAATATCTGAATGTGTTTACGGTGGGCGATCAGTTGCTCTGGGGGGCGGCCGAACCCATCAAGCGGATTCTTGGCATTGTTCGGGAGCATCTGGCCTGATCGATCCGGACCGTTCCGGGCGGGTCCCCTGGCCCGTCCGGACTCAGGGCCGAGCCTTCAGTCTGGACAGGCTGAATTCAAGCAGGCGCCGGTCGACGGGATCGAGTTCGGCGGGCCGGATGTCGTTGGCCTTGAGGACAAATCCTTCATCGGTCCGGCGGATAAACCGCTCCAGATCGATCCGCCCGCTCAACTCCGTGTAGAGCGGGTACAGGGTCGACGCTTTCAGGGTTACCTCCGCAATCACCCACTGCCCCTTCCGCCGCTCGACCCACATGATGTCTCTGACAAAATTGTCGGAACCGATTCCGTAAAATAATTCGTGGACCAGGTTTTTCTTTTTTTCCGTAAAAGCGACGCTGATCCGGATCCGGTCATCGGTCACATAGGGAATCCAGAAGTGATCCCGTTTGATTTCAACTGAATAGTCTCCTTTGTCCAGAAGACCGAACCGGGAAAGGAAGGCCAGCTCGAACAAAAAAGCCGCCTGCGGGCAGGCGTCGTCGCCGGAAAGTGCCGGGATACCCGAAACGTCGCCCGGAACAGTGCAGAGGGCGTCGTAGTTACGGTTTTTCAGATCATTGAAAAAGCGTGTGACCAGGTCGTCGATCTTGTGGTTGTCTCCGAGAATGGACACGTAAACGATCAGCGTGAAAAAGGCCAGGGCCAGAAACCCCAGGACGCCGGTGGTCAAGGCATTCAATTTGTTCATGATGTGTATTCCAGTCTGTCCGGGTTGTCGGTTCAGGTTCGGGTTGTATCAGGTTCATTCGGCCTTGAAAAGTATAATCGGGGCAGGGGGTGTTTTTGACCGGAGGTCTGGTGGAGGCGGATTTTTTTTGGTGTTGTGTTAAATTCGGGATGATTTTTGCATAAAAGTTGGCTCTGGTTGATCTGGCCACTTGACTCTTTTGTCCAGTATGCTAAGTGACAGCCACCCGCACCGTCGTAAGAGATTGTGCGGGTTTTTTAAGGATGTGAATAATATCCTGTAACCATTAAAGATAATGAAGACGGTATCATGAAAGCAATGCTTGCCCTTGAAGACGGGCGTCTTTTCCCCTGCCGCAGCTTCACCGGCCCCGGCGAAACGGGCGGTGAAGTCGTATTCAACACCAGCATGACCGGTTACCAGGAGGTGTTAACCGACCCTTCTTATCGGGGTCAGATGGTGACCATGACCTATCCCCTGATCGGAAACTACGGGATCTGCCCTTTGGATGAGGAGTCGGACCGGGTTCAGGCGGCCGCGTTTATCGTTCGCGAATACCAGGATTTTCCGAGCAACCACCGTTCCCGGGAAACCCTGGCCGATTACCTGAAACGCCAGGGCGTGATGGGGGTGGACGAGCTGGACACCCGGGCCCTGACCCGCCATATCCGCAAGGGAGGCGCCCTTCGGGCCGTGATTTCCACCGAGGATACGGATCCGGAATCCCTGGTCCAAAAGGCCCGGGCCCTGCCTTCCATGGTGGGATGCGACCTGGTTCGCGAGGTGACCTGCCCCCGACCCTACCGCTGGGACGGTGAAAAACCGTTGGTCATCGAAGGCGACCTGGCCACCGTCTCGCCGCTCTGGCAGAGCGGGAAAGACCGGTTCAAGGTCGTGGCCTTTGACTTCGGGATCAAATACAACATCATCCGCTGCCTGGAGGCGGCCGGCTGCGAGGTGATCGTGGTCCCGGCTGAGACGTCCGCCGACACGGTCAGGGCCGTGAACCCGGACGGGGTCTTTCTGTCCAACGGCCCGGGGGACCCCGAGCCCCTGACCTATGCCGTCGACACGGTCCGGGCGCTTCTGGGTTTCAAACCCCTGTTCGGCATCTGCCTGGGCCACCAGATTCTCAGTCTGGCCCTGGGGGGCAAGACCTACAAGCTGAAGTTCGGTCACCGGGGCGGCAACCAGCCGGTCCAGAACCTGTTCAGCCGGAAGGTGGAAATCACCTCCCAGAACCACGGCTTCGCCGCGGACATGGCCAGTCTGGCCGGCAAGGATCTGGATGTGTTCCACATCAATCTGAACGACAACACGGTGGAAGGCCTGAAACACCGGACCCTGCCGGTGTTCAGTGTCCAGTACCACCCCGAGGCTTCGCCGGGTCCTCACGACGCGGCCTATCTGTTCGACGAATTTGTCGGCATGATGAAAAAACATCAATAACAAACCCCTGACGACCCGGAAGTTGAGAGACCATGCCAAAACGTACCGATATAAACAAGATTCTGATCATCGGGGCCGGCCCCATCATCATCAGCCAGGCCTGCGAATTCGACTATTCAGGCACCCAGGCCTGCAAGGCCCTGAAGGAAGAGGGCTATCAGGTCATCCTGATCAACAGCAACCCCGCCACCATCATGACCGATCCGGATCTGGCCGACTGCACCTACATCGAGCCGGTCACGGCGGCCAGCGTGATCAAGATCATCGAAAAAGAGCGGCCCGACGCCATCCTGCCGACGTTGGGGGGGCAGACCGGCCTCAACACCGCCATCGAGGTTTACCGCAGCGGCGCCCTTGACAAATACGGCGTGGAAATGATCGGCGCCTCCGAGCCGGTCATTCAAAAGGCCGAAGACCGGGAACTGTTCCGGAACGCCATGGACAAGATCGGCCTTCGGATCCCCCGCAGCGGCTTCGCACGGACCATGGAACAGGTCTGGGCCGTGGCCGAGGAGATCGGCTACCCGATCATCGTCCGTCCCAGCTTCACCCTGGGCGGCACCGGCGGCGGGGTGGCCTACAACCCCGATGACCTGGAAACCATGGCCAAGGCCGGCCTCGACGCCAGTCTGATCACCCAGGTGATGCTCGAGGAATCGGTGCTCAACTGGAAAGAGTACGAGCTGGAAGTGGTCCGGGACAAAAACGATAACGTGGTGATCATCTGTTCGATCGAAAACATCGATCCCATGGGCGTTCATACCGGAGACAGCATCACCGTGGCCCCGGCCCAGACCCTGTCGGACAAGGAATACCAGATGCTGCGGGACGCCTCCATCGCCATCATCCGTGAAATCGGCGTGGAAACCGGCGGCTCCAACGTGCAGTTTGCCATCAACCCGAAGAACGGCGACATGGTGGTGGTGGAGATGAACCCCCGGGTGTCCCGGAGTTCGGCCCTGGCCTCCAAGGCCACCGGCTACCCCATCGCCAAGATTGCCGCCAAGCTGGCCGTGGGCTATACCCTGGATGAGCTGAAAAACGACATCACCGGCGAAACCATGGCCTCCTTCGAGCCCACCATCGACTACTGCGTGGTGAAAATCCCCCGCTGGACCTTCGAAAAATTTCCCGAAACCCCGGATTTTCTGACCACGGCCATGAAATCCGTGGGCGAGACCATGTCCATTGGCCGGACCTTCAAGGAGGCTTTCCAGAAAGCGGTCCGGTCCCTCGAAATCGGACGTTTCGGCCTGGGCGCCGACGGCCGGGGACCCGAAGATCTGGACGGCGAGCCGCCCTCGGCCGCCGAAATCGAACGCAAGCTGGCCACCCCCAATTCCAAGCGCATGTTCTACCTGCGCTATGCCCTGAAAAGCGGCATGAGCATCGATGCGATTTATGCCCTGACCGGCATCGATCCCTGGTTTCTTCACCAGTTCAAGCAGCTGGCCGATTTCGAAGAGGTGATCCGCGCAGCCGGCACCGCCGTCGACCGGGATCTTCTCTGGAAAGCCAAGGCCTGGGGTTTTTCCGACACCCAGATCACTTATCTGTGCGGATTCGACGGTGAGGATCAGGTTCGTGAACTGCGTCGGAGTATGGATGTCCGGCCCGTGTACAAGCTGGTCGATACCTGCGCCGCCGAATTTTCGGCCCGGACGCCGTATTACTACTCGACCTACGAAAGCGAATGCGAGGCCCGGGTGTCCGATACGAAAAAGGTGATGATCCTGGGCGGCGGACCCAACCGCATCGGCCAGGGCATCGAGTTCGACTACTGCTGCGTCCATGCCAGCTTCGCCCTGCGCGAGGAAGGCATTGAAAGCATCATGGTCAACAGCAACCCCGAAACCGTCAGCACCGACTACGACACCTCGGACAAGCTGTACTTCGAACCGTTGACCAAGGAAGACGTGCTTCACATCGTCGAAACGGAAAAACCTCTGGGCGTCATCGTCCAGTTCGGCGGCCAGACACCGCTGAACCTGGCCTGGGGCCTCGAGGCCGCAGGCGTGCCCATTCTGGGGACCCGCCCGGAAAGCATCAACCGGGCCGAGGACCGGGACCAGTTCCAGGCCATGCTCCGCAAGCTGAATCTGGTCCAGCCGGACAACGGCATCGCCTACCGCTATGACGAAGCCCGGGCCGTGGCGGAAAAAATCGGTTACCCCGTGATGGTCCGCCCCTCGTTCGTCCTCGGCGGCCGGGCCATGAAGATCGTTTACGACCCCCAGGATCTGGATAATTTCGTCCGCCTGGCCATCGAAGCCTCCCCCGGCCATCCGGTACTCATCGACAAATTTCTCGAAGATGCCGTGGAGCTGGATGTGGACGCCATTTCCGACGGCACCCGCACCATCATCGGCGGGATCATGGAACACATCGAGGAGGCGGGGATTCACTCGGGCGACTCGGCCTGCGTGCTGCCGCCGGTGACCATCGACGCCGCCATGCTGGACCAGATCAGCGCCGCCACCAAGGCCATGGCCAAAGAGCTTCAGGTGGTGGGTCTGATGAACGTTCAGTATGCCATCAAAAACGGTACCCTCTACGTGATCGAGGTCAATCCCCGGGCATCCCGGACCGTGCCGTTTGTCAGCAAGGCCACCGGCGTGCCCCTGGCCAAGCTTGCCACCAAGGTGATTCTGGGCAAAACCCTGGACGAGCTGGGACTGACCGCCGAGGTGATTCCCGCACACCGCTCCGTCAAGGAGGCGGTCATGCCCTTTGACCGGTTCCCCGATGTGGACACGGTGCTGGGGCCGGAGATGAAATCCACCGGCGAGGTCATGGGGGTGGACATGGATTTCGGCATGGCCTTTGCCAAGGCCCAGCTGGGCGCCGGCCAGAGGCTGCCCCTCTCCGGCACGGTGTTCGTCAGTGTCCGGGACAAAGACAAGGAGGCGGTGATTCCCATTGTGAAACGGTTTGTGGATAACGGGTTTTCCATCGTGGCCACCAGCGGGACCTCGGCCTTTCTCAAGGAACGGGGTATCGAAAACACCATCATCAACAAGGTGTCCGTGGGCCGTCCCCATGTGGTGGACGCCATCAAAAACAACGAGATTCAGCTGGTTCTGAACACGCCGTCGGACCGGGGTTCGGTTCACGACGGGTACAAGATCCGGCGGGCCGCCTTGAAGTACAAGGTGCCCTACGCCACCACCATGGCCGGCGCCTCGGCCGTGAGCAAGGCCGTGGCGGCCCTCAAAGCCCAACCCTATGCGGTCAAAACCATTCAGGCCTATCATTCAAAACAGGGGAAACCATCATGATTGAGCATGATCGTCCGCGCGATGAGTGCGGTGTGTTCGGTATTCACGGCCATCCGGAAGCGGCCAAGATAACCTATTTCGGCCTTTACGCCCTCCAGCACCGGGGGCAGGAAAGCGCCGGCATTGCCGTGGCCAACGACAAGCGGATCGATGTTCACAAAGGCATGGGCCTGGTGCATGAGATCTACACCATGGAGGATCTGGAGAAGCTTCCCGGAACCAGCGCCATCGGCCATGTGCGCTATTCCACCACCGGGGGCTCGGTGCTGGCCAACGCCCAGCCCTTCACCGCCCGGCACAAGAATAAAACCTATGCGGTGGCTCACAACGGCAACCTGGTCAACGCCCATATACTCAAGGAAGAGCTGGAAGAGATGGGGTCGATTTTCCAGACCACCATGGACAGCGAGGTGGCCATTCACCTGTTCATCCGGAACGTGCAACGGGGGTTCGTGGACGGCATGGTCGAAACCGTGAGCCGTCTCAAGGGTGCCTTTTCCTTTGTGATCCTCACCGGCAAGGGCGAGCTGATCGGCATCAAGGATCCCAACGGCTTCCGGCCCCTGTGCCTGGGCCGCCTGAACGGTCACTACCTTCTGGCCTCGGAAACCTGCGCCCTGGATCTGGTCCAGGCCGAGTTCGTCCGGGAGCTTGAGCCGGGTGAAATCGTGATCATCGATGACTCGGGCATTCGCAGCATCATGCCGGAAACGCGCGTCACCCCGTCCATGTGTATTTTTGAATACATCTACTTTGCCCGGCCCGACAGCACCATCGCCGGTCGCAATGTCTACCAGATGCGCAAGGCCCACGGCAAACGCCTGGCCAGGGAGGCCCCGGTCGAGGCTGATTTTGTCATGCCCTTTCCCGATTCAGGAAACTACGCGGCCCTGGGGTATTCGGAGGAATCGGGCATTCCCTTTGAAATGGCGATGATCCGGAATCATTACGTGGGCCGGTCCTTTATCCAGCCTACCCAGTCCATGCGCGATTTTGCGGTGAGGATCAAGCTCAATCCGGTCAAGGAGCAGATCAAGGGCAAGGACATCATCATCATCGAGGACTCCATCATCCGGGGCACCACGGCCCGGACCCGGGTCAAGGCCCTGAGGGAGCTGGGGGCGAAAAAGGTCCACATGCGGATCAGCTGCCCGCCCCACCGGTTCCCCTGTTATTACGGCATCGATTTCTCGACCAAGGGTGAACTGATCGCCGCCACCAAAACCATTGACGAGCTGCGGGACTACCTGGGTCTGGACTCTCTGCACTACCTGAGCATCGAGGGCATGCTGGCGGCCGGCGGCGTCGAGAATCCGGAACGGCATTTTTGCAAGGCCTGTTTCGACGGGAAATATCCGGTTCCCTTTGACCCCTCCATTTCAAAAAACTGCCTGGGAGACTGATAAAAATACTTGAATGTTAAACGCTTATAGTGGTAACTTGGATTCTGTCGATACTTCCGGCAATGTGCTTTTACGGTTTTCCAATGAGAAAAATAGTCTGCTTCGGGAGTTTTTGTATATGATCGAAACCAAATATCTGAAAGATAATATCGAAAACATTCAAAAGCTGATGAGCATTCCGGCTCTGAAGAATTTTGAAACCAAATACCTGGGCAAACTCCTCAAACTGAGTAAAATCCGCGAGTACGAAAACGGTGAAATCATCATCAAGGAGGGGGATCTGGACCCCTGGCTGTATTTCCTTCTGGCCGGCAGCATCGTCATCAAGAAGGAAGGGGTCGAAATCGGCAAGATCGACAAGGTCGGTGAGATTTTCGGTGAAATGCGGATCGTGGACAGCATGAGCCGGTCGGCCTCGGTCTACGCCGTGGGCAGGACCACCTGCCTGGCGGTGGACACCAGTGCCGGGGACAAGCTGTCCGGTCAGGGCGAGCGGGACGAAAAGCTGGATTTTCTGCTGCTGCTCTACAAGATCTTTGCCGAGTACATGTCCCTCCGGCTCCGCCTGACCAACGAGGAACTGATCAAGGCCAAGCAGGAAGTCGAGCGCATCCGGGAAAGCAAGATGAACATCATCATGCGGAAAATTCAGAACAAGGATACCGACTGATCCGCAGACCCCGTTCGGCATCCGATGACAACCCAGATACGCTTTATGCCCGGTGACGGGCATTTTTTATTTGATTGAAGTGAGTTATGAAAAAAACCGTCTCGTTCTCAAAAAACGCCTGTAATGTGTTCTTTCACCTGCTGACACAATGCAACCTCAGTTGCCGTCACTGCTACATCAACAAAGAGCAGCACGGTTCACGCAGTGTCACCAGAGAGGAGATCGCCGCCTGGCTGAGGCTCTTTGCCGATAAACGTTCCGAAGCCAACGTGATTTTTTTGGGCGGCGAGCCCACCCTTCATCCCGACCTGGCCTTTGCCGTGAAAGAGGCCCGGGCGCTCGGTTACCAGTCCATCACCATCGATACCAACGGGTATCTGTTCCACGACATCCTGTCGGCCATCGGTCCTTCCGAGGCCGATTTCATCAGTTTCAGCCTGGACGGCGCGACGGAAGCCGTCAACGACGCCATCCGGGGCAGGGGCTCCTACCGCGCCTGCCTCGCCGGTATCCGACGGGCCGTGGACCGGGGCTTCGGCACCAGCCTGATCTACACGGTCAGCAGCGACAATCTTCATGAGCTCGAGCAGATGCCGCCCCTCCTGGCCGATCTGGGCATCCGGGAATTCTTCATTCAGGTGATCGGCATCCGGGGACATTCCGCAGCGGCGGAATCCGGATGCCGCCAGGTGACCCGTGACCTCTGGCAGCAAATCGTCCCGAAGGTGGCGGCCCGGGCGGCCGAAAGCGGAATCCCCGTCACCTATCCCAAGGTGTTCCTGGACGATGAGGATGTGTTCGAGTGTGCCGGCCTGGTGGCCGACAATTATTTCATCTTTCCCAACGGCCGGGTGTACCGCTGCCCCCTGTGCGAGGACTACCCCCTGCATGCCCATGAAATCAGGGACAATCGCCTGGTCGACACCCCCAAACTCAACGAACGGGATTTTTTCCCGCTGTCGATCCCCGAAGGCTGCGTGATGAACAAGCTCATTCAGCCCGACAATCTGACCTACGGCCCCGACGGCCGTCCTGCCTGCCGCATTGCCTGCTGTCTGCTCAAGGAGCGGATCGAACCCTGACGGCCAAATAAAAATGAATAGATATTCAGGTATTTGGTTGACCCTGTGAAAAAAGTTTGCAATAATACCGCGTTATGCTTGGGGGTCTTTGTTATACACAACGATTTCAATGAGTTCTGCTGAAATTGATTGAGAGGACCCCGGGCCCGTATGTGCTTTTTTAAAACCGCCATCGTGAGGGCCGGCGGTTTTAAACGACATATTATCATTATTCATTATAGAAGGAGAGATTGATTATGGCACAACAAATTGCAGACCGCAGAGACCAGGATTACGTACTGCACGAAATGCTCGACATCGCTCAGCTGACCGAAACTGAAAAGTACGCTGATTTCAACCGCAAGACCATCGACATGGTGCTTACCGAAGCCCGTAACCTGGCTGTCAAGGAAATCCTTCCCACCCAGAAACTGGGCGACGAAGAAGGCGTTAAACTGGAAAACGGCAAAGTCAGCGTTCCTCCTTCATTCCACAAACCGTACAAACTGTTCTGCGAGGGTGAATGGGTGGCCATGGCTGACGATCCTTCCGTAGGCGGTCAGGGTCTTCCCCACGCGGTTGCCCTTGCCTGCGGCGAGCTTTTCACCGGAGCCAACTGCGCCTTCATGATGTACCCCGGCCTGACCCACGGCTGCGGCAACATCATTTCCTCCCTGGGTACCGACAAACAGAAAGAACTGTACCTGAAAAAAGTCTTCACCGGTGAGTGGGGCGGAACCATGTGTCTGACCGAAGCCAACGCCGGCTCCGACGTCGGTGCCCTTGAATCTATTGCCACCCCCAATGCCGACGGCACCTACAACATCGTCGGTAACAAGATCTTCATCTCCGGCGGCGACTCCGACATGGTCACCAACGTGATCCATCCCGTGCTTGCCCGCATCGAAGGCGCTCCCGCCGGTACCCGCGGTATCTCCCTGTTCATCGTTCCCAAGATCTGGGTCAACGACGACGGAAGCATGGGCGAAGACAACGACGTGGTCGTGACCGGTGTGGAACACAAAATGGGTATCCACGGCAACGCCACCTGCTCCATCGCCTTCGGCGGCAAGGGCAAATGCCGCGGCACGCTGATCGGTGAAGTGAACAAGGGTATGAAAGCCATGTTCCTCATGATGAACGAAGCCCGCCAGGGCGTGGCCATGCAGGGCCTCGGCTTTGCATCCACCTCTTACCTGAACGCCGTCAACTACGCCAAGGAACGTATCCAGGGTCCGAACCTGATGACCATGCTGGAAGCCGATCCTCCCAAGGTTCCGATCATTCAGCATCCCGACGTTCGCCGCAACCTTCTGATCATGAAATCCTATGTGGACGGCATGAGAGCCATGCTTTACTTCATGGGCTTCTGCTTTGACAAGGTTCACACCGCCAAAGACGACGCTGAAAAAGATTACTACAGCGGTCTGATCGAAATCATCACCCCGGTGGCCAAATCCTACTGCACCGACAAGGGTTTCGACGTGTGCTCACTGGGTATCCAGGTATACGGCGGTTACGGTTTCATCGAAGAATATCCCCAGGCACAGCTGCTCCGCGACTGCAAAATCACCTCCATCTACGAAGGCACCAACGGTATCCAGGCCATGGACCTCCTCGGCCGTAAGCTGGGTATGAGAAAAGGCAAGCCGATGATGGATCTGATGGGCGAAATCAACAAAGCCATCGCCATGGCCAAAGAAGTGGGCCTGACCGATCTGGCCGACAAAGTCAACGCAGCTCTGGGCAAACTCGGTGAAGTCGCCATGACGCTGGGCGGCGCCGCCATGAGTGCAAAAGTCATGGATGCCTTCGGTTCCGCCACCCTGTTCCAGGAAGCGGCCGGCGACGTGGTCATGTCCTGGATGCTTCTGTGGAGAGCCGCCGTGGCTCAGGGCAAGATCGAAAGCGCCAAGAAGAAAGACAAGGTCTTCTACGAAGGCCAGGTGATCACGGCTGATTTCTTCATCAACCACATGCTGCCCATCGGCCTTGGCAAGATGAATTCCGTCATGGGTCTGACCGGCACCATCATGGCCATGCCTGAAGATGCGTTCAACGCCTGATCCTGATTAAGGATCGGCGTCGTCGCACACGATGACACATCAAGCCCCCCGCCACCGGATTTTCGGGCGGGGGGCTTTTTTTATGGCGGGAGGACGGTCAGTCTTCTTTCCGCCGGAGGGATGCTTCGGCCCGGCTGACGCAAGTATCCTCCCCGCCGCATTGACATCCCCGGCAGGTGGTTCGCGGCTGATCGTCGCTTCTCAGACCGCGTTTCCGATAAAGCGCATCCACACCCGCCCAGAGGGCGAGAATTCCCACAACCAGACCAACCGCAACAAGATACTGCATCATCACTCCTTTATCGTGACATGAATCCATGGACCTCTTACCATGCCACGGAGCCGCGTTTGGCTCAAGTCATTTCAGACTCGATCATCTGTCCGGAACCGTAGGTTTCCCGGGCCGTGTCATGAAGATTCTCGTAGATGCCCTGGTAGCTGGTGATCAGCCGGTTGCCCAGCATGGCGGCCAGTTTTTTGTAGAGCAGCATGCCGTTGACCGGGTTGTCTTCGGCCAGCCGCTGGATGTCCCGGGCATCGAATTTAAGCAGGGTGGTCTGTTCCATGCACTGGGCCCTTGAGGAATACCGGTCCCGTTCGAGCAGGCTGGACCAGCCGAAGGCCTCGCCGGCATGGCTGACAATGTAGACCAGCTGCTCGTCCCGGCCGATGTCGATGCGGACCCGGCCCTTGAGCAGCACAAAAAACCACTGGGCCGGATCGCCTTCATTGCTGAGCACATGCCCCGCCTCGTGGGTTTCCTTGACGGCGACGTCCATCAGTTCGGCAATGAAATCGTTGTCCATGCCCCAGAAAAGATCGGCTTGTTTGATAAACATGGCGGAATCCTCCTTGTGATAGGGTGTCTTCGGGGAAAGAAAAACCGCAGCAGAACGGGGGGAAACGGACATCCGGTGAGGGCTGATTCATCGGAAACGGTCACTGGCGTTCATGGAGCATCCGACCCGGTGTCTTACCGTCATATGATCAGCGCAAAGATGGGGTTTCTGCTGCGGAGTCTCTGTTCCTAAATTATCACAAAGAGGCTTGAAATCAACATGATACAAAGATTATTCCGGTAAACAAAATTACACCCCGGGACGGTGCGGGCCCGGGATGATCAACGAATCCGGGCCCGCACATGACGGCCCAGGACCGTGTAAAACAGGTGAGCATCGTCGGCTCCGGCCGTTTCACGGATCGAATGCATGGCCAGCATGGGGATGCCCGCATCCACGGTCCGGATGCCGATGCCCCCCGCCGTGATGGGGCCGATGGTGCTGCCGCAGGGCATGTCCGACCGCACGACAAACTCCTGGCAGGGGACCTGGTCCAGGGCGCAGAGATAACGGAAGGCGGCGGCGGTGCGACTGTCTGTGGCGTAGCGCTGACCGGCATTGAATTTGATCACCGGCCCCCGGTTGAGCAGCGGACTGTGGCGGGGGTCGTAGCGATCGGCAAACCCGGGATGGACCCCGTGGGCGTTGTCGGCCGAGATCATCAGCGACCGGGCCAGGCATCGGGCGCGGGTCTCGAAAGAGGGCATCATGCGCCCCAGGACCGAGGCCAGAAAATTACCCCCGGCCCCCGAGACGGACAAGGACCCCACCTCTTCATGATCATGGCAGACCAGAAGGGCGGGAAGCGGTCCGCCGTGATCGATCAGGGCCCGGGCGCCGCAATAGCAGCTGACCAGGTTGTCCAGGCGGCCGCCGGTGATGAATTCACGGTGACGACCGGTGAACGCCGGCGCCTTGGGGTCATACAGCATCAGGTCGAAATCGATCAGGGCGGGGTCCAAAGACGCATGTCCCATCCGGTCGAGCCTCAGGGCCAGTTCGTTTCGTAGATTGAAAGGCGTTTCGCCTTCGATCATCAACAGGGGGGGCAGATCGTTCTGTCTGTTGACGGCCTTTGAGGTGTTGGCCTCACGGTCCAGATGAATGGCCAGATTGGGGATCACGGCCACCGGGTCGATGAGGTCGATCATCACGCTTTGGATCTGACCCGTCTGGTCCACATAGGACACCCGACCGGCCACCGACAGCTCCCGATCGAACCAGGTGCCGAGAATGGGGCCGCCGTAGACCTCGACCCCGAACTGGACCAGGGACTTGGCGGAGATTTCGGGCCGGGGCTTGAGTTTCAGCCCCGGACTGTCCGTGTGGGCCCCGATCATCCGAAGGCCGTTTTCCGCATAATCCCCGTCCCCACAGACAAAGGCGATGAGGGCCGCGTCGTTGCGAAGGACCAGATAGCGGCCCCCGGGCTTCAGGTCCCAGGCCGCGTCTTCAAAAAGACGCTCAAATCCGGCCCCGGTGAGCAGCCGCGCCAGATAGGAGGCGGCGTGAAAGGCCGTGGGGGATTGGGACAGAAATTCGAACAAACCGTCGTTGAACGGGGTTTTATCCATTGAGGCAGGCCTCCTTGTCGTTGTGATTGACCACATTGTCCATCATGGGAATTTCCACCTTGATGCGGGTGCCCCTGCCGGACTGGGACCGGAATTCGATGGTTCCGGCCAGCAGGCGGGCCCGTTCCTCCATGCTGCGCAGCCCCATGCGTTTTTCCGCGCAGGCCTCACTCAGCCGTTCGTTGATGTCAAAGCCGAGGCCGTTGTCCTCGATGCGCAGGATAATGGTGGGAAAGGAGGCGATCAGGCGGATGGTCACCTGCCCGGCCCGGGCATGTTTGACCACGTTGTGCAGCCCTTCCTGGACGATGCGGTACAGGTTGATTTCCGTATCGGCGGACAGGCTCAGCCCCGACAGCCCCGCGGAAAAAAAATCGACGGCCAGGGCGTTGCGCCGGCCGAAATCCTCGCAGTAATTGGTCATGGTCCGTACCAGCCCCAGCTGGTCCAGGCCCGGGGGTCTGAGATCGTAGGCCATGTTGCGCACGTTCATGATGGTGCCCTGGAGAATGCGGGAAAGGCCGCTGACCTTGGACACCACGTCCGTGGGAAAGGGGTGCGGATCGGAAAACAGGGTGTCGCAGGTGATTTTCATGGTGGCCAGTTCCTGGGCCACGTTGTCGTGGAGATCCCTGGAGATTCTCTGGCGCTCGCGCTCCTGGACCTTGATCAGTTCCTGGGACAGGCTGTGAATGTGTTTTTCCGCGTTCTTCAGGTCGGTGATGTCCCGGGCAAACACGGCGATGCGTTCAATCGCGGGTTTGTCGTCGTTGATCGGGTAGACATGGATCAGATAATGCCGCTCGTCAAACTGGTCTTCGAAAATCACCGGCTCCCGACGGCTTACCGCTTCGGCCAGGGATCGCAGGCGGTGGGGGTTCTGGTCGGACCGGAAGTAGTCAAACAGGTTTTTCCCCTTGAGAGACCGGGTGTCGGCCCCGAGGCGGCCGGCCATCATTTCGTTGGCCATGAAGATGGTGCCGTCGGGTTTGAGCATCACCACGGCATCCCGGCAGGCGTCGAGCAGGGCCCGGGTCATTTCCTCGCTTTCACGCAGGGCCGTTTCCATGGATTTCATGCGGGATATGTCGGCGATAACCGAAAACCGGCCCTCGACGGCGCCGTCATCCCCATACAGGGCGGCCGGAGAAATGTAGACGTGGATTCGCTTTCCGGTTTTTTGCACAAGAACGGTTTCCCGGGGGCCGGCATCCCGGTGAGCGTCGTCATCGAGACGCTGCCTGAGCGCCTGAACATGGTCGGCGTCAACAAAATCATAAAAACTCCGCCCGACAATGTCGGTAAGGGGCCGCGAAACCATGGCGCAGAACCGTTCGTTGGAATAGCGGATTTTCATGTCGGCATCGAATACGAGAAAACCGTCGTTCATGTTTTCGATGAGCATCCGCGACTGCTCTTCGGTTCGCCGGAGGACGTTTTCCGTGCGCCGGTGGTCGGAGATTTCCTGGTGCAGAAGGCGCGCCGTTTTTTCCACCCGCTTGCTGCCTTCCCGGACCCGCTCGGCCAGATCGGTGTTTGACTTGCGCAGCTCCTCTTCGGCCACCTTTCGCCAGGTCACATCCCGGGCCGTGGCCAGAATCAGGTTCCGGGTCTGGAGCGTGATCAGCGAACACCGGATGTCCACGACGACGACGGAACCGTCCCGAAGGGTCAGCGGGATCTCATAGGGTCCGGCAAAGGTTTTTTCCAGGGTTTCCTGAACGATGGCGTCGATCAGGCGGCATTGTGACTCGGTGATAATCTCGATGTCCCGGTAGTTTTTTCCGATCACGTCGTCGGGGGCGTAATCGAACAGCTGTTCGGCATAGCCGTTGATCTCCGTGAACACGCCCCGGTCGTTATCGTAGAGCATGAAGGCGTCCGGCGCCTTGTCGAACAGGGTTTTCAACTGGGCCTCGGACCGTTTGAGATCGTCCAGGGCCTTGAGCCGTCCGCGGCTTTCCTCTTCGAGGGTCCGGTTGGCCCGGGCCAGCTGCTTTCGGATGTCGTAACCCCGGGCCGCCGCCATATAAAAGCTTCGTGAGATGAGCCAGGACACGATCATCAAAACGGGGATATGCATGTGCTCCACCCCCAGCCTGAGGATGTCGCCGCGGTAAAACAGGGTGGTCAGAACCAGCATGAGGGCGCTGAGGATGAAGAAGGCCAGCATGGCGTACCAGTTGATCACGAACACGATGCACAGCGAGAACATGGTGAAGAAAAACCGGGTGAGGGTGCCGGAGCCCACATATTCGACCCCCGAGGCGATGGACATCAGCACCGTGAAGAAAAAGGCCGCCGCATAGACCAGTCGCCCATGGACGGGGCGGACATCGGCCAGGGTGTCGGGTGTGAACCGCTGGAACAGGATCAGGAGAACGGCCGAGCCCAGCATGATGAAGACATTCAGGACGAACAGCGAGGTGTAGCCCGGCAGGGTTCCGTAACCGGGGTAAAGAAGAAGCCTCAGGCTGAAAAAAAGAAATCCGGCGGCCAGAAAGCCGCCGACGGCGATTTTCGCCCGGATGAAGTTCGACACGGTCAGTTCGGCGAGGAATTCACGGTCCGGGTGCCCGCAGGCGAAATACCCTGTTTCCGGAGATCCGGCCGTCGTGTCATGGGTGGGTGTCGTCATGATTATTCCACAGGTGTGAGACCGTCAGCCGATGCGGACGAAACGGGCCGGGTCCTTGTAGGCTTCCGACCGCTTGCGATACACGTCCGCCATGGCGGACATCAGGGTCACCATGTCGGGTTCAAGGGTGCGTTTGATCTTGCCGGGGGCCCCGGCCACCAGGGAACCTGCGGGAATATCCGTGTTTTCGAGAATGACCGATCCGGCGGCGATGACGCTGCCCTTTCGGATCACGGCGCCGTTCATCACCACCACCCCCATGCCGATCAGGCAGTCGTCCTCGATGGTGCAGCCGTGAATCACGCAGTTGTGCCCCACCGTGACCCGCTTGCCCACAAGAAGGGGTTTGCCTTCGTCCGCGTGACACATGGTCAGATCCTGGATGTTGCTGCCTTCGCCGATGGTGATGGTTTCAAAATCGGCGCGGATCACCGTGTTGAACCAGACCGAGGCCCGGGCCGCAATGCGGACCCGGCCGATCAGTACGGCATCGGGGGCGATAAAGGCGGTAGGATCGATGTGGGGCGTGTCCTGATCAAGTCTGTATATGCTCATGGCGACCTTCTTGGCATGGATCGGGGTGTTTGGGTGCCCCGCCGGGCGGAGACATGTCCGATGTCCGGCGGACGGATGAATTACACTGTTAGTAAAAAAAACCATTCATTTCAATAGAAACTTGGACGATGCCCACGAAAAACAAGTCTTTTTCAGATCTTACCGCCGGGTCCGATCAATTGTCTTGACATTTCCCGGCGGGTCATTTAATTTGTATACGAATGATATTTCATGTCTGCCCGACAGAAAAAAGCCGGTCAATTCCAATCGGGTGGAAGGGCCAACGACGATTTGGCCCTTATTAGCAATGGTATCCAGGCTTCGTGAGTCCGTTTCAGGTTGTCACGGGGGTGCGTCGGCCAGCTGGAAGAGAAAAATAACATATTAGCATGCTAAACAGTTTCGTCCGGAATCAGGACGCCGGAAAGGGGGAACCATGAACGACCCGTTGTTCGAATCCATTCAGATCAACCAGCTTCGCCTGAAAAACAGGATTTACCTGCCGGCCATGCACCTGGGAATGGCCGATCAGTTCCAGGTCACGGACCGGCTGGTCGATTTCTATGTTGAACGCGCCAGAGGCGGAGCCGGCATGATTGTGGTGGGTAACGCCACGGTCAACGAGGTCTCGGGCTTCTTCCAGTACATCGGCGCCCACCATGACGATTTCATTCCCGGTCTGACCCGGCTGGCCCGGGCCATCAAGGATCACGGGGCCGCAGCCGCCGTCCAGCTGAACCATGCCGGGCGCTATTCCCATTCGGCCCTGATGAACGGCAAAAAACCGGTGGCCCCCTCGGCCCTTGCCTCGACCTTGAGTCCGGAAGTCCCCGACGCCCTCGATGACGCGGGCATCAAACAGACGGTGGCGGATTTCGCAACGGCGGCCCGTCGGGTCAAACAGTGCGGCTACGACGCCGTGGAGGTCTTGAGCGGCACCGGTTACCTGATCAGCGAGTTCCTTTCGCCGGTCACCAACAAACGGACCGATGCCTACGGGGGAAGCTTTGAAAACCGCATGCGGTTCGGCCTGGAGGTGATGGCCGCCGTAAGGGAGGCCGTGGGCCCCGATTTTCCGGTGATTGTGCGCATGGATGACAACGATTTCATGGAAGGGGGGCTAAGGCACCATGAACTTGGGGAATACGCACGGCGGCTGGTCGCAGACTGCGGCGTCGACGCCCTTTGCGTCAAAGGGAGCTGGCACGAATCCCGGACGCCCCAGCTGACCACCCATGTCCCCCGGGGCGCCTACGCCTATCTGGCCCGGAACATCAGGCGGATGGTCGATGTGCCGATCATTGCCAGTCACCGGATCAACGATCCCCAGGTGGCCCGGGAGCTGATCCGGGACGGGTTCTGCGATATGGCGGCCATGGCCCGCAGTCTGATCGCCGATCCCTATCTGCCGGAAAAAGCCCGGACCGGTCGGGAAAAAGAGATCATCCACTGCATCGGCTGCGCCCAGGGCTGCTTTGACAATCTGTTCAAGCTCCAGGCCGTGGAATGCCTGTGCAATCCCGTGGCCGGGCACGAAAAGGAACGGGCCGTGACCAAAGCCGACCACCCCAAAAAGGTCATGGTGATCGGCGGGGGGGCCGCCGGCATGAGCGCCGCCCTGTCGGCCTGCGACCGGGGGCATGCGGTGAGTCTCTATGAAAAAACCGATCGTCTGGGCGGCCAGTTGTTTCTGGCGGCCATCCCCCCCGGCCGGGAGGAGTTTGCCGAGCTGGCCAGGGATCTGGCGACCCAGGTCTCATTGAAACCCATTGACGTTCATCTGAATACCGTGGTCGACGGGGAGCTGCTGGATCGGGAACGGCCCGATGCAATCATCGTGGCCACGGGGGCCGGTCCGATCACGCCCCCCATTCCCGGCGTGGACCGTCCCCATGTGGTTCAGGCCTGGGATGTTCTGGCCGACCGGGCCGATACCGGCTCCCGGGTGGTGGTGATCGGCGGCGGCGCCGTGGGGGTGGAAACGGCCCTGTTCCTGTCGGAAAAGGGAACGCTGTCGGCCGAAGCGATCAAGTTTTTGCTGGTCAATCGGGCCGAGGATTACGACACCCTGTATGACCTGGCCACCCGTGGGTCCAAGCAGGTGACCCTCATCGAAATGGCGGGCAAGGTCGGCGCCGGCATCGGCCGCAGCACCAAATGGGTGATGATGCAGGAGATCGACCGGAACCGGATCGACATCCGGGTGGGTACCCGGGCCCTTGAAATAACCGATGACGGGGTGAGGGTCCAGTGCGGCGATCGCATCGAGGACATTCCGGCCGATTCGGTGGTGCTGGCGGCGGGTGCCGCTCCGGTCAACACCCTGGCGACCCTGGCAAAGGATCGGGGCATCGCCTGTGTGACGGCGGGTGACGCACGGGCCATTGCCCTGGCCTTCGATGCCGTGCATCAGGGCCATGAGGCGGGCCGGTCCGTCTGACATGCCCTGGCCGGCCTCATAAAAAAAGCCCCTCTGAATGATCAGAGGGGCTTTTTTACGTGGGTGAAGGAACTATTTTCGTTTTTTACCGTTTGCGCACCGGTAATTGCCCCCCCGCTCAATGCACAGGATATGTTCGAAATATTCTGCGGGGACGGAGCCGTCGATGAACCGCTGGCAGAACAGCGTCTCCATCTCGGATTTGGTGATTTCCAGTTCTCTGTCCGCATAAAGATCAAGCAGGATTTCCAGCTCGTCGTCATTGGGCATGCCGTGCATCAGGGTGTAGGGTGATACCCCCAGCGCGTCGGCAATTTCGGCGATCCGGCCCAGAGAAACACCCACATGGCCGTTTTCGAGCTTGGCCACGTAAGATCGGGATGTCCCGATTTTCTCGGAGAATTCTTTCTGGTCGAATCCTTCGAGTTTTCTCCAGAACTGCATCGCTTTGCCAATGGATTTCACAATGGCCTTTCCTTCGTCTTCCATGTTGTACCCCCCCAAAAAAACAATGATGTGTATTGAACGTTTTTTGAAAAAACGGTCCTATGGTTGTTCAACACTATAGAACAATTTTCCCCTTCCCAAGAAACGTCTGTAAAAAGAATATTCCTTAAAACCATATCCTGACGTTTAGATCAATGCTTTTTGTCACATTTTTTGAAATTTTTTGAGTGACCGCGGGTCACTGTTCGGGGGGCGTCATGATCGATCCGGATACCAGGAAAAGCAGGGCGCCGGAAAGGGCCGTCAGCGCACTGGCAAGGTATAGATACACGCCGGCCGCTTCGAAAAAGTACCCGTTGAAGACAAACCCGGCCATCATGCCCAACCCGTAGGACACGGCGTTGTTGGCCACCTGGCCGAAGGTTTTTGTTTCCGGTGAGGACAGCTGGTCCATATAAAGGATGCAGGCGATATGGAAGGCCCCGTAGGTCAGGGCGTGGAAAAGCTGAGACAATAGAATCATCTCTGGAGAAACGGCGACGAACAGCAGCAGCCAGCGCAGGGCCGCCGCGACAAAGGATGTGATCAGGACGGTCCGGATGCTGAATCGCCTGAACAGGCGGTCGGAATTGAGCATGATGCCGATTTCGGCCACCGAGGCCAGGGCCCAGGCCAGGCTGATGAATGTGGGGCCAAACCCCAGCTGTTCCAGATGAATTGAGAAAAATCCATAGTAAGTTCCGTGGCTTGCCAGCATCAAAAACGAGCAGGTCAGAAAAATCACCATCCGAAGGTTGATAAAGGATCGCATCTGGCCGACCAGGGAGGTGACCCGGGCATGGGTCGTACCCGGAGGTACGGTCGGGGCCAGGAGGGCCTGAACCACGGAGCCCACAAGGATCAGGATCACGATGGTCCGGACCGGATAAAGATCGACAACATAGCCCGAGATCACCACCAGGGCAATGAAGCTGACGGACCCCCAGACCCGGATGGCCCCGTAGCGACGCTTGCCGCCGTCCCGACCCAGGGTGTCCATGGTCAGGGCCTCGAGGAAGGCGATGATCGGGCCGTAGAAGAGACCGTAGGCGATGGTGACGGCCAGCATGGGATAAAACTCCCCGGTGAACAGGTAAAGAGTCCAGATGGCGGCGCTGGCCGCGTTACACAGCAGGTAGACCGGCCTTCGGATGGCGTAGCGATCGGCCACGATGCCCCAGGCCAGGGAAAATACCACGATGGACAGGGTCCTGGCCGCCGAGAGGATGCCGATCTGGAATCCCGTGAATTCGAGGTGATAGCAGTACAGGTTGAAAAAGGGCAGAAACATGCCCATCACACCGAAATAAAAAAAATACTGGAGGGACAGGGGCCAGGTCGACGGTTTCATAGGCGTTGAATCAGGTAAAGAAACACCGGCAGGCGGCAGGCGCTCTTGAATACTTTGAAGTGTGAGATCAGGGTCCGACGGTCACGGATCGGGCCGTAGGGCGACACGTACACCGCGCCCCGGGGAAAAAATCTGGGGTATTTCGATTGAATCAGTTCGATCAGGGATGCCGTGTGGTCCGGGGAAAAGGATTCGCCGTAAAGAACGTTGGCGGTGATTTCAAGACCCGGATACCCGCGATTGAGGTCGGTCATGCAATCGAAGGCCGCCGTCACCTTTTCGGGGGTCAGGGGTTTGCCCAGACGCCGGAGGGTCGGACCGTGGGCCGATTCCAGCCCGATGTTGATCAGGACCTCACAGGGCAGGGCCGAAAGCTCCCGAAACAGCGCGGGCGGTGCGCCAAGCAGGGAATCGACGCTGCCGAACATGAACAGCCGGGGACCGCGGACGGCGGACCGGTCAAGACCGAAGGCCCGGAAGGCCGATTCGGCGGCATGGAGGATGAGGTCCCGGCCGGCCTGAAGGGCGTCGTGCTGCCCCAAAAAGATCGAATTGTAGTTGGTGAGATTGGCCCCGAAAAAGGCCTGGAGATCCCGGATCTGTCGGTCGATGTCCGGCCGGGACAAGGGAGAGAAGGCCCGGCCCGTCTTGACGGTGCAGAACCGGCAATTGTAGAGGCAGCCTTCGGCCACGGTCAGGGGAATCACATCGTAGTCCGTGTGACGGGCATCGGGCGGCAGGACGGTGACCGGACCGCGGATCAGGCGGTGCAGGGTGTCGGCGTGGTTCCGCAGGGCCGATGGGGTGTTGCGGTGCCGGGCGGTGCGGGCCCAGCGTCCGGCGGGGCCGTCGGCCGTGTCGGCCAGTCGGGCCAGGGTCCGGTCAAGAGCCGACAGCGCCCGGTCAAGAATCCCGTCACGAAAGGGATCGCCGCCCAGAAGGGGGTTGCTCGCATAGGTGAAGCAGGGAACGTAGTATTCGCCCAGGGCGTCGAAGGCCCCGTTGTATCCCCCGGAGGTATAGTACACCCAGTCGCCGCCAAGGGTCCGTTTCAGCCATTCCGACGGCGGCATGGCGTCCGCCCCGCGTCCGCGGATATGGGTGATGTCATGGTTCAGATCGAACTGGAACACAAAATCGTCGGACCGGATTTCCGTGTACGTTCCGAAACGGATGGGGCAGCTGAGTTTGGCGTAGTGATCGAGACCCCGTTCACCGAAGTGAATGGAAAGATCTCCGAGTTGATAGACGGCGGCATCCATGGTCGTGGGATGAAAAAAGGCCCGAAGGCCCTTTCTCTAATCGGAACCGGGAATGGTGTAAGTGGTGCAGGACCCGGTCGAACAGGTGCGCTCCTGTACGCCGACCCTGCCGGAGGGCCCGGCGGCGCAGGACGAAGTCCCGCCGCTGACGCTGAAATTGGTCCGACTGATGACCCGCTCAAAGGACTGGGCGCCGCATTTGGGGCACTTCATATCCTCCTCGTCGCTTTTTCCCACCATCAGAAGTTCGAAAAATTGGTCACATTTCTGACATTTAAATTCATAGATTGGCATGGTGACTCTCCCGTTAAGCCGTTTAAAAAAGTATGCTTAATTATCAGCACCCGATGAAAATTGTCAAGGTGTGAGTGGGGTCGTTTCCGGGCATCACCGGGTTTCAAGAAGCATTTCCCGGGCGTGGGCCAGGGTGGCGTCGGTGATGGTGGCGCCGCCGAGCATCCGGGCCAGTTCATCGACGCGGGCGGTTTCGGACAGGGGATGGATTCCGGTGGCGGTGCGGCCGTCCACGACGGTTTTTTCGATTTTGTAATGATGATCGCCGAATTTGGCGATCTGGGGCAGATGGGTGATGCAGATCACCTGATGGTGGGCGGACAGGGCCTTGATTTTTTCCCCGACTTTTTCGGCCACGGCACCGCCGATGCCCGCGTCCACCTCGTCGAAAATGATGGTCGCCACCGAATCCACTCCGGCGAGAATGGCCTTGAGCGCCAGAATCACCCGGGACAGCTCGCCGCCCGAGGCGATGCGGGACAGGGGTTTCATGTCTTCTCCCACGTTGGGCGCAATCATGAATACGGCCTTGTCCATGCCGGTCTCGAAGATGGCCTGATCCCGGTCCTTCAGCCAGGAGGAGGTGGTCTCGTCGGCAAGGATCGGTGTGACCTGAACCTCAAACCGGGTTCGTGCCATGTCCAGGCTCGAAAGCTCGGCCTCGATCAGGGCGGACAGCTCGGCGGCGGCACGCCGTCGTTTGTCCGACAGCTCCCGGGCGGCCCGGACCAGCCGGCCGTGAAGATCCTCGATGGTCCGTTCGAGATCGCCGATGGTCGTCGACAGGTTTTCAACCTTGTCAAGTTCCGTGATAATGGACGCGTAAAGCGCCTCCACATCGGCCAGGGTGCCCGACGGGCCTGCGTACTTGCGTTTGAGTTTGTTCAGGAGATCAAGGCGGGCCTCGATTCTGTCCAGGTGGTCGCTGTCCGTGCCGATTTGTCCTTCATAGTCCCGGAGACGTGCCGACAGATCCTCGATGCGGTACACCAGGTCGGTGACGTCCTCGGCGGATTTGGTCAGGGCGGGATCGAGTTCCGCCGCCCGTTCCAGGTTCTTGCCGATGTCCGACAGTCGTTCGAAGATCGCCCCGTCCATGTGATAGAGCTCGTTGACGGCCTGAATCACGATCCGGCGCAGGGCTTCTCCGTGGCGAAGCCGGGTGCGCTGTTCGTCCAGCACCTCGTCTTCGTTCGGCGTGACGGCGGCCTGTTCGATATCGTTTTTCTGAAATCGCAGAAATTCCAGATGCCGGGCCTGGTTGAGTTCCATGGCCCGGTGTTTTGCAAGGGCGGCCAGAAGGGGTGTGATCCGGCCGTGGAGACCGGCCACCGTGTCCTTGAGGGACTGAAGGTTGCCGAACTGGTCGAGAAACAAAAGATGCTGATCTTCCCTCAGCAGACTCTGGTGAGCGTGCTGTCCGGAAATACCGGCCAGGTTCTGGGTGATGTCGGCCAGCATCTGCATGGTGGCCATGCGGCCGTTGATGAAGATCTTGTGCCGGTCGTTGGCCGAAATGATGCGGCGGATCAGAAGCCCCTCCCGGTCGTCGAAGCCGTTTTCGGTCATCAGGCGCACCGCGGGACTGTTTTCCGGCAGGGTGAAAAACGCTTCGATCTCGGCGCTGTCCCGGCCGGTGCGAATCAGCCGCGCCGTGGCACGGTTTCCGAGAATCAGGTTGACGGCGTTGATGATGATTGATTTTCCCGCGCCGGTTTCGCCGCTGAGCACGGTCAGTCCCTCTGAAAACGAGACGGTCAAATCGTCGATGATGGCCAGGTTTTTGATGGATAGTTCAGCGAGCATAGCGCATGCCGTCCGGTTTGAGGTCAGTCGATCCGATTCGTACGAACCATGATTTATGGCACAGCCCGGTGATTTTGTAAAGAAAAGGCAAGGGTCTTTTTCCATGCCGGCGGGATCGGTATCGACCGGTGTGGGGATCGATAGCAGAGGGGTTTTTTCGAATTCGATTTAACGTTTTTACATTTTTCGGACAGTGTGATAAAACAGACAAAAAAACAAACGGTTGACATCGCGTGGGGGCTGTTTCATCGACGGTCGGCCTTCCTTACCGAACGGAAACGTCCGTAACCCGGCACGTCCATCCGTTCCGACAACACATGATCGAATCTTATGCCGGCAACCTTGAGCGCACAGTGGTTTGGGTTTATCGAATCGGAGTATCTGGTCACGGGACCGGCTCTGGCCATGGGTCTGTTCCTGATTGTTTTTTTTATGCTCGCGCTGGCCGTTCAGTACCTGAACCTCCGGCGGGAGAACAGAATTTTTCAGATGGAACTTGCCCTCAACACGCGCATCGATGAAACGAACTATGAACTCCATGAACGCCTGCTGCGCCTGAACGAGCAGATTCGGACTCTGGACAGTGAAATCGATCCGTCCCTGTCCCTGTTCGAACAGTGCCGGGAAGCCATGCTGATGATCTGCGACGATCGGATTCTGGACATGAACCGGGCGGCCATGGCGCTTTTCGGCTTCGACGCCCGGGAGGAGGGCCTGGCCGTGCCGCCCGAGTGTCTGTTTGAACAGGTGTCGTCCAGGGACGGGTACCGATCCGGCGTGATCGGGGCTGAACTGACCGGGTACGGCCGTTTTTCAGGGCCCCTCCGCCGGGCCGACGGGACGACGGTCCAGGCCGAGACCGTCGTCAGTCTGATTCTGCGATGCGACCGGCGTGTCCTTCTGCTTTCCATCCGGCCCACAGCCGCCTCCGGTGAAAAAAGCCGTCAAGATTCGGCTCCCTCCGGTCGATAATCATGATGATGGAAACAAAATCGGACCTTCGATGCGGCCGGGCTCCGGGAGCTTTTTCTTGAAATAATCCCTGAAACAGGTATACTGGAAGCCAATGAATAAACCGGCCAAATCATGAAATAATCCGACATCATGGGGGCCTTCCGACGGCGGCTGATCTGCCGCGACACCTCGACGTTAAGGACCTCTGACCCTTTCCCCCGACGATATCGGCGGGTCACGACCAGCGGGACGCCCCGGGCATTCCCGAAACAGATTCGAACGGAACAGGACGGAGCTGCCCTGTCCATCGCAAAGGATACCAAAGCGCGATGCCGACGCCTTTTTCTCAGATTGACGCCAAGGTCGGGCTTACGCCCCAAGGAGGGCCGGGACGACGGCTTTCATCCGCCGTTTCGTCCGGCGTCGCAGCCGTCGCCCCGGTGATGCCCAGCCGGCTGGGCCGCCTGGTCTGGCTTCTTTTCGTCAGCGGCTGTCTGGTTCCTCTGCTGCTTTTCATGGTGTTTCAATACCGGCGTCTGGCCGAGGCGAGGGTCGCGTCCCTCGGAACGGCCATGATTCAGGCCGCTCACAGCGTACAGGCCGATGTGGAATACCATATCGCCACCCGCTTCGATTTTCTCGAACACATGATTCTCCATCTGGATGTGATCTCCGATCTCTCCGGCGGGGATCACGCCCGAGAGGGCGGTCAGGGCGCGCTCATTTATGAAGCCGGTGCGCTGGGGTTTGAAACCTTTCTCGTCGTCGACCGCTCCGGGACCATTATCCGGTCATGGCCGGATGACGGACGGGTCGGGCAGATTCTGCCCATCGGAGATCCGGACCCGCCTTCCTGGGTGGTGTTTCTCGAAAAAACCCTGGACACCGGGCAGCGGTTCTGTGCGCCGCCGGAGACCGGCGACGCACGCGTCACGGAACGGCTGGCCCATTTGAGCGCCCCCATTCGCGATGAGGCGGGACGAATCATCGGGGCCGCCGTCGGGCTGCTTCGTCCGGAGCCCCTTCTGGCCTCGTTGAGGCATGCGGCGGAAGGTCTTCCGCATGCCTCCCTGACTCTTCGCTGCCAGGATTTCAGTCTGTCGCTGGGGCCGTCGCCGATACGCGCGGACGATCCCGATAGGCCCGGCAACACGAGGATCATCGGCCGCGGGTCATGGCCGGAGCCCATCGTCACCTATCGGGATGGTGCGGGGCATCCGTACGCCGGGCTTGAGATCAGGCTGGATCCCGGCCTGTTCCGGGGGGCCGTCTGGCAGCTTGCCGTCAACACCGATCTGTCGTTTATCGGGATACTGCAGCGGGACGATCTTTGGTTTGCCGGAAAGTTCCTGCTCGGAGCCCTCGTGCTCATCGGGTTTCTGACCTATGTCATCACCCATGAGACGGTGTCGGCCCTCAGACACTATCTGGGCTGGGCCGTCGATGCGGCCCGGGGCCGCGCCGTGGCCATGGAGCGCCCCCACGGTCATCATGAAGTTGCCGAACTGGGCAAGGCCCTGAGTGACCTGTCTTTTCGTCTGAGGGAGACCCTCGATCTGTGCTCGTCGCTGTCGGCGGGGAACCCCGGAAAGCCCCTTCGCGTTCTGGACGAAAACGACCGTCTGGGCCTTGCTTTGAACGGGGTCAGGGATTATTTCAATAAATTGATGGACGCCCTTGACCGGATCACCGGAGGGCAGTTTGTCACGACGGATCCGGCCGCGGCCCCCACCGATCTGATGGGCCGGAAGCTGCAGGCCCTGTCCGATTCGCTCAGCCGGATGAACGAGGGGAACATGCGCCTTCTTTCGGCCACTTACGCCCAGATGGAACTGGCGCGCCAGATGGGGGCCGAGCAGAATTTTTCAGCCCTGATCACCGGGATCCTGTCTTTTGTCTGCCGCCAGGTGAAGGCGACGACCGGGGCCCTTTACCTGGCCGACACCGACTCGACGGCGTTTGTCCTCAAGGGAACCCATGGCGCCATGGACGATGACTATCCTGAAAAAATCGCGCCGGGCGAACGATTGAGCGGTCAGGCGGTTCGGTCGATGAAACCCCTTCTGGCGCCGCCGGCCCCGGTTCCGGCGGTGGGCATTGAAGGCGGTCTGTTCCGCGGCCGGGCCGTTTCGGTACTGGCCTTTCCCTTCGTGCTGAGAAACGAGGTTATCGCCGTGATGGAACTGGCCGGTCTTTACGAGTTCAAGAGCGATCATGTGGAGTTTATCAAGAAAAACAACGAAAGTATCGCCATTGCCCTTCATTCGGCCCAGGCCCGGAATCTGACGGAAACCCTGCTCAGAAAAACCGTGGACCAGGCGGAAAGCCTTAAACGGCAGCAGGAACAGCTTTCAACGGCCAACCGCGATCTGGCGGCCCAGGCCGATGCCCTCAAGCAGTCCGAGACCCGGCTCATGGCCCGTGAAAAGGAACTGGAAGAGGCCAACCGGGAACTGGCGGCCCACACCCGGCGCCTGGAAGAACAGAAACGGTTTCTCGACCAGAAAAACCGTGAACTCGAAGACACCAAATCGATTCTTGAAACCAAGGCTGAGGAGCTGACCCGCAGCAACCGCTACAAGTCGGAGTTTTTGGCCAACATGAGCCATGAGCTGAGGACGCCCCTGAACAGCATCATTCTGCTGTCCCGGACGCTGGGAGACAAGCTGGAGAAGGAACCGGGCAGCCCGCTCGTCAAATTCGCCGACATCATCAACGCCGCGGGCCGGGATCTTCTGAACCTGATCGACGATGTGCTGGATCTGACCAAGCTGTCGTCCGGCGACATGGCCCGGAACATGATTCCCTATGAGCTCAGGGACGTTGAACGGGTGCTGAAATACTGGTTCGGCAAGGTCGCCCTCGAAAAGAACATCGACTTTGACATGGTGTGGACCGAGCCGCTGCCGACCATCGTTTATACCGATCCGACCAAGCTGGAAAAGATACTTAAAAGCCTCCTGTCCAATGCCTTTAAATACACATCCAGGGGCCGGGTTTCGGTGACGATCCGCCGACCCGATCCGGACAGGCCCCTGCCGGTCAAGACCCTTAACCGTGAGCGCACGGTGGAATTTCTGATCACCGATACGGGTGAAGGGATTCCCGAAGCCATGCAATCCGCCATTTTTGATGCCTTCAAGCAGGGGGACGGGAGTATCACCCGCAAACACGGAGGCACCGGCCTGGGCCTTTCCCTGGCCCAGGAGTTCGCCCGTCTGCTTCGGGGCGATATCCAGCTGGTTCATTCCGACGAGCGGGGAAGCGCCTTTCGCCTGCTTATTCCCGATGGCGAACCGACAGGGGGGGAGGCATGATGAATGCATGGCAGTTTGACATGAGCGACCTGGCCCTGGACGATTATCCCGAATCGGTGAGGATTCTGATCACAGGCGATCAGGGTGAACCGGACCCGGATCTGACCAGGCTTACGGATTCCCAAGAGACCCGGATCCTGATTGCCGCCTCGGGTTCTGAGGCACTGGATCTGGTCAAGCGGCAGGATGTGGCGGTGATCGTCCTCGACCTTGGCCCTGTTGACGAGGACGGCGTCGCGACCGTGACGGCGTTTCAGTCCCAGCCGGGAACATCGCAGGTGCCGGTGATCGCCGTCGTTCCTGCCGATACGGACGAAGGAGCGATACTCCGGCTCTATGAGGCCGGAGCCGCCGATGTTCTTGTCCGGCCCGTGGCCCTGTCCATCGTGCAGGCCAAAATCCGTGTGCTTGCCAGGGTCTTTCTCAGTCGGAGGAAATCGGAACAGCGGACCCGGGAACGGCTGAAAAGCTCCGAGGCCAAGTACAAAAGCCTGTTCGACACCAGTCGCGACGGTATTGTTTTCATGAGCCTCGACGGTCATATCGAAAACGCCAACACGGCTTATTGCGAGATGCTGGGTTACTCGCTCAACGAACTGATCTTTATGACCGACGCCCAGCACACCCCTGCGAAATGGCTGGCTGGGGATCGGGACATTCTTGAAAACCAGGTGCTCAAGCGGGATTATTCCGATGAGTACCGCAAGGAGCTGATCCGCAAGGACCGGACCGTGTTTCCCGTGAGGGTCCGGGTCTGGCTGGTCCGGAACAGCAAGGGCGAGCCCCTTCGTCTGCTCAAGCAGGTCCACGACGCCACCGCCCAGACCCGCCTGGAAGCCCAGCTTCGCCAGGCCCAGAAAATGGAGTCCATCGGTACCCTTGCAGGCGGAATCGCTCATGATTTCAACAACATTCTCGGGGCCATCATCGGCTATGCCCAACTGGCCCGCTACAACCTCAAGGATCATGATCCGGCCGTCAGGGATATCGACCATGTGCTGACCGCCTCGAACCGGGCCAAGGATCTGGTCAAACACATCCTGGGTTTCAGCCGTCTTACCGAGCATCGCATGCAGCCGGTTCAGATGCATCATATCGTCAAGGAGGCGCTCAAGCTGATCCGGGCCTCATTGCCCAGCACCATCGAGATCCGTCAGAACATCGCTACGACAAGGACCACCATTCTGGCGGATCCCACGGAGATCCACCAGGTGATCATGAATTTCTGCACCAACGCCCTGCATGCCATGGAGGGCGCCGGAGGGATTCTCGAGGTCCGCCTCGAACCGGTGGAAAGCGATGCCGTGGATATGAACGATCATCCGGACCTGAAGCCGGGGTGTTACCTGAAGCTTATGGTCCGTGATACCGGTTGCGGCATCGATCCCGTTCATATCGAGCGGATCTTCGATCCCTATTTCACCACCAAGAAGCAGGGCACGGGCACGGGCCTGGGGCTGGCGGTGGTTCACGGCATCGTGAAAAATCACGGCGGGTCCATCCATGTGAAAAGCGATTCGGGCAGCGGAACGGTCATGACCGTGCTGTTCCCCCGGCTGGCCGATGCGGCCGAAAAGGCCGTGCCCGCGCCCGAGGCCCTGCCCACGGGCCATGAAACCATTTTGTTTGTCGATGATGAGTCCGCCCTGGTGGAAATCGAGAAAAACATGCTTCAGAGGCTGGGCTACCGGGTGATGACCGAATCGAGCAGCGTCCGCGCCTTTGACCTGTTCAGAGAAGACCCCCACCGCTTCGACATGGTGATCACGGATATGACCATGCCCGATATGACGGGGCTGGATCTGGCCCGACGGTGTTCGTCCCTGAGGCCGGGGCTGCCCATCATCCTGTGTACCGGTTACACCAACAAAATCACCGAAGGCCGGGCCAGGGCGGCGGGCATCGGACGGCTGCTGATCAAACCGGTGGAGATCAGGGAACTGGCGGGGGCCATCCGCAGTCTCTTTGATCAGGGCCAAACCGGTGAATCGCCGGATTTATGTGCCGTTGAGCAAAAGGATTCGCTATGAGTGACGAAATCAGAACCAAAATCCTGATCGTGGATGATCGCCCTGAAAACCTTCTGTCCCTGGAAGCCCTTCTCGAACGTCCGGATATCGAGATTCTGACCGCCGACTCGGGCAACAGCGCCCTGGGTCTGGTGCTTGATCACGAATTCGCCCTGATCCTTATGGATGTTCAGATGCCCGGGATGGACGGATTCGAGACCGCCGAGCTGATCCGGGACAACCGGAAGTGCCGCAACACGCCCATTATCTTTATTACCGCCATCGGAAGGGAGGATGAATACACCGCCCGGGGATACGAGGTCGGGGCCGTGGATTTCATGTACAAACCGATCAACCCGCAGGTTTTGATGAGCAAGGTGTCCGTGTTCATCGAGCTGTACCGTCAGCGTCAGGCCCTGGAGCGGACGGGCATGGAGCTCAAGAACAAAATCGCCGAACTCGAAGAGGCCGGCCGCAAGATCACCGAGCAGCAGGAAGAGGTGGTCAAGCAGGAACGGCTGAAGGTTCTGCTTCAGCTGGCCGGAACCACGGCCCATGAACTCAACCAGCCTCTGATGGGCCTTCTGGGCAACATCGAGCTTCTGGAGATGAACCAGCACGACTCGGAAAAGGTGCTCAAACACATTGCCCGGATCAAGACGGCGGGGCTTCGGATTTCGGATATCGTGAAAAAAATCCAGGCCATCAGCCACGACAAACTCAAACTGCACGACAGCAAGTCGCCGATCATCGACATTCATCAATAACGGTTTTAAAGGTGGTGATCCTTCACGATCACAAGGCAGCGCCCATGACCCGGAAAGGAACAGAAAAGCCCGGTATTCTGATCGTGGACGACAAGCCCATGAATCTGGTTTCCCTGGAAGCCGTCCTTGCCGGTGATCCGGTGGACATCGTCAAGGCCGGATCGGGCAACGAGGCCCTGGGTCTGGTTCTCGAGCGGGAGTTCGCCCTGATTCTGCTGGACGTGCAGATGCCGGACATGGACGGCTTCGAAACCGCCGAGCTGATCCGGTCCAACCCGAAGACCCACCATATCCCCATTATTTTCATTTCGGCCGTCAATCAGGATGAGGCCCACCTGTTCCGGGGATACGAAAGCGGGGCCGTGGATTACCTGTTCAAACCCGTGGACAGTCATATTCTCCGGAGCAAGGTCCGGGTGTTCATCGAGCTTTATGAACAGAAAAAAGAGCGGGAAGCCCTGAGCCGGAACCTGGAAGAGGCCCTGGCCGAGGCCAGGCGCCAGCGCGGCATCATCGCCGAGCAGAACGAGCAGCTCAAGGAGCTGGCCGTCAAGGACGGCCTCACCGGTCTTTACAACCACCGTCACATGGCCGTGGTGGCCGACGCGGAATTCAACCGGGCCATCCGGTACAAGACCCAGCTGTCCTGTTTGATGATGGATATCGATTTTTTCAAGGAAGTGAACGATTCCCTGGGCCACCCTTACGGTGATTTCGTGCTCAAGGCCTTTGCCGACTGCCTGAAGGCCTACATGCGGGAGTCGGATTTTCTGTTCAGGTACGGCGGCGAGGAGTTTCTGGTTCTTCTGCCCCAGACTGACCTGGAAGGGGCCCGCAGCACGGCGGAAAAATTTCGCAGCGGCGTGGAAAACAAGGTCTTTGACGATGGGACCCACGCCAGGAGCATCACGGTGAGTATCGGGGCGGCCTCCCTTCATTTCAATCATCCGGTGTCCGCCGAGGAATTTATCGCCTTTGCCGACAAGGCCCTGTTTATCGCCAAGGCCCAGGGCCGAAACCGGGTGGTGGTGTATCAGGAACACAGTCAGGCCCTCCCGGAGGACGCCGGGGGGACGGGCGCCAGGGTGCACCATCTCAAGGAAAATCTTGAAACCATTCTGAAAAAAACGAAAAACGCCGCCATCGCCTCCCTGGAACTTCTGGTTCGCGACACGGGCGACAGCGTGGCCGAACGGCGCAGCCGGATGCTTCGGGAGTACATCGCCATGATCGGATACCACCTGAATCTGCCGCCGTCGATCATCGAAACCTTCACGCTCACGGCCGTGATACACGACTGTTTTCAGACGCTTCTGGGGCGGACCAACGCGCTTTTCGCCTGGAACTACACGGACAGGCCCATGGATGAGGTCAAAGAGCTGCCTTACATCCTGGCCGACCTGACGGAAAAATTCGATTTTTTTGCCCGGGAGCGGGAACTGCTTCTGACGCACCACGAACACTACGACGGCAACGGCTACCCGGAAGGGCTGAAGGCCGATGAAATCCCCATGGGGGCACGGATTTTCGCCATAGCGGATTTTTTCATCGGCATGGCCTTCCGCGACGGAGGCCTGGAGGACGGGGGGCTTGATGAGGCGCTGGTCCGGCTGGCCGAGGAATCGGGCAGGATGTTTGATCCCGATCTGGTCCGCCAGTTTGTGGCGGCGCTGGAAAAAAACGAGCCCAACCGAGTCTCCCGGGAAACCTACCGGCGCGTCAACGGTCTGCTCGGGACCGGGACTGATTCACGAAAGGACGAAGGATGAACCATCCGGCGGTTCTCAATGCGCTGATACGAAAAATCGGGGACATTCCCACCCTGCCGTCGGTGGTGGTCCGGATTCTGAGACTGACCTCGGACCCCGACAGCGCCGTCGAGGATTTCATGGATCTGATCCGCTGCGATCCGTCGTTGACCACCCTGGTTCTCCGGCTGGCCAATTCGGCCTATTACGGACAGATCCGGGAAATCGGAACCCTTCGGGAGGCCATCGCCCTTCTGGGGCTTAACGAAATACGGAATGCCGTGGTGGGACGGGCGATTTTCGCGAGTTTCAGGCAGATGGACACGGTGGGGGAGGGCCATGTGCGGGGTCTGTGGCGGCACGCCTTCCGGACCGGACTGGCGGCCCGGATCATGGCGAAGGACATCGGCGACGGCGTCGATTATTTCATTCCCGGACTGATTCACGATATCGGAAAGCCGGTGCTCTTGTCCGCCCTGTCCTCGGCCTATGTCGATCTGATCGAGACGCACCGCGGGGCCCCCTGGGAGATCCACGCCCGGGAAAAGAACATTCTGGGCCTGTCCCATGAGGACGTCGGCCGGGCCCTTCTTCGGCGGTGGCTGTTTCCCGACCGTCTGACGTCGGCCGTGGCGCACCACCACCATCCGGATCGGGGGGGCGATCACCCGGGTCCGGTGTTGATTTACCTGGCGGATATGGTAAGCTATCCGCACCACGATACGGATCTGCCGATGGTTCCGCCCCTGGACCCGCAGATTGATGCCCGGGCACGCTCGGCGGGAATCCCATGGAACGAAACGACCGTCGCCGCGTACCGGTCCGCGCTTGAGTCGGAGGCCGACTCGGCGCGGGAGATGTTTGATCTGATCAGCGCCTGACGATCCGGACACCGCAGACCCAGGCGGTCTCACACCACGAAATAACGAGGAACAGACGAGGTTTGACCATGACATCCAACAAAACAGTGCTTGTAATCGATGATGATGAAACGCTCCGGGAACTGATGCGATCCATGCTGGTGCGCATGGGATACACCGTGATTGTGGCGGAAACCGGCCGGCAGGCCCTCGACCTTTCCAAAAACAGCGAGGCTCCCATCGACATCGCCATCATGGACCTGTTCCTGCCGGACATGCGCGGCGATACGATCTGTCCCCAAATCCAGGAAATCCATCCCGGCCTCAAGGTCATCGTGATGAGCGGATACGGCCTCCAGGACACCGCGATTCTCAATACCGCGGTGCACGGATTCATCCAGAAACCCTGCACCTATGACGTGCTGGCCCGGACCCTTGAGGACCTTTCCTGACAGCGGGTCTCAGAGCTGGATGACCTTGGCGGCCACCTGCAGGCTGGTGATGATGTCGAGCATGTTGGTGGTCTCACCCACCTGTTTCTGATCAAGCAGCTTGAAATAATCCAGGCAGGTGCCGCAGACCAGGATGCTGATGCCGTCTTTTTCGAGCTGTTCAAGGACAGGAAGGGTGTCGCTGCCGCCGATGGTGAGTTTGACCCCTTCATTGACGAAGATCAGGCGCCAGAGGCTGTCCCGTATTTCGGGCAGGGTTTTGATGAAGTTGACCATGAGGGCGGCGCCCAGGGTTTTGTCGTCGCCGCCCAGGGTGTTGCGGGTGATCATTACCAGGGTGTTTCTGTCCGCAGGCCGGGGCGCCGGGGCCGCTTCCGCCGGTGCGGTGCCGGTGCCGACCCCGGTGACGGTCAGGCGGGGTGACCGGCCGTCGATGCGGGTCTCAAAGCCCCGGCTTCGAAGAAAGCGGCTGACATTTTCTGCCGCAGCCGGGTTGTCGACCGTCACACAGATCCCGGCCGTGTCCGGATGGGCATCCAGACGGTTCTTGGTGTCGATGACGGGTTGGGGGCAGCTGAGCCCGGTACAATCAAGGCATTCCATGAAAACCTCCTTGGGGTTGACCGATAGGGTCCGCCGGATCGTTGGGGCCGGGAACCGTTAAGCGCGTCAGTGTCTCACAGACAGCCGGCCTTCGTCCAATTTCTTTTATCGATTCTCTCTCGCTTGCATCATCGACGATGTCGATAATGCAAGCGTTTTGACATTCTTTCCCATCGGATGTATAGTTTTCCCCATCGTGAATTTCATGGATCTGAAACGGAAAGGCGCTCATGGTGATATTTCGGATGATCAGTCTCTGGACCCTCGCGGTTCTCGTCTGCGGCCTTGCGGCCTGCTCAGCCAAAGACGCCCCCCGGTTGCCCCGCCATCAGGCGGCGGCCGTCGACGAGCTTGTCACGGGCAACACCTGGTACATGCGCGGCTGCTACGACAAGGCCGCCGAGTCCTTTGAAAAGGCCCTGGAGCGGTTTGCCGCCTGCGACGATCAGGGCGGTGTCGCCAAGACCCTCAACAATCTGGGTGCGTTGTACCGGGCAACACAGGACCCGGCCACGGCCCTCTCCTGTTTCGACGAGGCGGAACGGCTGTTCGCACGCCTGGGGCTCAGGTCCGATCGGATCCAGGCCCTTTCCAATGCCGCGGCGGCGCATATGGATTTGAAGCAGCCCGACCGGGCCGGGGCCTTGCTCGATCAGGCCGAAATCCTGGCCCGGGCGGCGGGACTCGCTCAACCCACCCTGCTCAGCCACCGGGCTCTGTGGCTGATCGATCAGGACCGCATTGCCGAAGCCGACCCCCTGATGGTTCAGGCCCTGGCCCTGTGTTCGCCGGACAGGCCCTTTGAATACGCCGTCATTTCCCATGCCGTGGGGCGGCTGATGGAAACGAAAGGCGATCTGGACCAGGCCATCCGGTATTACCTTCAGGCCCTTGACACAGACAGAAACGCCAATGCCGTCCGGGGCATCGCCGCCGATCTCACGGCCCTGGGCCGGGTCCATCTGGCCATGAATCAGTACGAAACGGCCGCCGATTACCTGTACCGCAGTCTTGCCGTCCAAACCCTTGTGGGTGACGCCGACAATGCCCGGGTGGTGTCCGATCTTCTGAAAACAAGCCTCACCGCCCAGGGTGATGCGGCCCAACCTCGGCCGGTCACCGATCATTTCCTCAAACAATGGGCCGGGGGCGCGGTCATTTCCGGCCCCTGCGACTGAGGGTACCCCGGGGCGGCGTCAGAAATAACTCTGGAGCCCCGGGGTGATGAATTCCGCTGAAACAAAGGGGGCATCCCCATGCCCGGCGGCGTCCTCCGCGGGCGCCTTGCCAAGCACCCGTTGTTCGAAGGCGTCGATCGCAGCACCCTCGAGGGTCAGGCGTTTGCGTACCCGTTTTTCCACGTAGATCTTCATGCCCGACGGCAGCCGGACCTCACTGAAGGGATGGTGGTAGGACAGGGCCGGGCTGAGTACCGCTTCGGCGTAGGTGAGGGTCAGGGTGCACCCGGTTTTGTCCAGAAGGGGCGAAAGCTCGGGATGGACCGTGAGCGCATTCGATCCGGCCTGCCACAGGCCTTTTTCAGGATAACGGGCCTCAAGGGCGCGGGCATTTTGTGCCGTGACCTCCGGCGGCCCGCTCACGGTCATCGTCCGGATCAGCCCGCTTTCGGTGAGGCTTTCAACGGGCTTTATGATCCAACGGGCGCTTCGTTTCCGCGCCGCGGCCTTCTGGAACTGGTTTTTGTAGGTAAACGAACAGTAATTGACCGGCAGGGGCAGGGAGCGTTCCGCGCATTCGTTGAGAATGGACAGGGCGGTCAGTTCCGATTCCAGAACCGTGACCTTTTCCCCATGCAGAAAGGTGTAGTTTCTCCGGCTCAAAAACCGGCTGTTGTGAGGCGTCAGACGCAACTGGTGAAGGTTCAGGTGGTTGACTCCGACCTCGTGAAGCTCGGTCAGGAGGGCCGACAGGCGGTCCCGGTCTTCGGGGATGGCGGGGATTTCCACGGTGACGACGGGAATGTGGCCCACGGCCAGACGCAGCCGGGACAGGTCATAATCCTTGGCGCTGATGTCGAAACGGATTTCGTTGAGCCCGGCGTCTTTGAGCCGACGGACCGTGTTTTCGTCAAGCAGGGTGCCGTTGGTGTACATCCAGATGTGGCGGCTATCGTCGCTGTTGCGGCGGACATGGTCGATGAACCGGACGGTTTTGTCGGCGGTGAGCAGGGGCTCTCCGCCGCTGATGCTCACCCCCTGAAACCCGAAATGATTCACGTACTCCCCATAGTCCTTTTCCCGGGAAAACGGAAGGCGGTTGGTGGTGGGCACGCTGATCTCGTCCTGGCTGGTGGGGCAGTAGAAGCAGCGGCAGTTGCATTTGCCGTTGATGAACAGGCAGGACCAGCCCCCGTTTCCGCAGGCAGTGCATCCCGGTGAGATTGGCCCCCAGGTCGGTTTGGTCTGGCTGAACAGCCAGGAAATCCGGTCCCCGAAGGCGGCCAGAAGTTCTCCCCGCCGCTGTTCCCCATGCCGGGCCCCGTCCTCGGTTACCCAGGTCAGCGCCTCCTTCATATCGGCGTATTCGGAAAGATTGGCGGCGATCAGTTCCTGCCGTAATGCTGTCATCGTCTGCGATGGGTTCATGATCCGGTCTCCTTGGTCGGCCCTGGTTGAGTGAAACGTGTGTCCGGCTGTATCTATGAGCTTTTTTCGATGGGAGTGCAAGAAAATTTGACGGGTCGTCGGAAGAACGGGAGGGTGCCGGGACGGGTCTGGACCCGTCCCGGCAGGGTGATCAGATGTCAAGACCCCAGGTCTGGAGCATTTTCATGCCGCCTTCGATGCTTTGGGACGTGTCGATGCCCATTTCACGGAGGTTCAACTGGGCTTCATAGGAGCGCATGCCGGTGTTGCAGACCAGGACGATGTTCTTGTCTTTCGGGATCTCGTCAATGCGTTCCTTGATCTCGCCCTGGGGAATGTTGTGCCAGCGTCCGGGATATTTGCTGAGGAACGGAGCGGCATCGGCCCGTTCACGGCAGTCCAGCAAATAGACGTCCGTGTTTTCATCGTTTGACCACAGCAGCTCGAAGCTTTCGTGGTCCAGGGGTTTGAGACGCCCTTCGAGGACGTTTTCCGCCACGTTGGCCAGGGCGTTGACAATGTCCATGGCCGAGGAGAAGGGCGGCGAATAGGCGAATTCAAGATTGCTGATATCGGCCAGCACGGGCCTGTATTTGAGCATGGCCGCCACGGCGTTGATGCGGCCCACCATGGCGTCGCCGCTGGTACCGAACCCCTGGATGCCCAGGATCCGCCGGGTGTCCGGTTCGAACACCAGTTCAAGAAACATGAATTCCTTGTGGGGATAGAAGTGGGCCCGGTCCAACGCACCCATGCGGACGCTCATTGCGTTTAGTCCGGCCTGTTTTGCCGCATCCAGGGTCAGGCCGGTTCCGGCAAGGGAGGTGTCGAAGAGCTTGACCACATAGGAGCCGATGGCCCCTTCGATCTGGGCGTGGCCCCCGGCCAGGTTGGTGCCGATGATCCGGCCGTGACGGTTGGCGATGGAGCCCATGGGATAGAACCCCGGACGGCCGCTGACCAGATTGATCACCTCGGCGCAGTCGCCCCCCGCATAAATGTCCGGGTCGGAGGTCTGAAGCCGCTCGTTGACTTTGACGGCGCCGGTGTTGCCGATTGCAAGACCCGCTTTGACGGCCAGTTCCGAACAGGGCTGGATGCCCACGGCCATGATCACGATGTCGGCGTCAAGGGTCCGTTTGTCGGTGACCACCCGTTCCACCCGGCCTTCACCTTCAAACCGCAGCACCCGCTCTTCGAGGAAAATGGACACCCCGTGATCCTTAAGGGCCTTCATGGCCATTTTGGCCATGGGCCGGCTGACGTTGCCGGGCATGATCCTGTCGGCCATTTCAATGACCGAGGTCTCGATGCCCCACATGTCCGACAGGGCTTCGGCCATTTCAAGTCCGATGAAGCCCGCCCCGACAATCACGGCCGATTCAACCCGGCCTTCGGCAATCAGGGCCTTGATGTTGATGGCGTCCTGCAGGTTTCCCACGGGATAGATCCGCTTGAGATTCTGGCCGGGGATGTTCAGGTCCCGGGGCCGACTGCCCGTTCCGATCACCAGCTGGTCGTAGGGCAGGGTCAGGTCTTTCCCCGCGGTGGTCCGGGCGATGACCTGTTTGTTTTTACGGTCGATGCTCAGCACTTCGGTGCCGTTCATGACTGTGAGCCCCTTGATTTTTCGGAAGAATTCGGAGTCGCGGACCATATGGAAGGCCGTGCTCTGAAGGGCATCGGCCTCGGCCACGTCGCCGGAAATATAATAGGGGATCCCGCATCCGCCGTAGGAAATCTTTTCGTCCTTGTCCAGAACGATCACTTCGGTGTCCGGGGACAGTCTCTTTAGACGGCAGGCCGCTTTGGTGCCCAGGGCCACCGCGCCGATTACGATCACTTGTTTGGCCATATCAAACCTCGACTCATCGTTATAAGGTGTCGGAGAAGCAACGCTTCAAGCAAACCAATTCCCTACCGCAATCCGGAAAAGGCGTCAACGTTTAATCCGGCACAGGCGCATGTGCCGCGGACACACAGCGGACAAGAAGAAGACGGACCATGCGATTGCCCCGGCCATGCAGCACGCGACGGTTGTCAAACGGGGATAAATATACTATACGCTTAATCTGTCGAGGGGACCGGATTCATTTATCATCAGGCAAAGGAAAAGCACCGTATGCGTTCCGCAGAAGACAACGTTGACGTCATTCATTACAACGGCAAGACCATCGTGCTTGTCGGTACGGCCCATGTATCCAGAGACAGCGTGGACCTGGTCGAGCGGGTGATCCGTGAGCACCGGCCAGACACGGTCTGTGTGGAACTCTGTGAATCCCGGTACCATGCGGTAATGCAGAAGGACAGGTGGGAAGACATGGACATCGTGAAGGTGGTTCGGGAGAAAAAATCCTTCCTGCTTCTGTCCAATCTGCTTCTGGCCTCGTTTCAGAAAAAAATTGCCGATAAATTCGGTGTCCGCCCCGGAGAAGAAATGGTCCGGGCGGCGACTGTCGCCGGACAGATCGGCGCGGAAGTGCACCTGGCCGACCGGGAGATCAACGTCACGCTTTCCCGGACCTGGCGATCCATGGGCCTGCTCAGTAAGGTCAAGCTGCTGTTCCAGATGCTGTTTTCCTTGGGTAACACCGACGAGATCGAGGAAGAGGATATCGAACGTCTGAAAACCGACGATGTGCTTCAGACGGTCCTGGCCGATGTGGAAAAGTCCCATCCCATCATCCGCAAGATTCTCATCGACGAGCGGGACCAGTACCTCTGCCACAAGATCCGCACCGCCCCCGGCGATACCGTCGTGGCCGTGGTCGGGGCCGGTCATGCCCCCGGCATTCTGCGATATCTGAACGAGCCCATCGACATCGAGGCCCTGGACAGCCTGCCGCCCAAGGGGCGGTTCGGTCCGGTTCTCGCCTGGCTGATTCCCCTTCTCATCTGCGCCCTGATCGTCGGCGGTTTTTTTTTCAAAGGCGCTGATGCGGGGACGGAAATGGTGGGCTGGTGGGTGGCGGCCAACGGTATTCTGGCGGGCCTGGGGGCCGTGATCGCCCTGGCCCATCCCTTGACCATTCTATCGGCCGTGATCGCCGCCCCCATCACCTCGCTCAATCCCATGGTGGCCGCAGGGTGGGTGTCCGGCCTGACCGAAGCCTATGTCCGTCGGCCCAAGGTCCGCGATCTCGAACAGTTGTCCGACGACATCCTCAGCGTCAGGGGCTTCTGGAGAAACAAGGTAACCCGGATTCTTCTGGTGGTGGTGTTTACCAACCTGGGCAGTACCTTCGGCACCTTTGTGGCGTTGCCGCTGATGTACAAGGTGATTCACTGATCGACGGGTGGACAGGGCCCCGCCGATCCTTTCATTTAGGACTATCGCCTGCGCATTCAAAAGGAGAGCGTGATGACTGCTTCGTTACATATCCTCGTGTGTCCCGCCTGCCTCGCCGTCAACCGAATCCCCGCCGACAAACTGTCGGATCGTCCGGTCTGCGGCAAATGCAAAAAGAGTCTGTTTACGGGGCGTCCCCTCGAACTGACCGGCCTTGGGTTTCGCAAGCACCTTGACAAGACCACGATTCCCGTTCTCGTCGATTTCTGGGCCCCCTGGTGCGGTCCCTGCAAGATGATGACGCCGGTCTTTCAGGAGGCCGCGTCCCGGCTCGAACCCCGGATCCGTCTGCTCAAACTCAACACCGAAACAGACCAGGCCACGGCAGCCCAGTTTCGCATCCAGAGCATCCCCACCCTCTGCCTGTTCCAAAACGGTCGGGAAAAAGACCGCCAGTCCGGAGCCGTCGACCTCAAGCGCCTTTTGGCCTGGGTGAGTCGCCACATCGGAGCATGAAAAAAACAGGCCCCCCGAACGATTGATGAACTCGTAAAACGTCATCACATGACGGCAAAGAAAAACGTTCGAGCTTACGGCGTCGCGAATCCGGAAGGAATGAGGCGTATTTCGGGTGCGCCGCAGTGACGAGGGATGACGCGCAACGCAGACACGAAGTGACGCTTTAACGCTAAATCGGACGTTTTACGAAGCCGTCGAACGGTTGAACGCCAATCGACTACCAGCTCCTGCCTCCCCCGCCTCCGGAACCCCCGCCTGAAAAACCGCCGGAGGAGGAGCTTCCGCTGCTGCCGCTTGACGATGAAGACGCGGGTGCCTCGTTCATGCTGCTGGTGAGCGCCGCGATGTCATTGTTCAAACGTTTTTCAAAGTCCCGAATATCGAAGCGGTCACGGCGCGATGCCCCATACCAGGTCGGGGGCGGAACCGCCATACCCTCGAAGTGGGCGGACCATTTAGAACTTGACCGAAGCACGATGGCATAGGGAAGGATATGGTAGTAATACTGAGGGTCGGCCTCAAACATCAGTTCAAGCTTGGCCTTTTCCGCTTTTTCGATGAATTCCCGGAAACCGAGAACCCGTGACAGGATGCTGTCGCCGTAAGGTGTTCGTTTGGGCATCAGATGTATGAAAAAGCTGCTTAAAACCGTAGCACAAAGGGCTGCAAGATACTGGGGGACAGGCACTGAGGCGAAATAAACTGCGGCAAAACCAAGTGCTGCGGCACAAATTGAACCGAAAGCAAACGCGATGAGTAATTCTTTTTTCTTGGCCGCCCCTTTCAGGCTCAGGTGCTTACCCAGGGTGGCGAAGGGCCCTATAACGACGATCACGGCAAAGAAAGCCATAAACGCACTGAGCCAAAGGTTGAAATCAAATGCCTTGAAAAGATCGATTGCGATAAGAAACAGGGGGACAAAGGCGAAGATGCCTGCAACAAAGCCGGAAGAAAACGACAGACCCCCTAATTTTACCGTTTGGCTTTTCGGATCATACAACGCCCTTTCCGGATGATTCGAAAAAGACGTCATCACCGCGTTCTGCGTTTCGGCGATGGTGCTGTAAAACCTGAGGCTCAGGTCACGGGTTGTCACTTTGCCGTCCGTACCGAGTTCAAACATCTTCCGGAACATCTTCTTTTCATAGGATCTCGCGCCGGCATCCAGATCCCTGACCTTGGTCAGAACCAGGTATCCCCCTTTCCTCTGGGTTGATGCCGGAATCTCCTCGATGGTCAGGCAGCCCTTCTGGGCCCAGTGAATCACAAGGGCCGTGATGTCCTCCGTATCGACAAGGCCATCGACAATGTAACCGATCTCGGCAGGGTTCAGCCCGTCGGGCGGCCGGAACTCCACGACGGGGATGACGGGCTTGTCCCGTCCCTTGGTGAACCACAACAGCCAGGCAAAGAAGATCATCAGGCCGTAAAGGGGGTAGCTGAGCAGAAGATCCTTCAGGGGCGGCCAGTGTCGCTTGGCACCAACCCAGTACCCCTCGGGAAGGGGCAGGGCCACCGTGAGGCCTTCATGGTTGCCTAACGGTCGGGTGATGCTTCCCCGGATGGTCGTTCCGTGAACGGTCCAGTCAACACCGGTGTTGTCTGTGGAACCATAGGGGCCGGAGGTCACATTCACATCCTCGGCGCGAAAGGGTTTGGGCAGCCGGATGTCGAAGCTCGCCGCAGCAATGGTCGTATCCCATTCAAGTCCGATCAGGTTATGATTGAATTCATCCATATCCGACAGGCTGTCCGCCCCCACATCGTAGGCGTAGCGGATGACATAACGCTGCCTGCCGTGAACGAGGATATCGGGATGTCCGATGCGGATCAGCAGGGTCCGGGGTTCATGCATGATCTTGTACTGGTGTCCCGGGACGGACACGGAATGGATGTTGACCGGCTTTTTGTCAAACAGGAGCGGGAGCTCCCGAATGATCCCCCGGCGTTCTTCCGTGAACGTGAGATCGATGGTTTCGGTGATGTGGTAGACGTTGTTTTCCATCACCTCCATGTCGATGTGGTAGGTGTCGATGTCAAAGGCCTCCATGGCGGAGGACGAACAAACGAGGGCCAGGCAAAAAACCGTGACAAGGCTGATCCGCTTCATCGCAGATCCCCGAAGGACACGTGAACTGGGCTTTTTTCCGAAGAATCGATTTCGAAATATTCTTTTTTTTCAAGGTTCATCATGGCCGCAATGAAGGACTGGGGAAAGAGTTCCCGTTTGGTATTCAAGGCCTTGACCACGGCATTGTAGTATTTGCGAGCCTGAAGGATATCCGTTTCAATGCTTTGCAGCTGGTTCTGAAGGTTGACAAACCCCTCATTGGCTTTGAGATCCGGGTAAGCCTCGCTCAATGCAAATAGACGTTTGAGCCCGGACGCAAGGACGTTTTCATTTTTCTGGAGATCGTCAATGGACCCGGATGCCATGGCCCTGTTCCTGGCCTCGATCACCCGTTCAAGGGTTTCCTTCTCATGGGAGGCATAGCCCTTGACGATGGATACGAGATTGGGAACAAGGTCATACCGTTTTTTGAGATAGGCGTCCATGGTGGCGAAGGCTTCTTCACACTGGTTCCTTAGTCTGATGAAACCGTTGTAGATCACGATAACGAAAATCAGTGCCGTAAAAATTACGGCAAGGAGTGCGAAAATCAAGATGAAAGTCATACGCTTGTCCTCGGGGGGGTCGGATGCAAAGACATCCTGGTTATGGGTTGACGGGCACGTTTCGGTGCGCATGCGCCCGGACTGGGATGAGCCTCTCCTGTCATGTAGCAGAGCGATGGGGTCCTGCGCTGGTCAGGTGGCCGGAAGAGAAAGAAATCGGTCGCTGTCGGCCCAGGTGGCGATAACCGTTGACGCGGTTTTTCCAGCCGGGCAGCCAGCGGTGTTCCCGGCGCTCGAGGGGGGCGTTTTGGACCCGTCGGACAAGCACCGCTTCCGCAGCCCGTGAAAATTCGTGGAGGGCCGTCTCACCGCGGTCCGTGCCGTTCATTTCCTCGAGCACCTGAAGCAGTCCCCATCCCTGGTTGTTGTAACGCTCGGTCCGGCGGGTCCCTTCGCCTTTGAAATTCACGTAATCAATGAGGGCGTAGAGCTTGACGGATGAATCGGCGACACGCATAAACTGATGCCGCACATGATTTTTTTTCTGGGGAGACACCGAGGCCATGATTTTGGGAAAGGCGTCCTTGAGCCGGTTGACGATAAAAAGGCTCTGTTCGGGCATGGTCCGGATCAGAAAACGCTTGAGGGTTTGCATGCGGGCGCTGTCCCGATCCGCGTAGAAATCCTGCCGGTTCGTCCAGGGGCAGCCGGGATCATCGGCCGTTTCGATCCAGGCCGGGGGCCGGATCCCGCGTTTTCGGGCGAAATCCAGAAAGGCGGGAAAGCTTTCCTCGAAGGGGCCGGATTGCCCGCACGGATACCAGATGAAGTGTCCGATGCCCAGGGAGGCAAAGGATTCACCGGCGTTCCAGGTCAGCAGCTTGTCAGGGTCTTTGCCGCATTCCTTCTGATACATGGTCTGGCCGATCCAGGCCAGGTCCTTCTGGTTGATGCGCAGGGTATGGGTTGGATGACTAAAGGAGACGTGGGGCTGAAACAGCAGGACCGATGCAATCACGTTCAAAATGAGAAAATTCCGAAAAACGGCGGTGGACGATGGTGTGCGGATCAGACCCATAACTCCCGATCAAAAAAAGGTTGGCGTGAGATGATACGACCGTCTGTCGTGTGCTTTGAAACACATTATCGAGTGTATGGGAAATTGTCCACCCCCAAATAAGCTATTATCAAAAAAAAGGACCCGCCCCCTTTCGGGGACGGGTCCTTCGACCATAGAGCGTAAAGGCGATGCGATCGTCTAAGCTCGAACTTCTTCTTTGATGGACACGGCAATTTTGTAGAGCACCGTGATGACCACGAAGCCGACGCACCAGATGCCGAAGGTGATCATCAGTTCGGACGGGGTCGGGACGTACTGGTTGTAATGGTGAAGGGTCGAGGGGACGAACCCGCCGGCCATCATGCCCATGCCTTTGTCGATCCAGGTGCCGACGAAGACCATGATGCAGAGAATGGGCATGTATTTTTCGTTGTTGCGGATCTTGGGCTGAATCAGGAAAAAGATCGCCGTCAGCATCAGGATCATCGAGGTCCACATCCAGGGCGCGATCACGTTGTGACCGTGGCCGTCAAACCCGAACAGGTACTTGATGTGCGCCATATGTTCGGGAATCTGGCTGTAGAAGGCCGTGAACAGCTCGCAGGCAAAGAAAAACACGTTGGCGATCAGGGCGTAGGTGATGATTTTCATCAGCGTTTTCATGGCTTTCTCGCCCGGATCGAAGTTGGTGTTCCGACGGACGATGAAGCAGAGGAGCATCAGAAAGGCAGGACCTGCCGCGAAGGCCGAGGCAAGAAACCGCGGGGCCAGAACGGCGGTAAGCCAGAAGCCCCGTCCCGGAAGACCGCTGTACAAAAAGGCGGTCACGGTATGGATGCCGAAGGCCCAGGGAATGGACAAATAAATCAACGGCTTGACCCAACCGGGTGCCGCCACGCCGTTGCGCTCGGCTTCCAGCAGTTTCCAGCCGACAACGAGGTTGATCAGCAGGTAGCCGTTGAGTACCACGGCATCCCAGAACAGCATGGAATAGGGCGTGGGGTTCAAAATCACGTTCATGGCCCGCATGGGCTGGCCCAGGTCGGCGATGATGAACAGCAGACACATGGTCACCGCGCCGATGGCCAGGAATTCACCGAGGATGGTGATCCGGCCGAAGGCCTTGTAGTCATGCAGGTAGTAAGGCAGCACCAGCATCACGCCCCCGGCGGCAACCCCGACGAGAAAGGTGAACTGTGCGATGTAGAAGCCCCAGGTGAAATCCCGGTGCATGCCGGTGATTCCCAGACCGAAGGACCACTGCTTCATATAGACAAGAAAAGCCAGGCCAATGATCGCGCCAAGACCCGCCAGCCACAGCCAGTAACTTTTACTTCCGTTTAACGCTTTGTCCAGCATCGTTACCTCCTGTTACACGATGTAGAAAACCGAAGGCCCTGTTCCCAGGTTCGATTTTCGACGGATCGTATAGTTTTCTTCGAGCATCCGACGGATCTCCGAATGTTCATCGCCAAGATCGCCGAACGTGATAGCTCCCTTGGACACCTCGACACAATAGGGCTTTTTACCCACGGCCAGCCGTTCCACGCAGAAATTGCATTTTTCCACCACGCCTTTCATGCGGGTGGGGAAATCCGGGTTGGTGGGCAGTCCGCCGGGAAGACCGTTTCTCGGATCCTGGAAGTTGAAGCTCCGTGATCCGTAGGGGCAGGCGGCCATGCAGAACCGGCAGCCGATGCAGCGGTGGAAATCCATCTGGACGATGCCGTCGGGTCGTTTGAACGTGGCCTTGGTCGGACAGGCCTGGACACAGGGCGGATTGTCGCACTGGTTGCACATCACGATAAACGGGGTGTGCTCGAGTTTCTTTGACAGAAAATCGGCGGCCTGATCGGGAAAGGCGTTGTGGTAGTGCTCTTCCCAGACCCATTTGACATCGTGATTCTTCTTGTTGTTTTCAGGTTCCGTAAACAGGTTGTAGTCCGGAACGTTGTGTTTTTCACGGCAGATGTGGACGATGTCCTCGACGACCTTGTGGTTGAGTTTTCGTGTGTCGATGACCATGCCCCAGCGGGTGCCCTTGAGGGCGCCGTTTTTTTCCTTGGTCTCATCTGCGGGAATGAAATGCTCGCCGATGGCGAAGGCATTTCCGGCCGACAGGGTCGAGAGACCCAGAGCGGATGCTCCGGCCACTTTCAGAAAATCTCTTCTGTTTTTCATAATGATGCCTCCTTGGCGTTGGGGTCCACGTGGCAGTCCCAGCAGTAAGGGTTAACAGAAGCATAGTTGTGGCATGAGTCACAGAACTCCGCTTTGTTGGTATGGCAGGCGAGGCAGGTGTTGGACAGACTCATGTCGTATTCCTTGACCGTGCCGGTCGCCTCATCCGTGACGACGTGGACGAACTGCCCGTCGCGTACGACGGAATTTCTCCAGCCGTCCAGCAACTGCATGTGGTTGGTGGCCATGACGTCCTTCGGCAGAATACAGGTTCCTGCGGCCAGGGCCTTTTCGGAAAGAACCGGTTTGGGGACCTCTTTGGCTTTGCCCGCGTTGATCCAGAACGGACACGTGGCGATCAGGACAAAGATGACCAGTCCGGCGACGATTTTAATTTTTTCATTCATCACTATCACCCTCCGCACCTGGTAAATCTTCCATTCTCAGGTTCATGGTTCGTTCGATTTCACCTTCCATCACCAGCGCGTTGCCCACCAGTTCATGAAGTCCGGTGACCTCGACGCCGGGCACCCAGTAATCCATCAGCGGGGGCAGGGCCGCCCGGTCGATGGCGCACACACAGCCCAGCATGTTGACGCCGTATTTCTCGTGAACATACTTGACCGCATTGGCTCTGGGAAGACCGCCCCTCAGACGCTGTTCCATGATTTCCTCGGTGTTGGTTCCCGAGCCGCTGCCGCAGCAGAAGGTGTATTCACGGATGGTGTTGGCGGGCATTTCGTAGAAATGGTTGCAGACCGCGTTCAGCACGTAGCGCGGTTCGTCGAGGAGACCCATGCCGCGCGCCGTGTTACAGGAATCGTGCCAGGTGACCTTGAGGTGGTCGTTGCGGCTCGGATCCAGCTTGAGCTTGTTGTGCTTGATCAAATCCGCGGTGAACTCGGCGATGTGGACCATTTTGGTTTCGGCCGCGTTGTGGAACACCGTGCCGGTGATCGGAGACTTGGGCACTTCGAGGAAGTCGGCCGGGCCGTTCATGGTGCTCATGTACTGGTTGATGACCCGCCACATGTGGCCGCACTCGCCGCCCAGGATGTACTTGACGCCCAGACGTTTGGCTTCGTGGTACATCTTGGCGTTGAGTTTCTTCATCAGGTCGGACGAGGAGAACAGGCCGAAGTTGCCGCCTTCGGAGGCGTAGGTGGACAGGGTGTAGTCCAGCCCGATGTGTTCGAACAGCATCAGGTAGCCCATGAAGGTGTAGGTGCCCGGATCGGCGAAGGCGTCGCCGGAGGGGGTCACGAACAGAATCTCGGCGCCCTTGCGGTTGAACGAGGGGTTGATCTTGACGCCGGTGATCTCTTCAATGTCGTCACAGAAAAATTCGATGATTTCCTTGAAGTTCTGGGGCTGGATGCCCAGATGGTTACCGGTGCGTGAGCAGTTGGCCACCGGGTCCTTGATCCAGTTGATGTTCACGCCCAGAAGGCTGAGAAGTTCCCGGCCCATCATGGTGACTTCCGCCGTGTCGATGCCGTAGGGGCAGAACACGGAACAGCGTCGGCATTCGGTGCACTGATAGAAGTACGAGAACCATTCCTTGATGACCATGGGGGTCAGCTTGCGTGCCCCGGCCAGGCGGCCGAAAATTTTGCCCACGGTGGTGAAATCGTTGCGGTAGATCGACCGGAGAAGCTCGGCCCGAAGCACGGGCATGTTCTTGGGATCACCGGAACCGATGTAGAAATGGCATTTGTCGGCGCAGGCACCGCAGCGAACGCAGATGTCCATGAACACTTTCAGGGAACGGTATTTATCCAGCCGTTCCTTGAAGCCTTCGTGAATGATCTGCTGCCAGTTTTCAGGGAGTTTCCAGTCCTCGTCGGCCGGAGACCAGTCTCTGGGGTTGGGCAGATGCAGGTAGTCCAGGGTTTTGGGTTTGGCCGGATACAGGTATTTGCCTTCGGAAAAATCCGGAGGAACATCCATCCAGTGTTTGGCCGGCGGTGTGTCGTCAATCTTTATCATATCTTCCGGTTTAATATTCATCAGGACTCCTTTTCCACTGGAAGACCAGCTTCGATCATTTTCTCCCTGAATTCGTTCTCGTATTTCTCATAGGTGACGAATTCCAGATCAGGGTTCCACGGGTTGATGTGCCGTTTGATGCGGCTGTTGTTGGCCAGGTTGCGGGTGGGGCTCAGGAACACACCGCCCATGTGCATCAGCTTGCTGAACGGAAAGTAGATCAGAAGCGTCGAAACCAGGAACAGATGAACGAACAGCATGGGGCTGACGTTCGCGGGGATGACTGCGTTGAAGGTCACGAGGCCCATGGTCATCTCCTTGATGGCCAGGATGTCCACCCGGAGGAAATAGCGCATGTAGATGCCGGTTCCCGCGATGCCCAGAATCAGGAGCAGGGGGAAATAATCGGCGATCATCGAGATGTACTTGACCTGGGGGATCATTACCCGGCGGGAGAGCAGGTAGAGCACCGCCGCGAACAGGACAATGCCCGACGCGAAGACCAGGGGGAGACCGATCTGGAAGAAGCTGTCCAGGGTTTCCACCAGGGAGACGCAGAAGGGAACCGGTTCGAGGAAGAACCTCAGGTGCCGAAACACGACGGCCAGGAAAGAGTAATGGAACGCCAGGGCCGCGAGCCACAGCCAGATTTCCCATTCGTAGGAGATCCGGTCTCCCTTGATCGCGCTCTTGGTGTTCCTGAAAAGGGACCGGAAGGTCACGATTTCAAAGAACATCCGAAGGATAACGCCTCTGGTCGTGGAGGGGTTATCGATCGCATTGTGCTTGATCCAGGTCAGGGATTTCTGCTGGCCGCATGTTGTGGGGATTCGGAAGGGGACCGGAGACTTGGCCCACTTGAAGATACGGTAGATGAAACCGAGGACGAAAACGGCCACGGCCACATACGGTATCCATATCCCGAACACCACCTGCAGCCCCGGTATGCTGCCGCCTGCATAGGCGACGGCTCCCAGAACGACAACTGCAACGAGGGACATCATAATATTTACGATCATTTCTTTTCCTCACCCTTTGGAGCTTCCCGGTGTTGACCGTCTTTCATTCGACCGCCGGCCTGACGCGAAGCGGGGTGTGTTGTGAACGCCGACCCCGATCACAGGCAACCCCTTTTCGGCATGCATGCCGCCGGTTGGAAGAAAAAACGGCTACTAACGTTCGAAGCCTCCGTTTTTATAAACATCATGTGGAATAATATCGGTCCCGACTTCGGGCACCTCACACAATATATCCGCTTTTTCCAGAAGCTTGAGCGTTCTGGTTTTCACATGCTCCGCCCGGAATTTGAAGATCTGTTCCCGGCAGCCCATATAAATGTCAAAGGCGATAAGGCTGAGTCCGTCCACCTTGCCGTTGAAATCGTCGAGCTCGGACCGGGTAATGTCGCCGGACGCCAGGCCCTTTTCGGCAAGTTCATGAACAATGGTTTTGAGAAAAAAAACAAAGGCGATGGAGATTGACGGGCTGAATTCCTGGACGGCCCGGATGCGGATCGCGGGGTCAAGCAGGGAGAGGAGGTCTTCCCGGGGCTTGTCCGTGATCAGGGCCTCGAAGGTGTCCGTCAGGCTGTGGAAGGTCGTGGCGCCCACCGGATTGGAAAAGGGATCCGACAGATTCAGAAGGAAGCTTGAACTTTCGGAGGGAAAGGATCGGATCACCTGATCGAACCAGCGTTTGACGATTTCGGACTTTTTCCGGTCCAGTAATTTTTTCAGGCCCATCGTCTCTCCTTCGGTTGTCCTGCGCGCCGTCCGGCGTGGCTTACGCCCTGTGACGATTTGTGTAACGCCCTTGAAAAACATTTATTTTCAAGTATATTCAAAGCTTTTTCAAACGAACCATATAGTGCATTTTTACGTTTTATGTCAAGACCTAGTTTGGCCGGTTTCAGGGCCGGGGGCCGTTTTCATCGGACGATCACCGGCGGGACCCGGGGCTGCCGATCGCCCGGCCTCAACGGTAAAATCGCTGAAGGTACGCAAGCGAGGTGTAAAGATCTTTTTCCTCGTGGGGCTCCAGAGTCAGCACCGGTCCGCGGTTTTCGATGAATCGGAACAGCGGGTCAAAGTCGATGGTGCCCTCGCCCATGGCCAGATGACTGTCCCGGTCCCCCCGGTTGTCGTGGAGATGGCACTGGCCGATGCGACGGCCGAGCACGGCCAGCCAGCGGTCCAGGCCGACGGTGCCCAGAGCGTGCAGGTGGCCCACATCCAGGCAGACGCCGACCGTTTCCGGGTCGAGGGCGTCGATGAGGGGAAGCAGGTCTTCGGGCGTTTCCTCGTAGACGTTTTCGAGCATCAGGCGGGTGCCCAGACCGGCGGCGCGCAGGGAGGCCTTTTGGAAGAAGGCGAGGCTCTTCTCCAGCCAGAGATCCCTCATGAACACGTGCTTTCTCGGATCGTACCCCGCATGGACCACCGTCGTGACGGGCTTTATGGCCCCAAGGGCTTCGAACATCTGATCGAACCGTCTTTCCGTCACAGCCGTGATGGCCGGATCCGGGGAGGTCGGCGACAGATCCATGAAGGGGCCGTGGACCGTGATGCGGCGGCCAAGGTCCCGGAACCGGTCGGCCGCCCGTTTGAAATCGTCCGGGGCAAACCGGTCCAGGGATTCGGCGTCCAGGCCGATTTCCGGGTTCAGCCCCAGGTCGAGAAACCGGTCCAGGTAGTCCGAAACGAGCATCCGGAAGGGAATATTCACCTGGACCTTGGCCGCCATGTCTTTCATCGCTTGATCCTCATCGGGTTTTCAGTTATACATGCAGAGGTATCGCACGTGCGCCGACACCTTGGTTTTTCACCCTCATTGACATAAAGGCGGCCGGAATCATGACGAAAACGGGTCCACCCTTTGCCTGTTCACGAACCGCATCGGTTCTGATCGTTATCCTTTTACTGGTTTTCGGGGTTTTTTCAAAGGCTTTTTCCGAGAATGCCCCGCAGCCGGGACGGGCCTACCTGATCCCGGTCAGCGGCGAGGTCAGCCCCCAGATGGCGGCCTTCATTAAACGCTCGGTGGGAGAGATTCCCCTGGGGGAAAAGCCCCTGATCGTGTTCGAGATGGATACCTTCGGCGGACGGGTGGATTCGGCCCTGGCCATCGTCGAGACCATCACCGGGATCCGGGAGGCCTCGACCCTGGCTTATGTGAAAACCAAGGCGATTTCAGCAGGCGCTCTTATCGCCCTGTCCTGCGAGCGGCTGGTGATGAAGCGGCACACCACCATCGGCGACTGCGCCCCCATCACCTATTCCCAGGACGGCCCCCAGATGCTCGGCGAAAAATTTCAGTCACCCCTTAGGGCCCAGTTCCGGTCTTTGGCCAAAAAAAACGGGTATGACGAAAATCTGGCCGAAGCCATGGTCAGCGCCGACCTGGAGGTGTTCCGCCTGGAGCTGGACGGGAATACCCTGTACCTCGAAGCCACCGAATACGCGGATCTTCCCGAGGCGGACAAACAGCGGGCGGCCAACAAGAAAACCGTGGTCCGCAAGGGCGAGCTGCTGACCATGGACGACGTGGAAGCCCGCGACCTTGGGTTTTCCCTGGCCAGTGCCGACGATCTGGCCGACGCTCTGGCCAAAGCCGGTCACGGGTCCCTCGAAACCGTGACCCTTGAAAAGAAATGGACCGAATCCTTTCTGGGCCTGATGATCAGCCTCAGTCCCATTCTGATGATGATCGGTCTGGCCGCCGTCTACACCGAAATCAAGGCCCCCGGCTTCGGTGCGCCGGGCATCGTGGGCATCATCTGCCTGTCTCTGGCCTTCGGCAGTCAGTACGCCGTCGGCATGGCCAATTACACCGAGCTTCTGATCGTTGTTTTCGGACTGGTGCTTCTGGGATTCGAGGTGTTCGTGATTCCCGGTTTCGGCATCGCCGGGATCGCGGGGTTTTTCTTCATCGCCGTGGGCCTGGTGCTGAGTCTCCAGGACTTTGTGCTTCCCAAACCGTCCATGCCCTGGCAGGGCGATCTGATGCTCAAAAACGTCACGATGGTCCTGGGTTCCTATGTGGTGGCCATCATCGCGGGCCTGTTGATGTTCCGCTATGTCCTGCCCCGGTTTTCCTTCGCCGCCCGGGGGCCTTACCTGACCGGCACCCTGTCCGATTCCCACGCCGACTCCATGGAGGTGCGGCGGGCAAGGGTGGGCGATCAGGGCGTGGCCGTGTCCTACCTCCGGCCCTCGGGTAAAATGAAAATCGGCGGCGACCTGTTTGACGTGATCACCGAGGCCGAGTTCATCGAAAGCGGCACGCCGGTGACGATCACCCGGATCGACGGCAACCGGATTATTGTCGCACGAAAGGAAGAGACCCCATGAACGCGCTTATCCTGCCTATTATCCTTCAACTCGCCGGCATCGTGGTGGTCATCGTGGAAGTGATCGTCCCCACCGGAGGCATCCTGGCCGTTCTGGCAACGGGCCTGATCGGCTACTCCCTTTATCTCGTGTTTTCCGTCGTGTCGCCTTCGGCGGGGATGATGTTTGTGGCCGCCGATCTGATCCTGATTCCTCTGGCCCTGGTTTTGGGGCTCAAGCTTCTGGCCCGGTCTCCGGCGGCGCTCCGGAAGAGTCTGTCCCGGGAGGACGGGGTACAGTCCCAGTCACCGGAGATGGAACATTACATCGGCATGGAGGGGACGGCCCTCACCGACCTGAGGCCGTCGGGGACGGCCCTGATCAACGGAAAAAGGCTTGACGTGGTCAGTCGCGGCGAGTATCTTGAGAAATCCTCAGTCATCGTTGTTCTTGCCGTGACGGGCAATCAGATTATCGTCAGCAAAAAAGAATAATGAACCAAAACGAATAAACGAACAGATGTGACACCTGATGAACTCGTAAAACGTCATCAAAGGACGGCAAAGAAAAACGTTCGAGCTTACGGCGTCGCGAATCCCGAGGAATGAGACGTACTTAAGGGTACGCCGCAGTGACGAGGGATGAAGCGCAACGCTTAAAATCGGACGTTTTACGAAGCCATCACACTTAAGAACCTAACATTCACGGAGGGTCCGGCAGGGTAAGGGTTCCTTTCCCCTTTATCCCTTCCGGTGCTCCACATCACGCAGGGGGAAAGTATGGCCAACTTGAACACCATTTTCTTTGTCATTGTTCTGCTCGCCATTGTCATCATGGTCTTTTTCGTGGGCTCGTCGATCAAGCTCTGGATTCAGGCCCTGGTGTCGGGGGCCCATGTGGGGATTTTCAACATCGTGTTCATGCGATTCAGGAAAGTCCCGCCCAAACTGATCATCGAATCGCTGATCATGGCCGTCAAGGCCGGCATCAGCGTGGATACGGACGGGTTGGAATCCCACTATCTGGCCGGGGGCAACGTGACCCGGGTGGTCCAGGCCCTGATCGCCGCGGACAAGGCCAACATCGACCTGAAGTTCAACCGGGCCGCAGCCATCGACCTGGCCGGACGTAACGTGCTCGAAGCCGTGCAGATGAGCGTCAATCCCAAGGTCATCGAAACGCCGAAAATCGCCGCCATGGCCAAGGACGGCATTCAGCTCAAGGCCATTTCCCGGGTGACCGTCCGGGCCAACATCGACCGCCTGGTGGGCGGGGCCGGGGCCGACACCATTCTGGCCCGGGTCGGCGAGGGCATCGTGTCCACCATCGGCTCGGCCAAGAGCCACAAGGAAGTGCTTGAAAATCCCGACACCATCTCCAAGACCGTTCTGGCCAAGGGCCTGGACTCAGGTACGGCCTATGAAATCCTGTCCATCGATATCGCCGACGTGGATGTGGGAAAGAACATCGGCGCCGACCTGGAAACCGACCGGGCCGAGGCCGACAAGAAGATCGCCCAGGCCAAGGCCGAGGAACGCCGGGCCATGGCCTTCGCCGCCGAGCAGGAAATGAAGGCCAAGGTGGTGGCCATGCGCGCCAAGGTGGTCGAGGCCGAGGCCCAGATTCCCCTGGCCATGGCCGAGGCCTTCCGCAGCGGCAACCTGGGCATCATGGATTACTATAAAATGAAGAACATCATGGCCGATACCCAGATGCGGGAGAAGATCGTGGCCGACGAGGACTCGTCCGAAGACCGCAACGTCTAACCAAGCGGGGAGCCCATGAATTTTGATACGCTGATCACCATCGGGGTGATCATATACATCATCGTGTCCATCCGCAAAGCCATGTCCCACGGGAAAAAGGGCGCGGGTGAAGCCAAGGGGACGACCGGCATCGGGAAAAAGCTCCGGGAGATGGCCGAGCAGATCAAGGACGAGATCGAAAAGGCCAACCGGGAGATGCAGGCCCAGACAGCGCCGCCCCCGCCTCCGCCGGTGCCCGACGGCCGGTATGAGGAGGACGACGAAGACGAGGAGGAGAGCCTCTGGGACGCCGTGGTCGATGAGGACGCCGACGAGGCCGAACCGGCCCGGGTTCTTCGGCAGAGCGTGCTCTACGAGGTGCCTTCCGCCCCGGCATCCCGGCAGGATCGCTGGGACAGTGAGGCGGACACGGCGGACGAGACGGATGAGGACAACCATCGGAACATCCGCGCCGCCGAGCCGGAGGCGGTGCCGAAACCGGTTCCTTCCGGCCGGCGGCCGCCGTCCCTGGCCCGGCAACGGGGCCGGCGGCATCTTCAGCATGCGGTGATCTGGTCGGAGATACTGGCCAAACCCCTGTCGCTCAGAAAATAATCCCAAGAAAAAACACCCGGGTTTCTTTCCGGGTGTTTTTTTTATTTCACCTAACGGCGTCCCCCCCCTATTCGGACGGGCGCACGGGAAAGGACACCATGACCACGCCACGACCCACCGTCCGCCTGACGGTGATGCTGATGGTCTTCACCGTCTGCGGGTGTACCGGCGGCCCCGGGCCGTCCGGATCGCCGGCCTCGCCTGCGGAGTCCCTGCTGCCCATGACCCGGGCCGGAATCCGCGGTCATCAGATGCTTTACGACGAGGGCTGGTTTGTGGTCACCTCCAGCCGGGACGCTTTGGCCTACGCCCGCGAAAACGCCTTTCGGCGATCCGCCGAATCCCTTCGGATGATCGCAGGGGATGTGAAACGGCACAGCCTCGATTACGCCGAGAAGACGGCTGACGACGGCAAGGCGGCTCTGTCCCGGTCCGTGGGGCTGCTCGAAGGGGGCACCGTGATCAGCGGGGCGCTGCTTTCCGGGGCCCTCGATCTGGCCGGCGAAGAGGTTGATTTTGCCGCGGACCGGTTTCAGGCCGCCTGTCTGCATTTTATCCGGGGCAACCTCAGCGTGATCAGGCGCAGCAGCGAGGAATACCTTCGCCTGACCGCCCTGCCCGGTCATTATTTCGATACGCTGAGCGAGGATTTTTCAAATATCCGTCAGCTTGCCGACCGTGCGAACCGCGTGGTGGCCGAGACGGTGGCCCTGTCCTGGGACGACGCCTTTGACGAGGCGGCCCGGGCCTTTCACGCCGAGTATGAACAATCGGGCAGGCGGGGCAATTCCCTGACGGCCCTGGGCGATATACTGTCCGGTTACCTCAAGGCCTTTTACGCCGGGTTGGCCAAGCCGGGCGCGAAAAGCATCGTCGAGTACGGGGCCAAAGGGGCCGGCTGTGGGATCTTCCTTCCGGCGGCCGCCGTGACCGTAATCAGCGGCCGGACCATCGAGGCCACGGGAATGGCCCTTTACCACACCAGCCGGACGGGCTACCATGTGATCGCCCCCACGGTGGAATCCGGCCTTTTGGCCGGACTGGCCCTGACCTCCGCAGCGGCGGCCCCGGTGACCCTGGCCGGAGGGGCAGGGCTGTCGGCCGTCAACCAGGTGGCCTTCACGGCGGCCTCACCCGTCTGGTCGGCGGGGAAAATCGCCGCCGACACCGCCGTCAACACAGGCCGGTATGTGGCCCGGGTGTCCGTCGATCTGGGCCGGGGCACGTCCGAGGTCCTTATTCATCAGGCCTCGTCGGCGGTGGTTTTGGGCTACAATGCCCTGACCGCCGTTCCGGTCCATCTGTTTCTCGGGACTTACGACGCCGTGGTGCTGCTCTGTCTGGACGGCCCGAACCTGGTTCTGGTCCTGGCCCGGGGCAGGGCGACCGGAGACGACGGCCCGTCGGCCTATTCCCTGGGCGCCCTGCCTGCGGGCACGGTGCTCGATCTTGATACACTCAGGCAGGATCCGTCGATAGATGTCCAGGTGATCAGCGATGATCCGGACATCATAGGCGGGGTCCTGGAACGACTTCCCGATGATCTGAGGGAGACACGATGAAACAGATCAACGCATGGATGGCGGTGGCGTGTCTTGTGCTGATTCCGGCCTGCGCCGCAAAACAGCCCGACCCCCTGGAAAACACCCGGAAACTGGTCCGGGAAGGGCATGCATCGCTTTACAACAACGGGGCGTTCCGCGTCCCCCGAAGTTCGATCTGCCTGATTCCTCCGGCGCCGGAAACCACGGAGCTGATCATGGAACTGGCCGGATTAAGGGCCCGTCAGGCCTTTCTCCGCTCGCTCAAACAGGCGTCCGAATCCGTCTATATCGTGTCCGAAGGCACCCGTCTGACGTTCCGGGCGGCCGGGACCGCCCGGGACACGGGCCGGGACACGGCGGAATATATAAGGCGCCACGCCCGGGAGGGGGCGGTGCTGCTGCTGGACCGGACCTGGGACGGCGGCCGGGACCTGGTCGGGGAATCCTGGCGTTTCAGCGGGCAGGTTGCCGATGGGGTGGCCGCCGCCGCAGAGGCCCTCGACGATGACGGCGCACGCCTGGGTCAGCGGCTCGATGCGGCGGGCAGCGCCCGCCGTCTGGCCCTGATCCGGGAGGCCCGCGCTGCGGCGGCAACGCTTTACAATGACCGGGTTGAGGGCGCCAAAGACAGCCTGGCAACGGCCCGAAGCCGGTTTGTCAAAGGGTATCTGGCGGTTCCCGAGAATCTGGGACGGAACCTGGACGCAGCGGGGGATCATCTGGACGAGGCTTCGTTTTCACGGATTCTCGCCCATGAGAACCGAAGGCGGAAAAAAGCCTCCGACAAGGCCGTCAATCTGATCGTTGGGACGGCCGCAGGCTATGCCGATGACGTCCGGGGCACCCTGGCCCGGGCCGGGGATGAATGGGAGGGCGTCTACACCACCGGCCTTCCCCTGACCAGTCTCAAGGTGTTTCGATGGGTGCTTCAGGGCCTGTTCTGGGACGCCGTCATCGAACCCGCCGCCAAGATGACGGCGGGGGGGCTGGGGTATATCGGCGTTAACGGCCTGGCCTTCCCGGTCATGGTCGTGGAGGAGGAAGGCCGTGCCCTGGCCAGGATCGCCGTGGACGTGAGCTGGAACGCCTCCCGATCTGTCTACGATGTGACGGCCCCGTCGGCGGAAGCGGCCCTGGCGGCAATTTACGGGGTTCTGGAATACGGTGCCGGGCCCGTCTCGGCCGGAGCCGTCCTGGCCGGAGGTCATCTGGCGGGCGGAGCCGGGCTGGCCGCCGCCAACGTCGGCGGCATGGTGGTCTCGGGAACCGGGAAAGCCGCCGGTGTCGCCGGCCGGTATATCGGGGTGCCCCTTGCGGCCGCCGGTGTGGCGGTCACCGGCACCACCGCGGGACTGGCCGTGATGAGCGGCGGTGCGGTCACCTCGGGCGCCGTCGTTGCCGGCGGTGAGGTCGCGGCGGGCGGTTCGGATCTGTTCGGCAACGTCATCGCCGGGACCACGCTGGTGACGGGTACCGCGGCGTCTTTGGGCGGCGGCGGGGCTTACGGCGTCTATCAGTTGTCCAAAGCCGTGATGGTCCCCAGCGGCTACGAGCTGGGGGCCGGCCTGGTGCTCAGCTATGAAACCCTGTCCCAGCTGGGAGCCCAGTCCATCCTGGCCGTATCCGACTGCGCCTACCTGGTGCTTTCGCTGGAAGGGCCCCGCTGGGTGCTTTACGCCGTCAAGGGAACGGTGGATCAGGGCGACGATCCGGCGCCCGGCACGGTCCTCGATCTTGACGCCATGCATCGTCAGGGGGAAGAAATTTACAACCTTCCCGTCAGTGACGATGAGATGAAACACGTGGTCTCATCCGCTTGTCAACATCTTCCCCTTCTGGGAAACACGCCGTCTGAAAATATTCCCTGATCGATGAATAAATCTTGACATTTCATCATATTTTGTCTTTAAGGGTAACGTTTTTCAAAGCCCGACGGTGTCACGAACCAAGACGTTACCGCATGAATCCGCTCCCTCCGGAGCCGTCCGAATCCTTTCTCCCCGTTTCGGTCCATTCATGGCACGCGGATCACGGACGGTGCCACCCGATACATCAATCACCCCGACCCTGACCGACGGCCCCGCCTGTTTGTTTTTCGGGAAACGGTCCCGGATCTGCGGTCCAACCCACGAAGACGGAAACGAATCAATGAACACGATGCACACGGTACAGCGGGCGGGTCGAACCCTGGTCATCCCGATTCTTGTTCTTTTTGCGGCCGCAGCCGTGCAGGCGGCGGATTATGAAATCCATACCCTTACCGATCTCCAGGCCGTCACGCCGGACCATCTGGCGGACCGCTGTATTCTGATGAACGACATCGACGCGTCGGAAACCGCAGGCTGGAACGAGGGCCGGGGTTTTGAGCCCATCGGCATGCTGAACGGCGCGCCGGTTTCTCCCTTCACCGGACAGTTTGTCGGAAACGGGCACCGGATCACCGGCCTGACGATCCGCCGGGACCAAAACACGGTGGGGCTGTTCTCCGTCATCGGCATGGGCGCCGGGGACGTGGTGATCTGCGACCTGACCTTAGCGGATGTGGACGTGTCGGGGCTGATGCACGTGGGGGCCCTCGCGGGCGGCGTGGACATGATGGGGGAGGCGGGGGCGTCGATCGAGATATCGGGCTGCTCGGTCCTGTCGGGAACCGTGGCCTCGAGCGGAACAACGCCGGAGACGGCTGTGGGCGCGGGCGGCCTGGTGGGCACGGTCCAGGGCTTTGGCGATGCCGGCACCTATCTGGTGGTTCCCGCCGATGTGCGCCTGACGATTCATGATTGCGAGACGGCCTGTACGGTGACGGGCGGCGATGCCGTGGGCGGTCTTCTGGGCTGGGCCCAGGGCAACGGGACCACGGCCGACGTGCTTTCGTTTTTCCGCAACACCAGCCGGGGGGCGATCACCGGATCGAACGCCGCCGTCGGGGGATTGGTGGGCCTTCTGGTCCACGGGACCCTGGCCGACAGTCAGGGCGTAGGTGCCGTGACCGGTATGAATCTGGCCGGGGGAGCCGTGGGGCTGATGTCCGGACTGTCCTCGGTCAGGCGGTGCAGCGCCGAAGGGCCGGTTGCCGTGACCGGAAACGAGGCGGGGGGGCTGGTCGGACGGGTCGAGCTCAACGCCGCCGTGACCAACTGTTTCAGCACCGGCGCCGTCTCCGGCGGCAGCACGGTGGGCGGCTTTGTCGGCGCAAATGCGGGCAGCATCACCACTTGTTACAGCACGGGAACGGTTACCGGCGCAGACCCGATGGGCGGGTTCATCGGGTCTTACGGGGGAACCCTTGCGGCCAACGTCTGCGACCTTTCGGCCACCGGATTGATCAGTGAGCCCCAGACCGGGATTACCGTGCTGACCGCTGCCCAGATGAGAGAGCCGGCGGGCTATCCCGGCTGGGATTTCACCGCCGTCTGGGCCATGGAAACCGCACCGGGCCATGAAACCCTGCCTTTTTTCCGGTTCCGGGGCGGATCAGGGACGGCCGACGACCCTTACCGGATCGGCGACGTCTACGGTCTTGAAGGGATCAGCCATGGCGCGACACTGTCGTACAGGCTTGTCGACGATGTGGATGCATCCGTCACGGCCCTGTGGAACGGGGGAACGGGGTTTTCGCCTCTGCCCTTTAACGGCCGTCTGGATGGGCAAGGGTTTGCAATCCGGTCTCTTTATGCCGATCGATCTTTGTTTGACGAACCCGCCGGACTGTTCGGTACTCTGGAGGCCAACGCGCTCATTGAGAACCTGATGCTTGAAGACGCCCGGGTCATCGGCGGTGAATCGCATCCCGCAGGCCTGCTGGCGGGAAGCAGTCGGGGGACCCTCCTCCATTGCGCCGTGTCGGGTCGGGTGTCCGGCGCTGATGAGACCGGGGGGCTGATCGGGACTCAGCTGGACGGGCACATCGCGTTTTGTTCGGCGGAGGGGGTGGTGATGGGCGGCGACGCCGTGGGCGGTCTGGCCGGTGCCGTCTCGGGCGGACGGATCGAACACGGCGTGACCCGTGTGGAGGTCCACGGCATGACGGCGGTGGGCGGTCTTGCGGGCAGTGAACGGAACACCGAGGTGACGCGGTGTTCGAGTCGCGGCACGGTCAACGGCTATCAGTCGGTGGGCGGGTTGATCGGACACGACGGCGACGGTCTTTCCATGATTTCCCAGTGTTTTTTTCAGGGTGAGGTCACGGGCTCCCTGGGTACCGGCGGTCTGATCGGTCAGGCCATGGGCACCCTTTCCGCCTGTTACTGTTCGGGTCAGGTCCGGGGGGATATCGAAACCGGCGGTCTGGTCGGCCGACTTCAGGGCCGGGCCGGCGACTGCATGAGCACCATGGCCGTTGACGGCCGAAGCCGACTGGGCGGCCTGACCGCAACCCTTGCCTCGACCGGCCGCATCACCCGGTGCTACAGCGCGGGAACCGTGTCGGGAGACGCTGTGACAGGCGGGCTTGTGGCCTTAAGTCTGGCCGGACCCGACGGAACACGCGACTCGTTCTGGGACTTTGCGGCCTCGGGCCTGACCGCCTCGGACGGCGGCGAGGGAGAGGACAGCGTCGCCATGCGGAAACGGGAGACCTTTGACAACGGGGTGGACCGCCTCTGGGATTTTGACACGATCTGGGCCATTGCCGAGGACCGGACCCGTCCGGTGCCCCTCTGGGATCTTAAGGCTGCGGACCTTGCGATGGCCCCGGATCAGACCGCCGACCCCATGTCCGGCCGGACCCGCCGGCAAGCCGGGATGACCTTAACCAATCTGGGCCCCCATGGGGCTGTGGCGGTGACCGTTACGGCCGTCGGTGAATCGTGGCGCGAGCCCTGTGTGTCCATGGACGGCGGTCAGACCTGGACAGCGGTCGACGGCTCGGTTCAAATCCCCGCCCTGGACGGGGGCGAGTCGATCCGCCTTTTGTTCCGGGACGACGGCGCCGACGGGATTCCGGATCCGGATGCCCGGATCCGGGTGGATGCAAACGGCCATGATCCGGATCTTTCCAACAATATCGGAGCCTTTGACCGGGCAGACACTCCGGTGTACGGCGGTGACGGCAGCGGCTGCTTCATCGGCAGCCTCAACGACTAAGGGCAACGAAAGGACGACGATGAACAAGGCGATAGCGATGATGGGCCTGCTGGTTTTCCTGGCGCTGGGATCTCTGCCCTGCGCGGCGGCCGAGATGACGGTCCAGAAAGCCCAGATGATTCTCAAACATTTGAATTATTTCCCCGAAGCTGTGGACGGCAGCCTGGGCCCGGCGACCCGGAAAGCCGTCCGGACCTTTCAGGCCGATAACGACCTGACGCTCACCGGTCGGCTGGATGCGAACACCTGCGCCCTTCTCAAATCGGAGGAAGAGCGGATCACCCGGGAGTTCGAACGGAAGAAGCTGGAGGAGCAGACCCGAAAGGCTCAAGCCCGGCTGGCGGAACTCGGGTATTACCGGGGGCCGGTGACCGGACGCAAGGGGGACATCCCCCAGACCGATCTGGTGGCCTTTCAGATGGTTCACGCCCTCACGGTCACCGGAGACCTGGACGCCGCCACCGTCGACCGGCTGCTCAGCGACCAGGCCCTTCCCAAACCGGCGCCGGAACCGGAGAAGGAGCCCGTCGCGTCGCCGGAACCCGTGGCGACGCCCCAGCCTCCGGCGATCCGGCGGACCGCACCCTATCTGACCGCGGCCGTGGGCGCCCTGTGTTACCGGCCCCATTCGGGTTACGACAGCACCGATTACGACGCCCTCAACCGGACCCTGAACCCCGATGAGGCCGTGCGGTACCAAAGCGAATCGCTGGTATTCACCCGCGTGACCGTCCATGATGACGACGATTATGTTTATGGAGCCACCAGCCGTCTGACCGGCGGGGACAAGGCGGCGGACGCCCTGGGGCTCGGCTGGGCCTTCGAGCTGAAAAAGCGCCCCTTTGTCGTGCATGTGGATTATGTGGAGGTGGAATCGGGGGCGGTGTTCGGCGGATTGGAACACACCATTGAAAGCCGGAGTCTCGAAGCGGAATGGCTGCTGCGGTATCGTCCGGGGCTGGACGCGGGGCTGAACGTCAGTCATGAGATCTATCCGACCCTGGTTTCCTGTCGGGCCGCGGACGCCGCCTTGCGGGCCATCCGGTTTGATGAGGATTTTCAGCTGAGTACGGTCAATCTGGCGCTGCGCTACGACAGCCTGGCTGCAGGCAAGGGGCCGGTTTTCGGTCGGGGGCATCTGGTTCCCTACCTGACGGCGGGGTTTTATGGCGGCCTGGCTCTGGGTACGGTGTCCGACGGGGTGATCGACGCCCTGAGCCGGGATCTGGATCATCGCTTTTCATCGTCGCTGATCCGGTTCAATGTCAAGGTCAGTCCCGAAGCGGGCCTGGTCTACAGGCGGGTGCGCAAAACCGGAACGATGAACCTCACCCTGGGTTACGGCCTGTCCGTTCACTGGCCCGTCTGGGAACTGCCCGGAGATTCCGATGACGACGAGGTGCGGTTCTACCGACGAAATCTTTCCCACGGACCGGTTTTGGGCCTTCACATGGTGTTCTGATCCTGATCGGCGGACACGTCGGGTTCACCGGAGGGACGGCGCCTCAGCCAACGCTGTCTGCGAAGTCTGAAGACCTGGGCGTGGAGCACATACTGATGGATGTGTTCCTCAAGGGTGGGATCAAGGTCCACAAAACGGCAGTGACAGGTACTCTCACCTGAGATCCGGAGGATTTCCGCCCGGGCTTCCAGAGCGAATCCCTTGCGTCCGGGCAGGGTCATGGCCAGACACTGACGGTCTCCGGCGCGCCCCCTGTCCCAGTCGAAGGACAGTCCCCCGGCGCTGATGTTCCGCATCAGAACCCGGTGCTCACCGAAGCGACCGAAAATCGGGTTGTCCGTGTCGGTATCCAGCCTGAAACTCATGCGCCGGTTGTCGCTGTCGAGATCGATGGTCGGCGTCTCAGATGTTTTCTTTTTCCAGAACAAATTCCACCCTCCTGTTGATGGCCCGGTTGGGCTCCGAGGTGTTGGGAACCAGGGGAAACATGTCTCCGAATCCGGTGGCGGTCAGCCGTTTCGGCGAAACGCCCTGCCTGATCAGGTATTTCAGCACGGCGGTGGCCCGAATGGCCGACAGTTCCCAGTTCGATTCAAACATCGGCGTCGAGATCGGCACATTGTCCGTGTGGCCCTTGATGTTGATGTTGTACTCGCTGTATTCGCCGAGGATGCTGATCACTTCGTCGAGGATCGGTTCGGCCGTGGGACTCAGGCGGGCCGATCCCGTGGCAAACAGCACCTTGCCCCGGATGCGGATCACGATCTTTCCGTCGAGGACCTCGAGCACCACGAAGTCGCCCAGATGTTTCTGGGTGATGTACTGGTTGATGTCCTCGAGGATGTCCTCGGTGTTCTCGGTCTGGCCGGGCGGCGTTTTTTCCGGTTTGGGCTTGAGGCCCGTCAGCTGTTCGATGGTCAGTTCCGTCTGCATGATGTCGGGGATTTCGATGAATTCCAGGAGGGTCGACGTGGGCTCGCCGGTGCCGGGATTGACCCTTATCGATTCGAGGATTTCTTTGTATTTCTCCACGTTGAAGGTCGACAGCGAGAACAGGAGCACGAAAAAGACCAAAAGAAGGGTCATCAGATCGGCGAAGGTCACCAGCCAGTCGGCGACGCCGTCTTCGTCGGTCAACGATTCCGTGATCGGGGCCTCTTTCATCATTTGATCACCATCTTGTGCAGGGGCACCCGGCTGTGGGCCGGAATGAAGGATGACAGCTTCTCGTAGACGATCATCGGGTTGTTGCTTTCAAGGACCGAGATCGAACCTTCGAGCATGATTTCCAGATTGATCACCTCCATGACGGTCCGGGATTTCAGCTTGCCGGCGATGGGCAGGAAAACCAGGGTCGAGGCCAGCGAGCCGTAGAAGGTGGTGAGCAGGGCCACGGCCATGGCCGGTCCGATGGTGGTGGGGTCGTTCAAGGTGCTGAGCATCTGGACCAGACCGATGAGGGTTCCCAGCATGCCGAAGGCCGGGGCGTAGGTACCCATTTTCCGGAACACGTCCTGAACGATGAAATGGCGCATCTTCAGGGATTCGATTTCCGTCTGGAGCGAGGCCCTTATCATCTCTTCCTCGGACCCGTCGGCGATCAGGCCGCAGGCCTTTTTCAAAAACAGCGAATCGGTTTTCACATTGCTCAGCTCGAGGATGCCCTGCCGTCGGCTGATATGGCAGAGCTTGAGCATGGTGGCCAGGATTTTGTTGGGGTCTTCCTTGTCCTTGGAAAAGACGAAATAGGCGGCCTTGAAGGCGGCCACCACATCCTTGAAGGCGAAGGTGATCAGGGTGGTGGCGATGGTGCCGCCGAACACGATCATCAGACCGGGGACATTCATGAAATTATGAATGTCCCCCCCCAGATAGATGGCGCTGAAAATCAGCAGAAGGCCGGAAATGATTCCGGTGAGTGACGCAAGATCCATGGCGAAATCCTCAAACGGGCCGGATGTGAACGTGAACGGCTGGAAAAGATGAAAAAACGGGATTATACTATCACGGTGAACGGGGTTGGGTCAAGGTAAGGCGAAGGGCACGGACCACGGACTGACACGGACATGCACGGACACACACGGACGGTCGTGAACACCGCTCCGAAGGACAAGACCGTGTCAGTCCGCGCCTGTCCGTGGTTCGTGCGCGCCGTCCGGCACGACATCCCCGGAAATCACCCGGTGAATCCGGCCGTCACGATCCTGAAGAATCAAGACCCCCTCGTCGTCCACGTCCGTGACCCGGCCCCTGAGTGCGGCGTCGAGCAGATATACGGTCACCGTGCGTCCGATCAGGTCGGACAAGGCTTTCCACCGTGTCATCAGGTCGGGAAACCCCTGGTTCTGGATCTGGTCGTAGGCCGCTTCGACATGGGCCAGAATCCCGGCGACGAGGTCCGGCCTGCTCCAGCGTCTGCCGCTTTCGATCAACAGGGAGGTGGCGAGCCGCCGGATCTCCGGGGCGAAATGGTCCACCGGGCTGTTGACGTTTAGCCCCAGGCCCACCACCACCACATCCACCTGATCCATTTCCATGGTCATTTCGGTGAGGATGCCCGCCAGCTTTTTCCCGTCAATGAGCAGATCGTTGGGCCATTTGATGTTCACCGGCAGGCCGGTGAGTTCGATCAGGGCTTCGGCCACGGCCACGGCGGTCATCAGGGTCAGGCGGGAGGCCGCAGCGGGGCTCATGCGGGGACGCAAAACCATGGACAGGCAGATACCCTCGCCGGTCGGGGACAGCCAGCTTCGGCCTTTGCGGCCCCGGCCTTCGGTCTGCTGCTCGGCGATGATCAGGGTGCCTTCCCCGGCCCCCCGGGCGGCCAGGACCTTGGCCTGGTCGTTGGTGGAGCCGATAACCGGGTGGTAATCGATTGTTGTTCTGCCGAAGGTCCGGGTGGTGAGACGGTGGCGGATCTCACCGGGCAGCAGGAGGTCAGGCGTGCCGGCGAACAGATACCCCTTGCCCGGCGATGCGCTGATGGCGTAGCCTTTCTGCTTGAGCACCGCCACATGCTTGGATACGGCGGCCCGGCTGATGTGAAGCGTCCGGCTCAGATCTTCGCCGGATACATAGTCTCCGGCCCGGCTGCGAAGGATATCGAGCAGTGTGTCCCGTGTGTCCATGGCTGAAGGGTCCCGTGCCGAATCAGTCTTCGTCGCTTTTGACGATGAATTCGCTGAGCTTGTCGCAGAGACTTTCCGGCCAGACCTCGCCGGCGAGAAACAGTTCTTTCTCCTCCTCGGTCAGGCTGTTGCGCAAGCTGGGGGGCAGGCTTTTGTATGCCGCCTGCCGTTCGTCCCGATCCTTTTTACTGAGCGTCGTGTGTCCCATATCCGTCCCTTTTTATGGCGATTGTGTGATCATGCCGCTTTTTAGCACAGCGCCGCCTTGAGTGCAATTGCTCAGTTGGCAGAGGTCAGATCCGCCGGAATCCGGTCGGTCAGGGCTTTGGTGATCATGCTCAGACTCGATCCCGGAAGCATTTTGCAGTTCGTGTCGTATTTTTTGCAAAGACGCTTGATCGTCCGGCAGGCATTGTGGCTGTTGCAGTTGACCGGGCAGAGGACCAGGTCGGCCTGGGCCACCATGTCGTCGATTTTTCGTGTGCCGCTTTTCATGTAGCCGTCGTGGTAGATGAACTCATGGCCGGAGGCTTCGACCAGATTCCGGTAGAAGGGTTCAAGCTTGGTGATGCCCCCCACCATCAGAACCCGGCGCGGACAGTGCGTGCAGTCCCGGCAGCAGGCCGGCTCATCCCCGGGCGTTTTGGAATCGTCGGCCCGGGGGCAGATCAGACGGCGGACCTCCTCGCTGAGCAGCCGGTTGTCCGATTCCAGTTCGAAAGACCGGATTTCCAGTGTGCGTTTTTGACGCTCCAGGTGCCGTTTTTCCTCCTCGGCCCGGGCCAGATCGGCCTTGAGTATTTTCAGCGCGTCGTCCCGGTAATCGGGCGCCGGGTATTTCGGGTGCGGGGGTGGAGCGGGCCGGTTCTGCCGCCGGGCTTGATCGTCCAAGTCCTTCCGGGCCTGCCTCAACTGACGGGTCACATCCCCGCATTTCTTTTTCTCCCGGTTCAGCAGGGCGGCCAGGCGGCGGTTCACATGAATCTGATCATCGATTTTTCGGCGAGCCCGGAGGATGTCGGTCATGTTGGTGTGGCAGAGCATGTGGAGATCACCGAAGGCCTTGACCTTCAGGGACTGCCCCACGTCGCTCCGGGCGCAGATCGTGAAAAAAAGGCCCTCGATTTCGCCGGAAGCGCAGGCCGGGGCCCAGGCGTTTTCCAGCTCTGCGGGACCCAGGACCCCGTACCGGGCGATGGCCCTGCGGTGTTTGTGACGGATGAACCGGTCCGCCCGGCGCGATGTCGGATTGTCCGAATCCAGAGCTTCCATCAGGGTGTGGTGGATCTGATAATCGGTTAAGGTCCGGGGGTCATGACCGCTTTTTTTCAGAATTGCCGCCTGTTCGCCCACCGTCAGGCAGGCGCCGATCACCGGGCAGCGGAAATTGGGGAACAGCTCCCACAGGGGAGCTATGATGCCGGGAGAACCGGATGCCGTTGGCTCAACGAGGCTCATGATCATGGGGTGTCTCCTTATGAATGTGATGATCCGATGATCGGATCGGGGTCAATGGGTCGTGCCGGGCGGTCCGGCCTCGTGCATCCGAGGTCTTTCGGACGAGGGACAGGACCGTGAGGCGACGTATGTTAGATATATCAAACAAAATAATATGGCAATAAAAAAATACGTTATGTCGAATCATGCGGCGCGGCCCGGCCATCATCATGAAAAAAGGGTGATTTCAAAGGGTAAACTGTGTTATGGCTGGTGATGGTCACGTCCGGATCGGGGAACCGGGCGGCCGGTCGCCACAGACCGGCCATGACGGCGGCTGCGTCATCACGTTCAGCAAAGGATTATCGACGGCATGAAACCATCCGACACCGGAGTGCGCCTCTCCCAGAAGGAAAAAAGTCAGTTGATGCGACAGCGCCTGATCGAGGCCACCCTCGACTGCCTTCAGATGTACGGGTTTCACGGAGCGTCCCTGTCCCGGATTCTGGACAGGGCCGCGGTTTCCCGGGGGGCCTGGCGTCACCATTTCCAGAGCAAGAACGATCTGGTGGCCGCCGCTTCGGAGTACCTGCTGTCCACGGCCCTGGACCGGGCCGGGCGGATCGCCGGGGAACTGTCCGAACAGACCGCCGGGCCGGCCGACCTGCTCGAGATGATCTGGGATCGTTTTTATCAGGGCCGTTATCGGGACGTCTGGGTGGAGTTCAACGTGGCCTGCCGGACCGATGCCGAACTTTCAGACCGCCTTGCGCCGGTGATCCGGCATTTTTTCGACGAGATGGACAGGATCTGGGAGACCCGGCTGTCCCACCTGTCCCGCCCGGGGCTGTCGGCCCGCACCGTGATGAACCTGTCGCTTTACCTGCTCCGGGGACTTGCCTTCCAATCGGTTTCCCTGGATCGACCCGACCACTATCGGGAGATGCGGGACAGCTGGACGGCTGTGCTGCTCCGGCTCCTCGAGGCCCCCGATACGGCTCCCTCAAAGTGACCTTAGGGCAACTGCCCTGAACCATACAAAATTCTTGACTTCATTCGATGAACCTGATTGGATGGTCAAAAAAACATACCGATCAGTTTGTTTTTATCAACCTCGCCAACCAAAAAGGAGAGCCAGATGTCAGACACCGGCAGACAGTACACAGCGGACGTGGTGGTTATCGGCGGAGGACTTGCAGGGATGGTTACGGCGTTTGAACTGCTGGACCTCGGCAAGCAGGTGGTGATTCTCGACCGGGACACCCCGGACAAATTCGGCGGTCTGGCCAAGGATTCTTTCGGGGGAATCATGATGGTCGACACCCCCCTTCAACGAAAAAGCGGCATCAAGGACTCGCCGGAGCTGGCCCTTGCCGACTGGCACAGCTACGCCCGGTTCGATCGGGACGCCCACTGGCCCAAACGATGGGCCGAATTGTACGTAAACCGGTCCCGGGATCTGATTCACGACTGGCTGGACCGTCGCAAAATCCGTTTCCTTCCCGTGGTCAACTGGCCCGAGCGGGGGCTGTACTGCCCCGGCAATTCGGTGCCCCGCTGGCACATCGCCTGGGGCACGGGCTACGGCATTATCGAGGCCGTCGAACGGGACCTTGCGGCCCATCCCAACCGCAAAAATCTGAAGCTCTGTTTCGGGCATCGGGTCAGCGGCCTGGATATGACAGACGGCCGGGTCACCGGGTGTCACGGCACCCTCGAAGGCACAAAAGACACCTTCCGGGCCACGGCCGGGGCCGTGGTGGCGGCGGCCGGCGGCATGTGCGGCGGTGATCTGTCCCGGGTCCGCAGGCACTGGTACAAACCCTGGGGCAGCCCGCCGTCCACCCTTCTCAACGGGTCCCATCCTTACGCCGACGGCTTGATCCATGACTGCATCGAGGGCCTCGGCGGCAACATCACCCATCTGGACAAACAGTGGCATTACGCGGCGGGGATCGCCTACCCCAAGGCCGCCATGCCCAACAAGGGCTTAAGTCTGGTCCCCCCCCGGTCGGCTCTGTGGATGAATGCTCTGGGCCGGAGGATCATGGGGCCCCTGCCCCTTGTGGGCTACACGGACACCCGCTATCTGGTCGAACAGATTCTCCGACAGCCCGGCCAGTACTCCTGGCATGTGATGAACTGGAAAATCGCAATCAAGGAGCTGGCGGTGTCCGGCAGCGAACACATGAAGGCCTTCCGGTATAAAAACAAGGTGAAGCTGGTCAAGGACGTGCTCTTCGGCAACACCGAGCTGGTCAATCGCCTGATCGGCGAATCGGCCGATATCGTCACGGCCGACAACCTGGACGACCTGGTGCGGCGCATGAACAGCATGGACAACGAATACATGGTCGACGCCGAGGCCTTCAAGGCGGACATAAGGGCCTACGACGACCACATAAGGCGGGGGCCCGCCTATCACAACGACGATCAGCTGAGGCGCATCGCCAACTTTCGCACCTACCGGGGGGATAAGATCCGCATGTGCAAATTCCAGATGATCGATGATCCCAGGGCCCGGCCCCTGATCGCCATCCGCCAGTTTATCCTCAGCCGGAAAAGTCTGGGCGGGGCCCAGACCGATCTGTCCTGCCGGGTGCTCACCAAAAACGGCGATCCTGTTCCCGGGCTGTTCGCCGTGGGCGAAACGGCCGGATTCGGCGGCGGCGGCATCCACGGCCAGGGCTCTCTGGAAGGCACCTTCCTGGGCAGCTGTGTTTTGACAGGGCGGATTGCGGCCCAGGCCGTCTGCGGCCGGACATTGTGATTTGCATTCCTGGATTTTTGTGGCATGATGGGGGTCATATCTTCCGGGAATCCCCGGTCTTTCGATATTATGAAGGCCATTAACCCCCATATGAGGTGAGGCGTATGGACATGAAGCGCGCCGATTTCGCCGGGAGCTGGTATCCGGCCACCGCCCCGGCCTGCGAAAAGGAAATCCTTGAGTTTCTTGACGATACATCGATAAGGCCGCTGCCGGAGAAGGCGTATCGGGCCGGTATTGTGCCCCATGCAGGCTGGTTTTTTTCCGGAGCCCTTGCCTGTCGGGTGATTCACACCCTCCGGTCCGGAGGTGTCCCCGACGTCATCGTCCTGTTCGGCAAGCATCTGGGCCCCCGTGATTCGGCCACGGTGATGGTCAAGGGCGGCTTGGAAACCCCCTTCGGCCCCATCGCCATCCACGAACCTTTTGCCCTGTCCCTGGCCGACACGCTGAACCTGTCCATCGAAGGCACGTCCTCTGCCCGGCCCGAAAACACCCGGGAACTTCAGTTTCCCTTTATCCGGTATTTTTTTCCCGACGTGCCCATTGTCCCCGTGGGAGCCCCTCCCGCCCCCCTGTCGGCGACCATTGGCCGGGAAACGGTTCGGATGGCCCGGGCCATGGGGCTTTCCCTGCGGGTGATCGGCTCCACGGACCTGACCCATTACGGACCGAATTACGGTTATTCCCCGGCCGGACGGGGGGCGCAAGCGGTGGACTGGGTCAAACAGGAAAACGACCGCCGCATGATTGACCGGATGCTGGCCATGGATGAACAGGGGATCCTCAACGAAGCCCTGACCGCCTACAACGCCTGCTGCCCGGGGGCCGTGGTGGCCGCTGTGGCCGCCGCCCGGGCCATGGGGGCCGAGCATGGCGACCTGGCCGGCTACACGACCAGTTACGACAAGCGGCCCGACGACAGTCTGGTCGGCTACGCGGGGGTGCTGTTTTCATGACGGAAGACCCGTTAAAGGCTTCGAGCCTGAAACGACAGTTCCTGAGATTCAAGAATGTTCATCTGGTTCATTTCACGGTCGTCGATGGAACGGGAAATCTTGTTGGCGAGGGCCTTGGAAAGACCCTGAACGTCAGCATGGGCGGAGCTTTGATCGGCATCGAGGATCTGATCGATGATGAGGCGGCGATTGTGTTGCTGGAGATGGCCTTCGACGATCGACTGTTTACACTCAAAACCCGGGTGGTGTTCACACGGCGCACAGGAAATCGCCGAAGCGAAATCGGGGTGCAGTTTCTGGATGTGTCGGAGCAGATGAAAGACGACATCGGGGCCTTTCTGAGCCGTTTCAATGCGGAAACGGGGCAGCGCCGAGCGCTCCTGCGCGAACCCCTGTCGGGTATCCGGAACGTGGTCTTGACCTTGTCAAAAGAACACCGGATTATCAACGATTATGTGGCGGTCTGCCGAAACATGCTCGAGAAAAGGCATCAGGGCGATACGGTTCAGAGCCTTCTCATCCTGTTCCAGAACATGCAGAAGGATCTGGACGCCCATTTTGACTTCGAGGAACGGATTCTTTTTCAGGCGGCCGTGTCGGGGGATTGTCCCAAGGAGCTTTATGCGCTGGTGGAGACATTGAAAGCGGATCACAACGCCATCTTGCGGCAGTTGACACCTTTGATCGCCCATCTTGAATCCCTGGTCGTGAACCGGCGGACCATGGATCAGGTTTCCCACGGCAAAATCGATTCCTTCATGATTCTGATCCGGCACCATGCCCGGAATGAAATGCTCGAGCTGTTTCCCCGCATCGATGCCGACCCGAATAAGATCATTGAGTTGAATCGCCTGATTTCCGAGAAGAAGAATCGAAACGATTGAAAGGGGGGCGCTCATGGTGATCGGTATCGCACGCATCGAATGGCGCATTCACGGCTGCCGTTCCCTCAAGGAGAAACGGAAAGTCGTCACCGCCGTCATCACCCGGCTTCGAAACGCCTTCAACGCCTCGGTGGCTGAAACAGACTTCAATGATGTGTACCAAAAAGCCGAGATCGGGGTGACCATGGTGGGCAACGACCAGCAGGTGATCAACGCCAAGATGGACAAACTGCTGGATATGGCCGAGGATCTGAACCTGGCCGAGATGCTGAGCGCCGACATCGAGTTCATGCACCTGTGACGCACCCGTCAGGTGCCGGTTCAATGCGGTTCCGGCCGCAGGACTTGGCGGCGTAAAGCAGGCCGTCGACTTTCTTGAACAGGTCCATGGCCGTTTCCCCGCGGTATTCGGCGACCCCGCCGCTCATGGTGATGGGGTCGAGGTTTGCCCACGTGATCTCGGCGATGCTCCGGCGGATGCGCTCGGCGATCAGACGGGCGCCCGGAAGGTCCGTGCTCGGCAGCAGCAGAATGAATTCCTCGCCCCCGAAACGTCCGGCCAGATCAATGTCCCGGATGTTTTCCCGCAGCACCCGGGCCACGGTCTGCAAGACCAGATCCCCCACATGGTGGCCGTGGTTGTCGTTGATCTGCTTGAAATGATCCAGGTCGAACATGATCAGTGAAAACGTGGTGCCGTAACGGCCGGCTTTGCGGATTTCCTCGTCGAGCCGCCGGTTGATGTGGCCCCGGTTGCAGAGGCCCGTGAGGGCGTCGGTGATGGACAGGCGCTCAAGCTTGTCGTTGGCCTTTTTGAGTTCCTCGATCAACTGTTCCCGTTCCCGGTCGGCGGCCTTGCGCCGGGTGATGTCGACCATGACCCCCACCACACCGGTCACCCGGCCCTGATCGTCGATGACGGGGGCCCGGTTGAACAGAAAATCCCTCCGGGTTCCGTCGGGGCAGGGCACCTGACCTTCGTACACCTGGATGCCTGGACGGTCGAACAGCTCCGAATCCCTGGCCATGTATTCCGCGATCAGATCGTCGGGTACGATCCCCTCCATGTCCTTGAACGTGGCCCCTGGAATCTGCTGGTCGGTCATGCCGAGAACCAGTTGGGCAAAGGCCCGGTTGCAGCCCCGGTACACCCCGTCCTTGTCTTTGAAATAGACGGGGTTGGGCATGGTGTCGAGCACCGTGCGCAGCTGGTCGTTGAGATCCTTCATGGCCAGATTTTTTTTCTCGATCCGGTCGTCGAGCAGGCGGTTGATTTCTTCGAGGGCGCGCCGCTGTGTGATCAGTTTTCGAATGATCAGGATCGACCCGGCAAGCAGCAGAACAAAGAGGACGGCAAGCGGGGGCAGCAGCGGGTGATCGATGATCCGGAAGCCCGTCGGGCAAACGGTCGACGGCAGGGGGGGGCTCGCCGTCGGTTCGGGGCCGGTCTGGCCGAGGCCGGGGCACGCCAAGACCATTAGCATCACCCCGAAAAAAAGGGGGCCGGCGGTACGCGCCGTCAATCGTCTGACATCGATCCTTATCATTATCCCCTCACCTGTTGACGGCGGCCACCGGTCCGATGGGCGGACGTGATCGCCTGTTGACACAACCTGCCGATTATAGCACCCCATTTTTACGAGGGCAATCACGGGTTGGGATTTTCGACGGGGGACTCACATGTATCGTATTTCCTCCTTTGGGACGTGTGTCACGAGCAGGTTCTCAATGGTGGTGTTAGGCTTTGACAAATCATGTTTTCTTCGTGCTCTTCGTGTGCTTCAGGGAGCGCAGCGACCGGGTGGTTGAATGATTTAACCACGAAGGTCACGAAGAGCACGAAAAAAAAGAGCCAGAGCTCTTTTCTATCATGATCTTGGATACAGATAAGACGATACAGGTTAGATGGTCCGGCCTGCCGTGCTCGTGAACGTGAACATGCACGTGAACGAATGTTGCATCTGATTGCCCTGGGGAGTTCCATGGGTTGACTTTAATGCGGACTTCACATTAAAACACCAGGGTCAATCGAACACTCACATGAACACCCGGGGCGGCGGGTGGGCCTTGAAGGATAGCAGCCATGAAATTTATCGCGGATCTTCACATCCACTCCAAGTATTCCCGGGCCACGGCGGGGAATCTGGACCTGGAACATCTGTATGTGGAAGCCCGGAAAAAGGGCATCCAGGTGGTGGGCACGGGGGACAGCACCCATCCGGCCTGGTTTGCCGAACTGAAGGACAAGCTGGTGCCCGACGAGGAGGGGCTGTTTCGCCTGAGGCCGGACCTTGAGGCCGCCTGCGACCGTCTGGTGCCGCCGTCCTGCGCTGGCCCGGTCCGTTTTATGCTGGAATCGGAAATCAGCTCGATTTACAAAAAGAACGGCAAGACCCGGAAAAACCACAACCTGGTGTACTTCCCGGATTTCGACAGCGCCGGGCGTTTCAACGCGAAGCTGGACGTGATCGGCAACATCCGTTCGGACGGCCGGCCCATCCTGGGCCTGGACGCCCGGAACCTTCTGGAAATCCTCCTTGAAAATGATCAGCGGTCTTTTTTGATCCCCGCCCACATCTGGACCCCCTGGTTTTCCCTTCTGGGATCACGGTCCGGTTTCGACAGCCTTTCCGAATGCTTCGAAGATCTCACCGGCGAGATTTTCGCCGTGGAAACCGGCCTGTCCTCGGACCCGTCCATGAACTGGCGGGTGTCCTTTCTGGATCATCTGACCCTGGTGTCCAATTCCGACGCCCATTCCCCGGCCAAGCTGGGCCGGGAGGCCAACCTGTTCGATACGGACATGAGCTATCCGGCCATCGTCAGCGCCCTCAAGAGCGGTGGCCCCGACCGTTTTCTCGGCACCCTGGAATTTTTCCCCGAAGAAGGCAAATATCACCACGACGGACACCGCCAGTGTCAGGTGCGCCTCAGTCCCGAGGAGTCGGTGCGGCGGCGGGGGATCTGTCCTTCCTGCGGCAAACCCCTGACCCTGGGCGTCAACTACCGGATCCTTGAGCTGGCGGATCGAAAGGAAGGCGAGCGCCCGGCGGTGACCCATCCCTATCACAGTATCATCCCGCTCAATGAGGTGATGGCGGAGATTCTCGGCTGCGGGGTTCAGACCAAAAAGGTCGGCCAGGCCCTGGCCCGGGCCGTGGAGATCCTGGGGCCGGAGCTTGTGATTCTCCGGGATCTGTCCGTGTCCGACATCCGGCAGGCGGGCATCCCGCTGCTGGCCGAGGCCATCGAGCGGATCCGCAGCACCCGGTTGAACATTCAGCCGGGTTACGACGGAGAATACGGACGGATCCGGATTTTCACCGACGATGAACGGGAGGAGCTGATGGGACAGACCATGATGTTCTCCTTCCTGGGCTCCGAAGATCCCGGCGGTTTTTTCCCGGCGGGCAGCCGCAAGCATCAGGGCCATGTGCCCAAAGCCGAATCCGGTAAAGCCGAGGCGGAAAAGGACCCCGAATCGCTCAACGACCATCAGCGCCGGGTGGTGACCCATCCCGGCGGCCCCCTTCTGGTGGTGGCCGGTCCCGGTACCGGAAAGACCCATACCCTGATCCGGAAAATCGGCCGGCTGATCGAGCATCAGAACGTCGATCCCCGGCAGGTTCTGGCCATCACCTTCACGGTCCGGGCGGCCCGGGAGATGGAAGAACGCCTGTCGGCCCGCATCGAGGGCCCCCTTCCCCTGGCCACGACCTTCCACGCCCTGGGTCACGCCCTGCTGTCCGAATGGCACAGGGATGAGCCGGTCGTGTCCATCGTCGATGAGACCGATCGAATGACTCTGATTCGAGAGGTTCTGGACCGCCGTCCGGGGACGGGGATTGGCGCCGCCCGCCTTCTGAGTGTGATCGAACGGGCCAAACAGGCCGTCCTGGGACCGGACGATGTGTCGGACGATGAGGCCGGAGCGGATCCGGACGCGGTCCGGGAACTCTTCCGGGACTACCAGGACCGTCTTTCCCGGGACCTTCTTCGGGATTACGATGATCTTTTGTGCGACACGGTCCGGCGGCTGGAGTCCGATGCCGATCTTCGCGAACAGTGCCGGAGGCGCTTCACCCATGTGTTCGTCGATGAATATCAGGATCTGAACCATGCCCAGTACCGGCTGGTCCGGGCCCTTTGCCCCCCGGACGGGCACATCACCGTCATCGGCGATCCGGACCAGGCCATCTACGGGTTCCGGGGCTCGGATGCGGGGTATTTTTTGCGTTTTCAGGACGATTTTCCCGGCGCGGAAACGGTCCGGCTGACCCGGAACTACCGGTCCACGGAAACCATTCTGGAGGGCGCGTTTGAGATGATATCCCGGGGCGGAGACCACGGGGCCCTTCCCCGGACGCCGGTGCATTCCGGCCGGGAGGGCGTCCGCACCATCACGGTTCTCGAAAATCCCAGTGAAAAGGCCGAAGGTACGGCCATCGGCAAATGCATCGAGCAGCTGATGGGGGGCACGGGATTCCATTCCATGGATTTTCAGACGGACATTCTTCCGGGGGATCTGAATCTGGGGTTTTCGGATTTTGCCGTGCTGACCCGCACGGGGGCCCAGGGGCGCATCATCGCCGAGGCCCTGGGCAGGGGCGGCATTCCCTGTCGTCACGTCAGCCGGGACGATCTGCTGACCCGGCCGTCGGTCATCGGTCTTCTGGCCGGATTGAAACACCTTGGGGGGCGGGCCTGTTCCGATCAGGAGATTCGAACCCTTTCCCGTCTGGTTCCCGAGGGTTTTTCCTCCGTGGACCCTCTGATCGCGGCGGGGCTTGCCGACCCGGCTGTGCCGGTTCGGGAACGCCTCGAGATTCTGGGCCGCCTTCCCGGTCTATCCGCCGCGGTTTCCGGTGACGACCGGGATGCCTTTGACCATCTGTTGGCCATGTCCGATCATTTCGGAAATGATCTGGGCGACTACCTTGACACCCTGAGGCTGGCCCAGGACGGGGATCTGGTTGACCTCCGGGCCGAAAAGGTGTCGATCATGACCATGCATGCGTCCAAAGGCCTTGAATTCAAAGTGGTGTTCATCGCCGGGTGTGAAGAGGGGCTCATCCCCTTCCGGAAGAGCGGCATGGCCGGTGATCCGGACGAGGAGCGCCGCCTGTTCTACGTGGCCATGACCCGGGCCCGGGACCTGCTGTTTTTGTCCTTTGCCCGAAAGCGCAGCCGGTTCGGACGGATTGAAACGACCACCCGGTCGCCCTTTCTCACGGACATCGACCGCAAGCGTCTTCGCTACGAGGTTCCGGTGTTTGCCCGCATGGAGCAGGCCCCGAAACCCGTTCAATTGTCTCTGTTCTGATGGGAGGCGCGGCGATGGGAGGCACGGCCGCCGTGATCGGCGCAGGCCCTGCGGGGCTGATGGCCGCCGAGGTGCTGCTCGAGGGCGGCCTGGACGTGACGCTTTATGAGGCCATGCCCCGGCCGGGCCTTAAGTTTCTGGTGGCGGGCAGGGGCGGACTGAATTATACGCGAAACGACCATCACGACGCCCTCATTGCCGCTTACGGCAGCGCGGGCTCTCGGCTCGGACCCATTCTTTCAGCCTTCGGTCCCGATGATCTGCGGCGGTGGATGAGCCGCCTGGGGTTTGAGTCCTTCGAGGGCAATGCCCGCCGGGTGTTTCCCGTCATCATGGGCGCAACGCCCATTCTTCGCGCCTGGCTGGACCGTCTGACAGGCCAGGGCCTTTCTTTGTGCTGTCGCCATGTCTGGCGAGGCTGGGATTCCGATCAGAGCCTTGTTTTCGAGACCCCCCGGGGCCGTCGAACGGCCCGTGCGGATCTGGTGGTGCTGGCGATGGGCGGGGCCGCCCGGCCCCGGCTGGGGTCCACCGGCCTCTGGGCGGAGGTTCTGGCGCATCGCGGCGTCTCCGTCAACCCCTTCAAACCCGCCAATTGCGGCTTCGACGTGACCTGGTCCGATCACTTTCGCCAGCGGTTCAGCGGCCGGCCCATCAAGCCGGTGGTGCTGACCATAACCGATTCGGGCGGACGGAAGGTGGCGCGGAAGGGGGAGCTTCTGGTGACAAAGACCGGCCTCGAAGGCGGTTTGATCTACGGCCTGTCGGCGCCTTTGCGGGAGGCCGTCGCGGCCCGGGGAACGGTGACGGTTCATCTGGATCTTTGTCCGGATCGGACCGTGGAACACCTTGCGGCCCGGCTGGCCCAGCCCCGGGGGGCCCGGTCCCTGGCCGGCCATCTGGAACGGAAAACCGGTATCCGGGAGGTGAAGGCCGGTTTGATCCGGGAGGTTCTGTCGCCGCAACAGATGGCCGATCCGGCGCGTCTTACCTCGGTCATCAAGGCCTTGCCCCTGACCCTGACGGCCCCCCGGCCCCTGTCCGAAGCCATCAGCAGCGCCGGGGGGCTGCCGTTCGACCAGCTGGATGAGCACCTGATGATCCGCCGTCTGCCCGGGGTGTTCTGTGCCGGGGAAATGCTGGACTGGGAGGCGCCCACCGGCGGGTATCTGCTCACCGCCTGTTTCGCCCTGGGCCGGGCCGCCGGCCGTGGGGCTTTGGCCTGGTATCAGGCCAGAATGGGAGCCAGGACCTCGAAATGATCGAAGGGGGGCATTACGCAGGCCCCCTTGAAACGATCTCGGGCGATGGCCAGCATGTCCCGGGCGTTTTTCACGCCTTCGGCCACCGGATCTTTGGCGGTTTCCATGCGGCGGCGCAGGGATTCGGGCACGGCGATGCCCGAGACCCTGGTGTGAAGAAATTCGGCGTGACGGAAGGTCCGCAAGGGGAGAATGCCCAGAATCACCGGCAGGCCCATGGGTGTGACGGCATCGGCAATGGCGGCGGCGCCTTCCTCGTCGTAGACCGGCTGGGTCACTGCAAACTGTGCTCCGGCCCGGACCTTTTCCTCAAGACGCCGGACGGCCCTCTCGAAGCCGCCTTTGACCTCGGGCTTGGCATCGAAGACCACCCCGGTGTAAAGGCCCGCCTCACGGGCCATGGCAATCAGATCAAACACATCCACATCCCCCACATGGGACACCAGGCCCCGGTCGTGAAGGGCAATGCGGTCGCCGGTGGCCGCCATCACCGTGTCGAGTCCCAGTGCCCGGGCTCCCCAGAGCTCGCCCTGGACCGCGATGCGGTTGTGGTCGCGGACGGTTGCGTGGAGAATGGCCGGTCGGCCCACCCGGGTCCGGATCAGGTGACAGGTGGCCATGGCGCTCATGCGGGATTTGGCCACGGGATTGGTGGCCACGCTGAACCCGTCAAAGGCCAGGCCGGACAGGGACGACAGTTGGTCGAGCAGGGGGGCCGCATCCGGTCCGCCGGGGGGGACGACCTCCACGGTGGTGACGAAACGGTTCGGGTCGGCAAGCAGGGTTTTCATCAAAGGCTCCGTGGGTTTGACGGCTTCGTAAAAGGTCCGATCTTAAGCGTTACGCTTCATCCCTCGTCACTGAGGCGTACCTTCAGTACGCCTCATTCCTCGGGATTCGCAAGCCTTGATCTCGAACGTTTTCCGAAGCCGTCTTTCGTGACGTTTTACGAGATCCTCATGTTTAAGGTAGGCAAACGTATGATCCGAACCTAAACGATGTTTCGCCGCTTGTCAATTGCAGCCGTAAATACGGGGCCGGGTGAACCGGTAGAAGCCTTGGGATTCTTCGGCGGCAATGGTCCGTGCCTTGGTGTCGAAATGCTTTTCGCGCAGCGCGGCAAGCGCCTCTTCCTGTTCGTGTTCCGGTACGGTGGAAAGCAGCGCCGCCCGCTCGTCCATGTAGCGGTAACCCTGCTGCCAGCGCTGCTCGTTTTTCGCATCGGTCCGGGCCAGGCGGTCGAGTTCCTCCTCGCTGAAGCCCAGGGTCCGGCGCACGTCCCGGATGTGCTGTTCCCGGTCCGCATCGGAGAGGGCCTTGAGGTTGTCCTGAACCGAATCCAGCCTCAGAAAGGCCCGGGTCAGGTAGATTTTCCGGTTGGCGAGAAAGCCGGGCAGGGGATCTTCCGTGGACGTCGCGATGGCCTGGACGTACAGGTCGAGTTTCTCGTCCAGGGTGGTGTCGTAGGCGTCGGCCACGATATCCAGCACATCGTGGATGGCTTCGGTTTGTGTTTCTTCGGCCCAGACGGCGTCGGCCTCCGGTCCGAACAGTTCCCGCCGTTTGGCCCAGAGCCGTTCCATCACCTTTTCGTGGTCAAGCAGCGACAGTTCCGTTTTTTGGGATTCCAGCCAGGCCTGGTAAGCGTCCATGCGGTCAAGGGTCGATAAAATGGCGTCGACCTGATCGGGAAAGGCCCGGCTGAGGATGGTGCGCAGCATCACGGACCAGGTTTTCGGATACCGTTCGGCCAGGAACAGGCGCAGACGGATCAGTTCGGCCTGACTGCTTGTCCGGCTGATGGTGTCCGCAAATTCGGCTTTCAGGCTTGTCACGGCCCAGTCGATCAGATCGGTTTCGTTCAGGGGGACGGCCCCGGCGTTTTTTTGCGCCGTTTCGGAACCGGGGCCGTCGGCCGGGGACGGCAACGGCGTTTCGTCTCCCCGTGAGGAAACGACGGCCGCCGGACGGGCATCGGCGGGGCCGTCGGCCGGACGCAGCCACAGCCTGACGGCCACAAGGGTCACGCCGGCCGCAATCAGCACGCCCGCCGTCAGAATGACAGGTTTCAGTTTCATGGGCAGACATCCGATCCGGGGAGCGTTTCCGCTCCCCGGTTTTGTTAAAATCAGCGATCGATCACGTTCCACAGCAGATTGGCCAGAACGGCCGAGCCGGCCGCCGTGGGATGGATGCCGTCGGCGATGATGTAGGACCCCTCCTTCCCTTCGAAGGCGTTTCTCGGGTCCACGAACACGGCGTTGACCGTGCTGTTGATGCAGGCGTCCCGCAGGCGTTTGTCGCCGTAGTCCACGGCATCGTCGAGTTTTCTCAGATCACCGAAAAGACCCCATTTCAAATGGTAGTATCCCATAAAGACCACCTGTTCGACGCCGTCGTCGTCCATGTCGTTCAGGAGGTCCACGGTGGCCACGTAGATATCGTCGATCAGATCCTTGCAGCTCCGGGACAGATCGCCGCACCACCAGTAGTTGCAGTTCTTGCAGCCGTAGGGGTCGAAGGCGATGGCCGGAATCAGAATGTCGTTGCCGCCGCCGTCCATGTAGATGACGCGGATGTCGGGGTTGTCACTGCGGGCGTCGGCATACTGGTCGGGAACGGGATCGGCCAGAATTCCTCCGACCATCTGGGCGCCGGAAATGGCGTAGTGCCGCCAGGTTTCATCGGATTTGGCTTCCAGTTCGGAATAGATATCGCCCGACAGGGCAAAAATCGAATCGCCCAGATTGACGATGTCGTCCCGGTCCGCATCGGGCAGCTGGTCGACGCTCATCAGAGCCCCGGCGCCGCACCCGGCCAGTGCCAGCATTGTCCCCGCAATGAGTCCGGCCAATAAAATGTTGCATGTGTGTGTTTTCATGGTTTCCCTCTGTGTTGGTTGAAAGATGATGGTGATATGCCCCGATGTCGGGGCGAGCCGGTGCAAAACGGTCAGACAAAGCAGAGGAGTCGCATCAGACGGCCCTCCTTTCCTGTGCAAGCGTCAGGGTGTGAACAGGGACCAAAACAAAACGGGCCTCCCCGGTCAGGCGGGCGGCATACGGTTTTGCTCAGGCTTATGAACGTTGTTTATTATATCAAACGGGGCTATTGAATACTGACCATATCCCCGTCTGCGGGGGGATGTCAAGGGTGTTTTTGGAGAGGGCAAGGCAATCGCATGTGACCCTCGCTCACGAGCAAGAATACGAAAAAACCATGGACCGGTTATTGCGTGCCACATCCTGACGCTGTGAGCCATGCCTTTGGCATGGTCTTGTTATCTCTGTGTCTTTGTGTCTCCGTGAGAAATCAAAAAGACCGGCTCCCCTTCGGGGAAGCCGGACGGGGGCTCTCACAGAGGCACAAAGACACAGAGAAAAGCCGGACATGCCGGGGCATGTCGCACGGTGAATCTAATGGTTGCATGGATTATAACAAACACCCCCGCTCGCGATCGAACGGGGGGGGCGATTTCGATCTCAATTTCGATAAACGCCTAAGGCTCCACGATCAGGAAAAAAGCGTCATCTGAACCGGGGTTTCCTTGGGCGCGTTCTTTTTTTTCCTGGGTTTTGACGGTTTGGACGTGCCTGGGACCGGCATGCCGGTCTCCGGGGTAAACCCCTGCCAGCGGGCGACCACGTCGGCCTGGGGGGCCTGGTCGTAGGTCACCTCAAAGGCCGCATCCCCGGTTTGGGTCAGGGATCGCGGTTCGTTGATCAGAAGGCCCGTTTCCTGGGCCGTGATCACCGGGAAATGATAATGGACATTGGTGTGCTTGATGGGTTTACCTGCGGCCAGCCGTTCTTCGATGAACCGTTCATGGGCCGCAAGACGGGTGTCGATCCGTTCTTTGGAAAGGGCCGTCAGACCCCCGGTCCGGGCCACAATGGTGTCCCGGAAGCCTTCAAACAGTTCGTAGCCCACACTGTTCCGTCCGGCACACATGGCGGCCAGCATGGTGGTGCCGATGCCGGCGAAGGGGTCGAGCACCGTATCGCCCGCAAGGGAATACATGGTGATCAGCCGGTAGGGCAGCTCAAAGGGAAAGGCGGCGCTGCGCTTGCGGACCTCCTTGTCGTCCATGGACTGCCGGGTTCCCAGAAGATCGAACCAGACATCGGAAAAAAAGGTGTTGCGCTCTTCCCAGAAAAAGGCGCTCCGACGCCGGTGTTCCCGGTCCTCATCGCCTGAAAATTCGCGTTTGCCCCCTTTGCGGAGAATCAGAATGTACTCGTGTTCCTGGGTCACGTAGGCCCCGGCAGGCAGCATGCCCGAGCCCATGAACTTGTTGGGGGCGTTGCTCTGTTTGCGCCAGACGATTTCCGGCAGGGGCGTCATGCCCTTTTTCATCATGAACGAAAGAATCCGGGCGTGGTTGGGGTAGAGCATGAAATGGCCGTCCACGGTGCGGGTGGCGTCGCCGATGTTGATGCAGGCGAATCCCCCCGGAGACAGCACCCGGATCACCTGATTCCAGACGGCGTCCAGCTCCCGGTGCATCAGCTCGAAGGCTTCCATGCGGTTCGTGTCGGCCAGGGCCTGGCCGATGGCCGGGTTCTGATCGGCGAACAGGCTGTCCCACATTTCGATCATGGGGTAGGGCGGCGAGGTTACCACCAGATGGACGCTGCCCGCCGCGATGTTTTTCATCCCGGCGGCGTGTTCAAAGACAATGCGGTGCGTGGATTTCATGACGCGGTTCCTTTATCCTCAATCGACCTGGCAATCACGGCTGAAGTCGTCGGACCAGATGACTGTGCCTTTCGCGGGTGGTTGTATTGCCCACGGCCATGGCCAGGGCTTTTTTCGAGCCCACCAGCACCACCAGATCCCGGCCCCGGGTCACCCCGGTGTACAGCAGGTTGCGCTGAAGCAGAATATAATGCTGGGTGGTGACGGGCATGACCACGGCCGGATACTCGGACCCCTGGGATTTGTGGACCGAAATGGCGTAGGCCGGCTGGATTTCATCCAGTTCCGGGCTTTCGTAGACCACGTCGTGATCGTCGAAGGCCACCCGGACCGTCTGGTTGTCGGGATCGACGGCCCGGATCCGGCCGATGTCCCCGTTGAACACGTCCTTGTCGTAGTTGTTTCTCATCTGCATGACCTTGTCGTTGACCCGGAAGATGCGGTTCCCCCGGGCGAGTTCCGGTCCTTCCGGGTTTAAGGCCGCCTGGAGCCTGGTGTTCAGGTTCTCGCTGCCCAGGGTCCCCTTGTGCATGGGGGTCAGCACCTGGATGTCGGCGAGGGGATCGTGGTTGAAACGCCGGGGAATCCGCCGTGTCACCAGTTCGACGATTAAATCCAGGGCCTTGTCCGGATCATCGGTTTCGATGAAGTAGTAGTCGTCGCCGGCTTCGGCCCGGCCGGTCAGCGGCATCTGGCCCTGATTGATCCGGTGGGCGTTGACAATGATGCGGCTGCGTCCGGCCTGGCGGAAGATCTCGCTAAGGGTCACCACGGGGCAGAGGCCCGAGGCGATGATGTGGGCCAGCACATGGCCGGGGCCCACCGAAGGCAGCTGGTTCACGTCCCCGACCAGAATCAGGACGGCCTGGGGCGGAACAGCCTTGAGCAGCTGGTACATCAGGACGATGTCGATCATCGAGGCCTCGTCGATGACCAGCACGTCGCAGGAAAGGGGCCGGTTTTCGTTGCGCTGGAACCCGCCCTCCTTGAAGCTGAATTCCAGCATGCGGTGAATGGTCCTCGCGTTTCGCCCCGTGGTTTCGCCCATGCGTTTGGCCGCCCGTCCCGTGGGGGCCCCGAGCATGATCCGTTTTTCCCTGCGGGTGAAGATTTTCAACAGGGCGTTGATCAGGGTGGTTTTTCCCGTGCCGGGGCCGCCGGTGACGACCATGACCTTGCTGGTCAGGGCCGTTTGTACCGCCTGTTTCTGCAGGGGAGCCAGGCTAATGGCCAGCCTGCTTTCGACCCAGGCAAGGTCGGCCTCGGCCTCGGACGGTGTTTTGTCAACGGAAGCGGCCGTGAGATCGATAAGGCGCCGGGCCACGCCCTGCTCGCAGAAAAAAAGGGGCGCCGGATAAAGCGATGGGCCCTTTCCCGCGTCGGCAAAGCGATCATCGGCGATGACCTTGCGATCCCGGATCAGTTCCCGCAGGGCCTGATCCACAAGGGGCGGGTCCACCGTTAACAGGTCGGCGCACAGGGCGATCAGATTCGGATAGGGCAGGCAGACATGGCCCTCCTCGGACTGGCTTTCCAGCACAAACAGAACACCGGCCCGGACACGGAAGGGCGAGTCCGGGGGAAAACCCAGGCCCGCAGCCACGGCGTCGGCGGTTTTGAACCCGATGCCCCGGACCTCGGTGGCCAGCACATAGGGATTGTTCTGGACCACCCGGATGGAATCGGCGCCGTAGTGTCTGAAAATTTTCGCGGCGAAGCCCGTGCCCACGCCGTGGGACTGAAGAAAGATCATCACGTCCCGGACGGCCTTCCGGTCGTTACAGGCTGTTTCGATCATGGCGATGCGTTTTTTCCCGATGCCCTCGACCTCGGCCAGGCGGTGGGGGGTCGTTTCGATGACGGTCAGGGTCTCTGATCCGAACTGCCGCACAATGCGTTCGGCCATGGCGGGCCCCAGGCCCTTGATCATGCCTGATCCCAGATATTTCCGGATGCCCGAAGGGGTGGAGGGGGCATGGGCGCGGAAACGGCTGACCCGGAACTGGCGTCCAAAACGGGCGTGGGTTTCCCACTGGCCCTCCATGACCAGGTGGGTGCCCGCCGCCGGACTCAAGAGGGCGCCGATCACCGTCACCGGTCCCGGTTGATCGGGGCAGGAGACTTTGGCGATGGTAAACCCGGTGTCCGGGTTTTCAAAGCTGATCTGTTCGACCTGTCCGTGGAGCTCCGTCATGACCCGTTCCTGATTGAAAAAAAGTGATCGTCCCCGTCACCGCGGGGGCAGCATGGAGGTTACCCTATACCATCTCCCGTCGCAAGGACAAGCCCTGATTGTCCCGGGGTCAGGGCAATCGCATGAACCCCTTCGTGCGCGTAAACGTGAACGGCATGATCCCTGCCCGCAGGAAGAGGCCCCTGTGTTTTAAAGATCATACATGGGAGGTCCCGGTCCCGGCCGGCCATGCATCCGTCGTTGACACAGTCTCCGGAATTGGTTAAATTAGACGGCTTCGTAAAAAGTCCGATTTCTGCGTTGCGCTTCATCCCTCGTCACTGCGGCGTACCCTAAGTACGCCTCATTCCTCGGGATTCGCGACGCCTTGAACTCGAACTTTTTTCTTTGCCGTCATTTGATGACTTTTTACGAGTTCATCAAATTTGGGACCACTTTTTTCATGGTTCAATCATCCGGTCTGATGGATTCCGGGGAATGCCGTCGGCATGAATCCTCGGCCGGACCCGTTCGGTGCCCATAAAATCAGATGACCATCGATTCGAAGCCCGCCTCCGGGGAGGGGCGGTGTTCGGAACAGGAGCTTGTTTTGTGATGCATCGTGAGGTTGAACGTTACTACATCGATCAGGCCCAGGCCTATTTCGACCGGACCCGGGCGTTGGATTCGTCGTTTTTTCTCCGCCCCTTTGTCGAACGTCTTCCCGAAGGTGCCCGGGTGCTCGACCTGGGGTGCGGCTCGGGTCGCGACCTGCTCTTTCTGAAATCCTTAGGGTTTGAGGCCCTGGGCGTGGAGCGTTCCCCGGCCCTGGCCCGGCTGGCCCGGGACCATTCCGGCTGCCCGGTGATCTGCGGGGATTATCAGACCCTCGATCTGTCCGATGCCCGGGCCGCGGGTCTGGTTTTTTCGGCCTCTCTGGTTCATCTGCCCCACGGCCGGGTGGAGCCGGCCCTGAAACATCTCCTTCCGGCCCTGGTTCCGGGGGGGCACGTTTACATTTCCCTGAAACAGGGCTGCGGGGTTCACGTCGACGACCATCGTCGCATGTTCTACCTCTGGGAGGACGGGTATGCCCGGATGCTGTTCGATGTGCTGGGGCTTGCCGCCGTCGACGCCCGGCAGACGGACTCCCTGGACCAAAATGATGTGATCTGGCTGTCCTACTGCCTGAAATACGAACCCGATCACCAGATGGTTTAAGCGCCTATGCATGTATCCGTCCGTCACGCCGAAATGAAGGATATTCCAACCCTGTGCGATCTTCTGGCCCAGCTGTTTGCAATTGAAACGGATTTCATGATCGACGCCTCCCGTCAGGCCCGGGGACTTTCGGCGCTGATCACGTCGGATCAGGCCCTTGTTTTGTCGGCCTGGTCCGGTGATCGTCTGATCGGCATGGTGACGCTCCAGACGGTGATTTCCACCGCCGAAGGGGGGGCGGTGGGTCTGGTCGAGGATCTGGTGGTCGACCGGGACTGCCGGGGGCGCGGCGTGGGCCGTCTCCTCCTCGAATCGCTCGAGGCCCGGGCGAGGGCGTCCGGGATAACGCGCCTTCAACTTCTGGCCGATCGGACCAACGCCCCGGCCCTTGATTTCTATCGGGCCATGAACTGGTCGACCACACGGATGGTGGTGCTTCGGCGATTGTGCGGTGAGGCCAACGAGGGGGCATGAACCCCGTTCGGTTGCCCGAAACGGGTATGCCGTCGGCGGACGACCGACGGTTTTCCGATCCGGAGTCTGTGGGCCGGAACGGCGATATGTTCCGATATTTCAAGGCGCTGCAAGAATAAGATCACGGCGGGGATCTTAAAATGTCATCGGTGCCGGGATGCGTTGAAAGACAATTTCCGATTTTCGGTGGAAATGGCCAGACAGAGCCCGCTGCCGGGGATAAAACCGAACACGGATCAGGGAGCGCTTCGCGTGCCCCGGTTTTGAAAATCACCTCGTATGCATTGTAACCGGACCCTTTGTGAAGGAAAGACGTTTCATCATGGACCAGCAAGTTGTCAATGCCATCATCCAGAAACTCGATGACATGTTTCTCAGGCTTTTCTGTATCGGGACCGACCGATCCGACATTGAAAGGCTCAAGGAAGTCGGCATCACCTCCATCGTCGAAATCAGAAAAAATCTCGATTCCCTGGGACTGACATTCAAAGACGAATTCTGAGCCTCGCCGCATTCCCGTGGTTTCACCCCGACCGGACCGGTATGGCCCGCGTGCAGGCGTTGTACACCCACAGGATGCCCAGGGCGAACAGGGCCGAGCCGACTCCGATCAGGGCACCGAAATAGGGCGGGGCGATCAGGGAAATGCGGATCAGCACCGTGACCGCGGCAAACCCCGAATTCCGGAAGGCGATGGGATAATCGTGGCCGTAGCGCATGGAGATGAACAGAATCATAATGTCGCTGATGATCAGAAGCGTGTAGAAGATTTCAAAGGGATCGCGAATCGCGGCCCCGGTCAGGCGGCGTGCAAGATGATCGAGCAGAATCAGGTGAAAGGCCGCAAGCAGACCCAGCGCCACCGCCTTTTTGGCCAGGATGAACAGGTGTTTGTCCTCGTCCGCCCCGGGGAAGCCCTCCTCTTTTTTAATCCGGTAAAACAGCGTCACCATGGCGAATATCAAAAGAGCCGCCAGGCAGACGGCGGCCAGGTGGCCGATTTCGCCTGAGAAATCCGACCAGACCAGCGGTTCGTTCAGATGGGAAATCTCCTTGAACACGTTTCGCAGAAGAATCAAAGACAGAATTTCCAGCTGCCGTCCGACGGAGATGCTTACCGACTGCACCAGGCTGAAGATCAGCCCCATGATTTCGATGATCAAAAGCAGGGTCAGCGAGGCCTCGACGGCCGCCAGATGATTGCGGGGAGTAAGGGCCGAAAGGGGGGCGGGCAGCGTTATCCACCCCCGTAATTCAACCAGAAAAAGGGACAGGAGAAAACAGACGACCAGAAGGCTTCCGGCCAGCCGATGGCCCCGGTTTCCGGCCCAGGTTTTTTCGAGTCCGTCATAGACGGCGTGAATCAGGCGGATGATGCGTTTCATGCCCCGTGCCTTTCGTCATGGGTTCTGGGTGCGAATGCCGACGGCTCCGCAAAAAGTCCGATATCTGCGTTACGCGTCATCCCTCGTCACTGCGGCGTACCCTTAGTACGCCTCATTCCTTACGGATTCGCAAGCCTTGATCTCGAACATTTTACGAAGCCGTCTGAAATTCGACTTTTTACGAGACCATCAATGCTAAAACGGCTTCCGGGAGCCGGCGCCCCTCGGCAGCCTGACGGATGTACCACAACGCGGCGTGAAAAGACAAGGTCCGCTAATCGACACGGTCCACGTCGATGCCGAAGGTCATGGCCCCGATAACGGTGTTGCCGTCGATCACCGGAACGGAGATCTGGATCTGAAAGGTCTTTGAACTTTCGTCATGGCCCGCCCGGTCCACAAACACGTCGCCCTTGCCGTCGTTGTATGCCCGAATGAATTTGGCTTCGTCGCCCTGATAGTAATCCGTGGTCGGGGCGGTCATGGCCGCCACGGCACCGAGTCGGTCCATGACGAAGATTTCCGAGAAATAGGGGCCGGCCGCCTGGAGCCGTCTCAGGTAATTCGAGCAGGGCGAGGCGAGAATACGGGCCGAAAGATCGTTCCGGGCCCCCGACTCCACCCACAGACGATCCGCCTCTTTGATCCGCTCCAGGGTGAGGCCGCCGGCGTTCTCTGCCCTGACGGCTGAGACGATAAGCGGATGACGACCGTATGCGGCCAGAATCGACGGGTTTTTCAACCCCTTCGGCGCCGGGGTCCGATCGGTGGGATCGCAGGCGCCCAGGGCCATCACGGCGAGAAGGAACAGAACGGTTTTTTTCATGGCGTCACGGCTCCATGGGACAGAGGATCGGGGGGCCCGAACGGAGGGTCCGGGTGTTCGTCGCGTTTAAACCAGGCGGATTATAAACAATCCATCACCCTGAATCAAGGCGGGATTGTCAATGAAACGGGTTTGTTCGGAATCCGTCATTGAAATCGGACCATTTTCTTTATATAGACAATACAAAGGTTCATCGAAAGAAACAGGATTCACGGTTCCGGCCGGTTCAGGGATGTGGGGGAATCATACGCATGAAACGTGTTGCAATGCTGACCATCATGGTGCTGCTGTACACCGGTGTCTGTCGTGCCGATCTGTATGAGGGCATTCGGGCCTATCGGACCGGGGATTACGGTAAGGCCTTTACCATTTTCTTTCATCTGGCCGAGGCGGGCAACGCCGAGGCCCAGAACAATCTCGGCGCCATGTACGACAAGGGCGAGGGGGTGGAGCAGAATTTCGCCGAAGCGGCCCGGTGGTACAGCCGGGCCGCCGATCAGGGACTGGCCGATGCCCAGAACAATCTGGGTCTGCTTTACGAAGACGGATACGGTGTGGATCGCAATTACGGCATCGCCGTCGATCTGTACCGGAAGGCGTCGGAGTCGGGCAGTGTCCACGCCCAGTATAACCTGGGCCTGATGTACAACGACGGCAAGGGGGTCGCCCGGAACAGGGCCATGGCCCGGCGGTGGTTCGAGCGGGCGGCCGAGCGCGGCTATGCCGACGCCCAGTACAATCTGGGCTGTATTTACGATTTCGGCTACGATGTGGCCAGGGACCCGGCAAGGGCCCTCGCCTGGTACCTGAAGGCGGCGGAACAGGATCACTCCGACGCCCAGTACAATCTCGGCGTTATGTACGATACGGGCTCAGGGGTCCCGAAAGATCAGGATCTGGCCGTGGCATGGTACACGAAGGCGGCGGAAAACGGCAGTTCGGACGCCCAGTATCATCTGGGCCTGAAGTACAGCTACGGGCAGGGGGTGCTGGTGGATTTCGTTCAGAGCTATCTGTGGCTGAATCTGGCCAACGCCGCCGGATACCCCGAGGCGCTGATCCATCTGAATTCGCTGAAAAAGGCCATGACGCCCACCCAGATCGCCGAGGCCCAGAAGAGGTCCCGCATCATGCAGGAGAAACTCTACCGCAAATAGCCGCTACGGTTTTTCAAGGGGTATCCCCCATTTTTTCATCGCCTTCCAGACGGCCGTCCGGCTGAGACCCGCCCGCCGGGCCGCTTCGGCCTTGTTCCATGCGCATTGATCGAGCAGTCGGCGTAAAGACGCTTCGGTCAGAGGCGACCGGTCGGGCCGTGCGCCGCCGCAGGTCCCTGTCGGGGCGTAGGTCATCCGGCGGATTTCCATCGGCAGATCGAACAGGTCGATCATGCCCCCCCTGCACAGCACAAAGGCGTGTTCGATGGCGTTTTCAAGCTCGCGGACATTGCCGGGCCAGTCATGGTCCATCATGATGCGCATGGCGCCCTCGCCGATGCCCTGGATCCGCTTGCCCGTCTTGGCATTCTGGCGGTCGATGAAGTGGGACGTCAAAAGGGGGATGTCCTCTTTGCGCATCCGCAAGGGGGGCACGGTGATGGGAAAGACCTTGAGCCGGTAATACAGGTCCTCCCGGAACACCCCGGCCCGGACCTGGTCCAGCAGATCCCGGTTGGTGGCCGCGATGATCCGGATGTCGATTTTTCGGGGCTTCGAATCCCCCACCCGTTCGATTTCACGTTCCTGAAGCACCCGGAGCAGCTTGACCTGGATAAAGGGATGGATCTCGGCGATTTCGTCGAGAAGGATGCTGCCGCCGTCGGCCTCCTCGAACCGCCCCCGCCGGTCCCTTATGGCGCCGGTATAGGCCCCCTTCACATGGCCGAACAGCTCGCTTTCAAGGAGAAATTCGGACAGGGCGCTGCAATTGACCGTCACCATGGGGGCTTCGGCCCGTGAACTGTTGTGGTGAATGGCCCCGGCGATCAACTCCTTGCCCGTTCCGCTTTCCCCCTGGAGCAGTACCGTGGCGTCGCTGGCGGCGGCGGCCCGGATCGCGGCGAATACCTGGCGCATGGCATGGCTTTTTCCGATGATCCGGTCCAGGCGGCTGAGTTCCCCAAGGCGGAGAATGGCCGAGTCGGCCTGCCTGCGGGCCTCGTAGAGTTCGGTCAGGTCCGTGACCGACTCCACCACCCCCAGGGCGGCGCCGTCGGGCCCGGTGATCAGCCGGGCGCTTTTCAACACCGGCACATCGTGGCCGTCCTTGTGGCGCAGCATGCATTCCCGGCCGTCCATGGCCCCGTGGCGGAAGATTTCACACTCGATCACATTGGACGGACAGCGTTTGCCCATGCAGCGGGTAAACCCCAGCATGATGCAGGTTTTTCCGATGGCTTCGCGGGCCGAATAGCCGGAAATCCGGGCCATGGACCGGTTCCAGGACGTGATGCGTCCCTGATGGTCCAGGGTGAACACTCCGTCTGCCAGGGATTCCAGAAGCAGATCCGCCCAGGTGTCGCCCAGGGTCTGGTGGGTCATGGGGCCTCCATGCGTTACAGGTTAACGTAAACCGATGCGTTGCCGTTATCATAGGTAACGTTTCCCGGCGAAGCAAGAAAAAGATGGTCGGGACGTCATCGCAAAAAATATGTTCCATGAATTCAAGCACTGCGGATTGTTTGAGCGGGGCCGGGGCGTCGTTGGTACGTCTTTTGATAGATGTGGGGAATCGGTTATCATCCAGGCGGGACGGGTGCTATGAAGATCGTCGAAATCACATCACAGGATGCGTTTTATCGGATCACGAAGGCCGGGGTCTGTCTGGCGGATTTTCAGGCGCCCTGGTGCGCGCCCTGCCACGAACAGGAGCCGATCCTTACCGATCTGGCGCGCCGGTATGACGGGCGGGCGGTGATCTGCGGGATCGACATCGACGTCCATCGGGGGCTGGCCGCAACCTGGGACATCGCCCATGTGCCCACCCTGATTCTTTTCAGAAACGGGCGGGAACTTGAGCGGCTGATGGGGCTTCAGTCCGCCGAGGTGCTGGCCGGACTGATCGACGGCGCGCTGGCCGTCGGGACCGGGCCGCTTTGAGCGGAACGCGGACCGGACGCAAGAGGCATACGAAGGAGATCGGCTATGGGATACTGCGTGAATCATCCGGAGGTGGAAACGTCCTATTACTGCGCCAAACACGAGGTGTATCTGTGTGAGGCCTGCCTGCGCTGCCGTGATCCGAAGATTCACTGCCGTCACCGGCCGTCCTGTTTGATCTGGTTCATGGACAAGCGGGGAGGGAAGGGGCTGGACGAACCGCCCCGGGAGAACCCGGAGACGGCCTGACCGGGCATATTATTGACTTAGATCTTAATCATCGAAAGGACGACACAAGCATGAAGACGAACCAGAATATCGTGGTGATCGGCGGTGTGGCCTGCGGCCCCAAGGCGGCAGCACGCATCAAACGCCTGAACCCCTCGGCCAACGTGACCATCGTGGAAAAGGGCGAACTGCTTTCCTATGCGGGCTGCGGCCTTCCCTTCTACATCTCCGGCGAGGTCCACGACCACAACGAGCTGATGGCCACCCCCACCGGCGTGGTGCGGGACACCCAGTTTTTCAGCATGGTCAAGGACATCACCGTGATGAACCACACCCTGGCCCAGTCGGTGGACCGGGAGAAAAAAGAAGTCTGCGCCGTGCGGATCGATACCGGGGAATGCACCCGTCTGCCTTATGACGCCCTGGTTCTGGCCGTGGGCAGTAAGGTGTTCAGGCCGCCGGTGCCGGGTCTGGACCTCAAGGGCGTTCATTTTCTCCAGACCGTGGAGGACGCCCAGAAAATCCGAAATAAAAGCGGCGACCTTTGCGGGAAGAAAGCCGTCATCATCGGCGCGGGGCTGATCGGCATCGAGGTGACCGAGGCCTTCACCCGTCAGGGCATGTCGGTGACGGTCATCGAGCGGGCCGACACCGTGCTTCCCGAAATTCTCGATCCGGAGATCGCCCACCATGTCCACCAGGAACTGACGGCCAACGGGGTCACACTCAGGCTCAAGGAATCGGTACTCGAAATCGTCGGCGACGATCAGGGCAACGCGGCCTGTGTGAAAACCAGTTCCGGCGATCTACCCGCCGATATGGTGCTGGTGGCCGTGGGGGTCCGGCCCAACATCCGTCTGGCCGAGGAGATGGGTCTTGAAATCGGCGAAACCGGGGCCATCAAGGTCGATCAGTTCATGCGGACCTCGGATCCCTCGATCTACGCGGGGGGCGACTGTGTGGAAAACGTCAACCTGATCAACGGCAAGCCTCTCTACGCGCCCATGGGCTCCACGGCCAACAAGCACGGCCGCGTCATTGCCGATCACATCTGCGGTGTAAAAACCCCGTTTCGCGGGGTGGCGGGTACGGCCATCTGCAAGCTGTTCAGCCTGAACATCGCCCGGACCGGTCTGTCGGAAAAACAGGCCCGGGGCATGGGCCACGACGTGATCACCGTGCTCAATCCCTCGCCGGACAAAGCCCATTTCCTGTCCGATGCCAGGATGATCATCATCAAGTTTATCGTGGAAAAACAGAGCGAAAAGCTGCTGGGTGTCCAGATCGTGGGGCCCGGCGACGTGGCCAAACGCATGGACGTGGCCGTCGCCACCATCACCGCCGGACGGCCGGTCACCGACATCGCCCATCTGGACCTGGCCTACGCCCCGCCCTTTTCCCCGGCCATGGACAACATCATCACCACGGCCAACATCGCCGAAAACAAACTCAAGGGCATCGGTCTGTCTTACAGCCCCATGGAAGTCAGGGCCAAAATTGACGCCGGTGAGGACTTCATTTTCCTGGATGTCCGTTCACCCCAGGAGGTGGAGGCGATGCGCATCGAGGATCCGCGTATCGTGAACATTCCCCTGGGCAAGCTGCGCAGCGCGCTGGCCTCCCTGCCCAAGGACAAGGAGATCATTCCTTTCTGCAAGATTTCCCTGCGGGGATACGAGGCCCAGCGGGTGCTGGCGGGCGAGGGGTACGAACGGGTTCGGTACATGGACGGGGGGCTGGTCTGCTGGCCCTACAAAAAAGTCGTGAACTCCTGATGCAAGGTGTGGTAAGATAACGATAATTTTCATCTTTTTCCGTCACCGGCCTCCGGCGGATTCGTCGGAGGCCCTGATGCCCCACCCCACTACATCGGAGGAACGTTATGCTGCGATGGATGCTGACGGCCCTTATCGGGTTGTGTGCCGCCGGTCTGGCTGTCCCGGATGTCGGATGGTCCCTGGATGAAGAAACGGCACCCGGGCGGACCATGGCCCGAACCAAGGTGGACGAAACCGCCCACTGGAACACCACCGATCATTCCAAACACGAACGCCTGAATCAGGCCTTCACCTCCGGTCCCGAGGTGACCCGGGCCTGTCTGTCCTGCCACACCGAGGCGGCCCTGCAGTTTCACCGGACCATTCACTGGACCTGGCTGGACCCCAATACCCGCCATGAGGAGAAACAGCTGGGCAAGGGGGGGCTGTCCCTCAACAACTTCTGCATCAGCATTCACAGCAACGAACCCCGCTGCACCTCCTGCCACGCGGGGTACGGCTGGGCGGACAAGACCTTCGATTTTACCGATCAGAGCAGGGTCGACTGCCTGGTCTGCCACGAGCAGACCGGAACCTACAAAAAGTATCCGACCAAGGCCGGGTACCCCGTGGACAGGCCCACGGTCTTTCCTGAAAACAAGGTCCTGTTTCAACCTCCGGATTACGCGGCCGTGGCCCGGAGCGTGTCGCTGCCCGGCCGGAACAACTGCGGCGTCTGCCATTTCTACGGCGGCGGCGGTGACGGGGTCAAGCACGGGGACCTGGATTCCTCCCTGTTCAAACCGTCCAAAAGCCTGGACGTGCACATGGGCATCGACGGCCAGGATTTCAGCTGCACGCGCTGTCATACCACCACGCTGCACAACATCGCAGGCCGGGTGTACAACACCCCGGCGGCCCAGGACCGCCAGAGTCTGGTGGACAACGACCTGATCAGCAAGATCACCTGCGAATCCTGCCACACGGCCACCCCCCACAAAAAGAACAAGAAGGCCAACGACCACACGGACAAGGTGGCCTGTCAGAGCTGTCACATTCCGTCCTATGCGCGGGTGAACCCCACCAAGATGTGGTGGGACTGGAGCCGGGGCGGAGACCTGAAGGACGGCAAGCCCTACGAGGAAAAGGGCCTCGAGGGCAAAGTCGTGTACACGAGCAAGAAAGGGGAAATGCGCTGGGACAGGAACGTGGAACCGGAGTATTTCTGGTTCAACGGCTCGATCCGGACGCTCACGGTGAAAGATACGGTGGATCCGACGGACATCGTCAAGGTCAACGAACCCTTGGGGCGTGCCGACGATAAACATTCCCGGATTTTTCCCTTCAAGGTCCATCGGGGACGCCAGCCCTACGACAAGGTCAACAAGAATCTCGTGATTCCCCATCTGTTTCCCGCCGGTCCCGACGACAAGGCCGCCTACTGGAAAGGCTTCGACTGGGCCTCGTCCATCAAGACGGGCATGGCGGCCGCCGGTCAGCCCTATTCCGGGGAATACGGTTTCGTGGAAACCTCCTATGTGTATCCCATCACCCATATGGTGGCCCCGGCCGAAGACGCGGTGTCCTGCACCGAATGCCATCGTCGGGAGGGCAGCCGCATGATGAGCCTGTCCGGCTTCTACATGCCGGGACGTGACCATGAAACGATCATCGACCGCCTGGGCTGGGGTATTCTCAGCCTGAGCCTGGCCGGGGTGCTGCTGCACGCCCTGGGACGGGTGGTGTCCAGACTGATCGCCAAGGAGGAAAAATCATGAACCGGACGATGACCAATATCTATCTGTACACCCGCTATGAACGTTTCTGGCACTGGATCCAGATGGTGATGATCGCCATCCTTTTGTTTACGGGGTTTGAGGTCAAGGGCGTGTACCAGGTCCTGGGGTTCCAGACCGCCGTCAAGGTTCACAACGTGACGGGGCTGACCTGGCTGGGATCGTTTTTCTTTTTCATTTTCTGGGTGCTGACCACCGGTGAGTGGAAACAGTACGTGCCCACCACCCGGATGATGTTCCAGGTGGCCCGCTACTATGCCCTGGGTATCTTCAAGGGCGAGGCCCACCCGGTGCCCAAACGGAAAAATGCCAAACACAACCCCCTCCAGCGTCTGACCTACCTGATGCTGGCGGCCCTTCTTTTACCCCTCCAGATGGGCAGCGGCTTTCTGTACTGGGCCTACAATTTCTGGGAGGCCTGGGGTCTTTCCTTTCTCAACCTGAAATACCTGGCCCTGTTTCATCTGATCTGCGCCTTTGCCATTCTGCAGTTCGTGATCATCCACGTGTACATGACCACCACGGGTCACAGCGTGTTTGCCCACATCAAGGCCATGATCACCGGCTGGGAAGAGGTGGAAAAAGGGGAAACGGTCGAGGAGTGGGAAAAGGCAACGCCCCGAGGCGGGCGCTGAGAAAAACCGGCCCGGCCGGATTGAAAAAAATGAGAAGGATGGGACCCTCCCGGGGATGGTCCCATCCTTTTTTTATCGCATGCTGTAGGGGTTCAGGCCCCGATCCGACGATCCGCGCCGGGCGGCCGTCGGTCGTGCCGGGCGTTTGGCGGCAACCACCGGCTGCTTTTCGGGCATTCGGGTCGCGGCGGAACGGGGGCGTCCGGAGGATGCAGCGCGGGGGCGCTCATCGGATGCAAAGCGGGGACGCCTTGCGGTCGCGGAACGGGGTCGCTCGGCGGATGCGGAGCGTGCCGTCTCGTTTTGGTACTCCGGAAGCAGCTCCACGTCCAGGGTCTGCTTGAGCAGTTTCTGGATGTCGGAAAGACGGGGTTTTTCGTCCGTGCTGACCAGGGACAAGGCGATGCCCAGGGCTCCGGCCCGGCCGGTGCGGCCGATGCGGTGGACGTAATCTTCCGGCACATGGGGCAGTTCGTAGTTGACCACCCGGGGCAGCTGGTCGATGTCAAGGCCGCGGGCCGCGATATCGGTGGCGATGAGGGTCCGGACCTGACCGGTTTTGAAATCGGCAAGGGCCCGGGTCCGGGCGGCCTGGCTTTTGTTGCCGTGGATGGCGGCGGCGCTGACCCCGTCTCTGAGCAGCTGCTCGGTCAGTTTGTTGGCTCCGTGTTTGGTCCGCGTGAACACGAGAACCTGGGTCCACTGTCCGTCGCGGATCAGGCTGGACAAGAGTTCGCGCTTGCGAGACGCGGCCACGGGATAGACTTTCTGGCTGATGGCGGCCACGGCCGTGTTGCGGACGGTGGTTTCGACCAGGGCCGGTGAGTTGAGAAGCCGGTCGGCCAGGGCTTTGATCTCGCTGGAATAGGTCGCTGAAAACAGCATGTTCTGACGTTTTTTCGGCAAAAGGGCCATGATCCGTTTGATGTCGTGGATGAAGCCCATGTCCAGCATGCGATCGCCTTCGTCGAGCACCAGCATCTCCACCCGCGACAGGTCCACGGTGCGCTGACCGGCGTGGTCGAGGAGCCGCCCCGGGGTGGCGACGAGGATGTCCACGCCCCGGCGCAGGGCGGTCTTCTGGGGATTGATGCCCACACCGCCGAAAATCACGGTGGACCGCAGTTTCAGGTGTTTGCCGTAACTGCGGAAGCTTTCCTCCACCTGGGCGGCCAGTTCCCGGGTCGGGGTGAGGACCAGGGCCCGGGGGGCCGGGTGCCCGGCGGGCTTGCCGCTGAGTTTCTGCAGCATGGGCAGGGCGAAGGAAGCGGTTTTTCCGGTGCCCGTCTGGGAACCGGCAAGGATGTCCCGACCGGCCAGGACCAGGGGAATGGCCTGGGATTGAATGGGGGTGGGACGGGTGTAGCCCTGACCGGAAACCGCGCGCAGCAGTTCGGGACAAAGGCCGAGTGTTTCAAATGACATAAATGATTTTCCTGAATTTTGCCCACCCGTACGTCGGGGCCGGTTCAGGCTGAAATGGTAATTTTGCTCGGATTGTGACTGAAAAGGAAGGAATCAACCACGATACAGCAGACGCCAACCGGAAGGCGCCGAATATTAAGGTGTCTCTCTCTACCACGCCCCGTTTCAAAAAGCCAGGGATTATTTCAGGGTCGTCACCCGTCACGGTCACACCGCCGTTTTTTATAGGGGTACGGCGCGGTAGGGTCACGGCGCGCCGTGTCCCTACACATCCCATCGCAGGGGATGGGCAATGAAATATTCGAAATGATTTATCGTCTGCATCGGTTCCTATAAAAAAAAATATAAATTTGGATTTTGTGTCATTTGGTGCTATCAAAAAAACAATGCCTCAAACGACAGGTGTTTTTATTCCCATGTCTCAACAACTCTTTTTTTAGCGTTTATCGATTTTCAACCGCTTTAACCGGCTTAACATCTTTTGAGGACTGGAGATTGCTATGGCATCAAAACAGATTGGGGTTGTGATATGTGATTGTCATGGAGAAATATCCGGTAAGATTGATACTGCTTCATTGCAAAATGAAATCAGCTCACTGGACAATATCTCATTTGTGAAACGGTATGATGCAATCTGCAATAAGGCCGCGTGCCGGGAGATTGCATCAGAACTTAAAAAAAGCGGCGCCGAGGCGTTTCTGTTCGCCGGATGTTCTCCGCGGTCTTCTTTACGATTTCCTGAAGAGCGGATCGTGCAGCTGATGGCATCTGCAGGCATCGATCACACCATGTTTGAAGTGGCCAATTTAAGAGAACAGGGAAGCCGGCTTCATAATGCCGGAAAAGGCCTGAACGCCAAAGCGCTGGATGAAGTGAAAATGGCACATGCCAGGCTGATGTTCGACGGCGGTAAGGCTGAAAACGTTCCCATCGCCAAAAAAGCGCTGATTATCGGCGGCGGGTCGGCGGGGCTTGCAGCGGCAAAAGATCTTGCCGGTATGGGCAGGGACGTGACCATTGTTGAAAATGCGCCCTATCTGGGCGGACGATTGAACCAGATTCGCATCCTGTTTCAGTCGGAAAACTGGAACGGAAAGTGTATCCACCTCTGTGTGGGCCCTGTCCAGGCGCTGGGGACCATGCTTGAACCCACCGTATCCGCCTATGTCAATGCCTCCGTTGCCGATATCCGGAAAGACAATGGGAATTTCCATGTAAAAATCGAAAAAAAGCCGGATTTTGTGGATCCTGAGAAGTGTGTCGCCTGTGGGAAATGCGCCGAGGTCTGTAAGGCCTATGCACACAGTGATTTCGACGAGGGTCTTTTTGTCAGAAAGGCCATCGATAAGGCCTTTGACCGGGCGGTGCCGGATACGTACAGCATCCTGGAGCCCTTTTGTACCAAATGTGGCGATTGTGTGGCGGTCTGTCCGGCCGGTGCCGTTTCGCTGGACGATCAGGCCACCGTCATCGAGGATGTGTTCGGCACGGTATTGTTAAGCACCGGCTTCGATATGAAAGACCTTGACGCGTATCCTGAATACGGCAGTAAGGCATCGAACGTCATTTCCGGGCTTGATCTCGAACGCCTGTTTGACCATGGGGTGACCTGTCCCTCAAGCAAGGAGGCGCCCGAGAGAATCGTGTTTGTCATGTGTTCCGGCTCACGGGCCACGGATGAAAAAATCGCGGGCGGCGTCCCCTACTGTTCAAAAATCTGCTGCGGCACCACCATGAAACAGATTGTCCAGCTTGCCCAGGTGCTTCCCGAGGTGGAAATCACGGTGGTTCATTATTACGATATTAGAACCTATGAACGAACCTTTGAGGCGCTGTATGACACGGTCAAAAAAATGGGCGTGGAATTTGTTCAGGGAAACCTTGAAACCATTGAAGAAAACGAGGACCACACGCTTTCCGTCAAACTGGCTCAGCTTGGGGAACAGTCAACGTCAAGCATGGAAGAATATGCGTTTGAAGACGGGGAGCTGACGATCGAATCGGATCTGGTGGTGCTGGCCTCAGCCCAGACACCCAGGAAAAGCGGCAACGATCTGATCACCAAACTCAAGGTCAAGGTGGACCAGCACGGCTTCCCCATTGAAAACCAGCCCCGGATTTTCAGGCCCACCGAGACCTTTGTGGACCGGGTTTATGTGGCCGGTGCCTCACGGGGGCCGGTGGTTGTCCAGCAGGCGGTGGAACAGGGGCGGGCGGCTGCGATGAATGCCATCCCCCATCTGGTTCGCGGCGAAAAAACACCGGTGAAATACTTAAGCGCCATCAACCCCGAACGATGTATCACCTGCAGGTTCTGCGAAACCGTCTGCCCCCATGGGGCCATCTATTTCAAGGACGATAAAATGGTGGTTGACCCGGCGTTCTGCCAGGGATGCGGTCTCTGCCAGGCGGCCTGTCCGACCCATGCGGCCAATCTGATAAACTTTTCCGATGAGCAGATCCTTGCGCAGGTCGATGTGGCCTTTTCAGGACTGGCGGAGGGCGAACCGAAAATCATGGCCCTGTTGTGCTACTGGTGTTCCTATTGCGGCGCCGATCTTGCCGGCAGAAACGGATTCATTCTGCCGGACAATTTCAGGAGTATCCGCATCCGGTGTTCATCGTCGGTCAACACCGCCCTGATTCTGGAGATGTTCAGGCGAGGGGTTGACGGCGTTCTGGTTGCCGGCTGCCCGCCGAACAGCTGTCATCATCTGCACGGAAACTATCTGGCGGATAAACGGATCAGCCTGTGCAACAAGCTGATGGGCCAGATGGGGCTGGACGCAAACAGACTGAGATTCGAATACATCGGCGTGCCCCATTCAAAGAAGTTTGCCGACAATATCCTTTCCATGGACAAAAAACTGCGGGAGCTGGGTCCCAATCCGGTGGCCCTGCTGGACAGGGAGGTGTGCCGTGAAGAATAAGATCAAGCTCGCAATCAACTGGGCGGGGGCCTGTGGCGGCTGTGATGTGGCCGTGCTGGATATTGAGGAAAAGATTCTGGATGTGGCGGCCATGGCGAATATCGTTTACTGGCCGGTTGCCATGGATTTTAAGCGGGAAGACCTGTCGGCTGCTGACGATCAGAGCATCGATGTGTGCCTGTTCAACGGCATGATACGAAATTCCGAGCACAAAGAGGATGCGCTGATTTTACGAAAAAAATGCAAGGTCATGATCGCCTTTGGCTCCTGTGCCTGTTTCGGAGGTATTCCCGGGCTTGCCAATGTGACGGATCGGGCCGGCGTTTTTGAAACGGCGTACAAAACAACCCAGACAACCGTCAATGACACGGATACCTACCCCCAGCCCTCAACGATGACCGACCAGGGCGATGCGCTGACCCTGCCGAAAATGTTTGATGCCGTGTATGCCTTGAATCAGGTGGTGGATGTGGACTATTACGTGCCCGGCTGCCCGCCGACCACCGATCTCATTTTAAAAGCGGTCCGTGTGATTGCAGACTATGCCGAAGGCGGCCCGCTGCCTCCCAGGGGCAGCGTGATCGCCGGTGAAAAAGCCCTGTGCACCGAGTGTAAACGGATTGCAACCAAAAAAAGCGACAGAATACAGCGTATCGTCCGGCCCCATGAAATGGTCATCGACCCCGACATCTGCCTGCTTGAGCAGGGCATCATCTGCATGGGACCGTTTACCCGGGCAGGATGCGGTGCGATTTGCGTGAACGCAAATATGCCGTGCCGGGGCTGTTTCGGCCCTACAGGCGCGCAACTGGATCCGGGGGCCGAAGCCCTGTCCGCCCTGGGCTCTGTGACAGGCCCTGAAAATGAGGATTATGTGCTGAAGGCCGACATGTTGAGACCGGTCAATGACATTCAGGATCCGGTGGGTACATTTTACAGGTTTGCACTGCCCACGGCCATTATCAGCAGAACGGTAAAACCCAAAAAATAACCCGCAGGGTCATTCCCATCAGGAGCTTACGATTTATGCAGAAACGAATATCCATTTCTCCAATCACACGTCTGGAAGGCCATGGTAAAATCGATATCATTCTCGATGAAAACGGTGATGTCAAAGACAGCTATTTTCAGGTCGTTGAATTACGAGGCTTTGAAAAATTCTGTGAAGGCCGGCCGGTGGAAGAGCTGCCCAGAATCATGCCGAAAATCTGCGGGGTCTGTCCGGGGGCCCATCATATGGCCTCATCAAAGGCCTGTGATGCACTTTATCATGTTAAGATTCCCACGGCCGCCCGAAAACTCAGGGAACTGTTTTACAATGCCCACGTGTACCACAGCCACGTGCTTCATTTTTTCGCCCTGGCAGCCCCGGATTTCATTCCCGGTGCGGATGCGGACCCTGCCAAACGCAATATTCTGGGGCTGATCGATGAGGTGGGCCTTGACATCGGAAAAGCCGTTATCAAAAACAGAGGCTATGCTCAGAAAATCCAGGGCATCATCGGAGGCCACCCCATCCATCCCGTCGCGTCTCTGCCCGGGGGGCTGTCCAAACCGATCACCGTGGATGAACGCGGTGAGATTCAAAACATGGCGGCCTCCATGCTTGACTTTTCTCTGGCCGCCATCAAGATCTTTGAGGATCTTGTCCTGGGGAACAACGCCTACCGGGATATGATCACCGGCGATACCTTTTTCCACAAAACCTATTATGCCGGGCTGGTGGATGAAAACGGCAAGGTGAATTTTTACGATGGCACGGTCCGGGTCATCGATCCCGAGGGCAACATTTTCGCTGAATTTGCCCCGGAACGCTACCAGGATCATATTGAAGAACGCGTTGAGTCCTGGACGTATCTGAAATTTCCCTATTTGAAAAACATTGGTTGGAAAGGCATTGTGGACGGGCCTGACAGCGGTGTCTACCGTGTGAATTCCCTGGCAAGGCTCAATGTGTCAGACGGCATGGCAACGCCTCTGGCCCAGAAGGAGTACGAAAAGTTCTTTGACCTGTTTGGTACAAAAACGGTTCACAATACCCTGGCGTTTCACTGGGCAAGACTGATTGAAAATGTGTTTGCCGCGGAAGAGATGGTCCGGCTTGCCGATGATCCCGACATTATAGACAAACAGGTGAGAACCATTCCGGTTGAAACGCCCACGGAAGGCATCGGGGTTGTGGAGGCCCCCCGGGGAACCCTCTATCATCATTACATCACCGACAAAAACGGTATCGTGAAAAAAGTGAACCTGATTGTTGCCACAGGCCAGAACAACGCGGGCATGGGCATGTCGGTCAAAAAAGTCGCCCAGACGCTGATCAAAAACGGTGCGGCTGACAAGGCCATTCTCGATCATGTCGAAATGGCGTTCAGGGCCTATGATCCCTGCCTTGCCTGTGCGACCCATGCCATGCCGGGATCGTCCCCGATCGAGATCAGAATTTTACAGAATGGTGACGTGATCAGGCGGTTGAAACGATAGGATATGATGAAAGTTCAGATCCTTGGCATAGGAAATTCAATTCTGACCGACGACAGCGCCGGCCTCAGAGTGATCGAAAAACTGCGGCAGGACCCTTTTTTTGACGCGTGCATCCTGACCGACGGAGGCACCGGCGGACTTGGCATCATTGATCTTCTGGAAGCCTGTGACCGTCTGATCGTGGTGGATGCGTTTTTGACCGGCGCCCCTCCCGGAACGATTCATACACTGACGCTGGACGATCTGGATGACAACCGATCGATCCACCTGTGCTCCGCCCACGGCTTTGATTTCAAAACCGTGTTTGAGCTGTTCAAACGAACAGAACCCGAAAAAGCACCGGATTCGGTCATCATTTTCGGCATCGAAGCAAAAAACGTGACCCAATTTTCAGAATCATGCACAGACGAGGTGGCCGCAGCCGTCGACCAGGCGGTGCAGATGATCCGGTCGGTTGTTGACGGCTGATGCGCACGGCGCGGGTAGG
>NZ_BAAHXV010000012.1:0-130503 GCF_054657895.1 Desulfatiferula olefinivorans | reverse complement strand
TTGATTTTTACGAGACCGTGAAGGCCTGAGCCCGGAATTGCATTTTTCCTAAAAGCTGTTATACAAAAGACCGACACTGATTTGAACCTATCATGATCGGAACAGCCAGGCGATGATGCACACTGAGGGCCGACACACTTTTCCGCGTTTCCTGATCGTTTTGGCGGTTCTGGCCGCCATGATGATCGGTTTTTTGGTGGGCGGATTTGCGGCCTTTTCCCGGGACCTTCCCCAGATCGAAACGCTCAAGTCCTTCAAGCCTTCGGCCGTGTCCCGGGTGTATGACCGGCAAGGCGTGCTCCTTGCGGAATTCTATGCGGAAAAACGTGATCCCGTGCCCCTGTCCCGCATTCCGAAAAACCTCACCATGGCCCTTCTGGAAACCGAGGACCGAAAATTCTATGCCCACAGCGGGGTGGACCTCCGGGGCATTGCCCGGGCCCTTGTCCGGGACATTCTGGCCGGGGAATTTGTCGAAGGGGCCAGCACCCTGACACAGCAGCTGGCCAAGACCCTGTTTCTCACCGCGAACAAGACCCTGTTCCGGAAAATCCAGGAAGCGGTGCTGGCCTTTCAGCTTGAGCGGCGGTACACCAAGGACGAGATCCTGGAATTTTATCTGAACCAGGTCTATTTCGGCAGCGGGGCCTACGGCGTGGAATCGGCGGCCCGGATTTTTTTCGGCAAGCACGTGAACGACCTGACCCTGGCCGAATGCGCCCTGATCGCCGCCATGCCCCGGTCGCCGTCCCGGTATTCCCCCCTGGTCAATCCCGAACTGGCAACGGCCCGGCGCGACATCGTGCTGAAAATACTCAGAACCCGGGGCCGGATCGACGAGGATGCCTATCAGGCGGCCCTGGCTGAGCCCGTCGTTACCGAGCGCGGCATCCGCAGCCGGACCCGGGCTCCTTATTTTATCGATCATATCAAAACCGAACTCGAGGCCCTGGTCGGTTCCTCCCGTCTGTACAAAAGCGGCCTGACCATCCACACCACCCTTGATGCCGCCCTCCAGGACACGGCGGAAAAGGCCCTGTCGCGTCATCTGACCGATCTGGACCGGCGTATGGCCCAAAACGGCATCGACGACCGGACGGCCCAGGGGGCTGTCGTGTCGCTGGATGTGTCCACCTTCGGCGTGCTGGTTCTGGTCGGCGGCCGGGATTACGGCCAAAGTCCGTTCAACCGGGCCACCCAGGCCGGGCGTCAGCCGGGGTCGGCGTTCAAGCCCTTTGTCTATGCCTGCGCCGTTGAGAAGGGGATGCCCCAGAATATGCTGATCTTAGATGCACCGGTATCCTATGACGGCGCACGCCGGGACACCCCCTGGGAACCGGAGAATTACTCGCGGACCTATCTGGGGGAAATTACCCTGCGCAAGGCCCTGGCGCTGTCAAAAAACATTCCCTCGATCCGCCTGATCGAATCGCTGGGACCGGGCGCGGTAACGGAACTGGCCCACCGCCTGGGCATTACCTCCCGCCTTGCTCCCAACCTGTCCCTGGCCCTGGGCACGTCGGAAACCACATTGCTTGAACTGACCGCGGCCTATGCGGTGTTCCCGGCCCGTGGCCAGAGTTGCCGTCCCTACACCGTCGACCGGATCGTCGATCGTAGCGGCCGCGTGATCTATCAGGCCGAGGTCCGGCAGGCGCCGGTGATGGCCCGGAAGGATGCGGCCGTCATGACCAGCATGCTCCAAAGTGTGGTTGACGAAGGCACCGGCCGTCAGGCCCTGTCCTTGGACCGGCCCCTGGCCGGAAAAACCGGCACCACCGATCACTGCAAGGACGCTCTGTTTGTAGGGTTTTCCCCCACGGTCGCCACCGGGGTATGGGTGGGACGGGACGACAACGCCTCCCTGGGCCCCAAGGAAACCGGAGCCCGGGCCGCCCTGCCCATCTGGATCGATGTGATGGACGCCTCCCTGGCGAACAGTCCCCCGGTCTATTTCGACATCCCCGACGGGACGGTTCAGGTGTCCATGGATCCCGACACCGGCAAAGCCCTGCCCCGGGACCACCCTCGGGCTGTCCGCGCCCTGTTTCGCCGGGGTCAGGAACCTTGACGAGGGTTTCTCCCCGTCAAAGCGGCGAGCCGGCCATCAGGTCCGACACGGGAAAGAACCGTGAGAAAAAACCTCGGCATGCGGGGGGCGGTGCCGATGGGGCGGCGGCGTGATTCGGCCGGGCGTTTTTTTGTTTGCCTGAACGCTATGGAATAAGGTATGATACAAACCATCTGAAAATCTGAAGATCAGGGCGGTTGATGACTGTTTGCCATGACTTAAACGCGCCTTGCAGCATCGCAATCAAATGCCGACATCGATTATTCTTCCAATCATTGACGGCTTCGAAAAAAGTCCGATCTTAAGCGTTACGCTTCATCTCTCGTCACTGCGGCGTATCCTAAGTACGCCTCATTCCTCGGGATTCGCAAGCCTTGACCCCGAACTTTTTTCGAAGCCGTCTGAAACGTGACTTTTTACGAGACCATCAATCATTGCCGCATGCTGTTTCGATCCGACTCACCTGCGGATGTCCCGGAGACGACCATGGAAAAACCCAAACCCCTGGAATGTGATCTGTCTGAATTTCTTGATGAGCATCTTGCCCTGCCGCCCCTGCCCGAGTGCGTGATGAAGCTCCAGGAGGTGATCCGTGAGCCCAATGTCAGCATCGAAACCGTCTGCCGGATTCTTGTCAAGGAACCGGCTCTGACGGCCAATGTGCTTAGAACGGTCAATTCAGCCTATTACGGATTTCGTCGCGAAGTCGACGATATCAAATTCGCGACGGCCTATCTGGGAATCCACGAAATCTACAACATGGCCCTGGCCTTTTCCGTGGTCAAAACCCTGGGGGTCAGCGATACCGCCGAACTTGACCGGTTCTGGAACCATTCGGTGCTCACGGCCATCTGCGCCAAGCATCTGGCCCGGCGGTTCGAACCCCTGCTCTCACCGGATCAGATCTGGCTGGGGGGGCTGCTGCACGATATCGGCAAGCTGGCCTACCTGGTCGTATTCCCGGACCACTATCGGGAAATACAGCTGCACCGGCAGGAAAGCGGCGGCCTGTTCAGTCAGAGCGAACGGTATTTTTCCTATCCGTCCAGTTCCGAGATCGGCGTGTTTCTCTGCGATCGATGGCGTCTGCCGGTCATCGTCCGTGATGCCTGTGCGGGCCACGGGCTGGAAGATCTGAACCGGCCCTCCGAGGGAAGCCGGGGGGATTTCAGGCGCATTGTCTGTGCCGCCAATCTCATGGCCGTTCTGGTGGGGAACGGGATGAGCAACGAGGTCAAGCAGTCGATTTTCGATGCCTTGAAAACCTGCTTCAGCCTCGATGAACGGGAGTTCCTCAAGCTGATGGGAGAGGTGTACGACCTGAAACTGGATCTGGCCAAATATGAATGGTAAGGCCAACGATCGCTTCAGCCGTTCGGCGGCGATAGCTAAAAAAAAGCCGGATCCGCCACCCGGCGTCTGAAGGCGGCAGCCCTCGGGATATCAGGCCGCCGGGGGATGCTCACGGATGTAGATTTTGTGGTCGACCAAAGAGAGCGAGTGGATAAATCCGCGGATGATTTTCTGCTCTCCGAAAATACTGACCAGCCGGACGGCGTTCCCGTCCGGTTCGGCCTTGTCCACGGACTCCATGATCAAAACGGGGGTTTCTCCGGTGAGCAGGTAGGCATTGGCTTCACACATGGCGATCTCCTTGTGCAGGGGTTTACGGGGTTTATACCAGCGGCTTCAGATGCGTTTCAATCAGTTCGTCAACCAGATGGGGCAGGGGGGCGGGCAACAATCCGACGAACCGGACGTTTTCCTGGGACAGGGGCAGCAGGATTTTTCGCGCCGGGCTGTCGGCCACGGCCAGGGCGATGGCCGGTGAGACTTCCCCCATCAAGGCGTGGGCCAGAATGATCCCCAGCGGCCCTGTGATCAGATCGGCCGTTTTGACGCAATGAACGATGGCGCTTTCCCCGGATGCCCCGCGGTTGGCGCCGGCCTTGAGCATCTGGGCGGTGGCCAGGGCATTGGTGCCCAGAGCGAGGATTTCGATGCGCTCGCCGAAGGCCTCTTTCATTTTTTTGATGATGGCGCTGCCGATGCCGCCGCCCTGACCGTCAATGACACAGATTCGTTTCATGACTGATTCCCGGTTCGGATTCATGTGATCGTTCCCGACGGCCGGGAGGAAGGCCCGGAGCGGAGTACGAGAGATGTTCTGTCAAATAGCAAGATGCCCGGCGGGTGTCAATACCTTCTCAATCTGCCGTTTCGGGTAAAATAGTGTTTGACATTCGATCTTGGCGGAATATAGTCAAAGGCGATAAACAACACAAGGGCATCGGTGCTGAGACAGGATGAAAGGGTTGCGATGGAAGCGGATTTGATTGAAGGCCGGGAGCGGGGGGCGGTATCGCCGTGCCCCGTGACCGGGTTGCCTGCCTACACCCGTCCCGAATGGACGGATGTGAGGCTGGGCGCTAATTACTACATGTCCGTGCGGGTCATTGGAGACCATATCCTGGTGGGAAAAATCGTCGGAGAATCCGATCTTGCTTCGGTGACGGCGGCCACGGAATTCATGGACCGGGTCATCGGGGAGATATTCGGAACCACCCGCCGGTTTGTCTATGTCGAAGATTTCACGGAGCTGAAAAATCTGACCAGTGACTGTAAACGCTATTACATGCGCTATCTTGAAAGCAAGAAGCAGATGCTGGCCCTGATCATCTGCACCGCATCCCCGTTGATCATGCTGGCCGTGAGGCTGAACAGCCGGCTCAAGCTGGTCCGGTGCCGGGTGCTTGCCGAAAAAGATATTGATGCCGGTATCCGTCGGGCGGCCCGGATCGTTGCCCATGCCGCCCCCGAGTCTGTCGATGCGCCCTTTTCCGCGCCCCAGCTGAGTACCGTCGCAAGCCGCTGCCCGGTCAGCGGTCTCAGTCTGACCACGAACGCCGAATGGTGTCGCATGGATCTGGGGGGGCCTTCGGTGACGTTTACCCGGATCGGCCGCCGGATTCTCCATACGGAGTTCCATGACTGGGAGGGGGCCGATCCCCTTGTCTGCAAGCGGTTTCACGACAAACGCGAGCGGGTGATGGCATCGATGTTTTCACCCGCGGACCGCTTTGTGGAGCTTCGCAATTACGGCGGCATGAAAAAGAAGGTCCCGGTTCTGGTCAAAGATGATTTTGTCTGTTACTCGCAGCAGGAAGATGAGCGGGCGGTACGCTTGATCGGCTACAACCTGCCCTGGCTGACCCGTGTGGGCTTCAATCTCCGGAAACTGGGATTTCTGGCCCGGTGCCGGTGGCGTATGTGCCGGGACTACGACGAGGCGCTGAAGACCGCCGTGTATGCCCTGAAAAGCCAGGGATTCACCCCGGAAGGGACCAGGAATACCGTCAGGAACAGCGCGTGGACCCGGCATTTCGATGATTTTGAGGTGGCCTTCGAGGTCATGGACGGCAATGTGCTGCACCGGATTTCCCGGGGCACGCTCAGGGCGGGCTATATCGATCAGATGTTCAGCCTCCAGGAAATCGTGCTGTCCGAGACGGGGCTGGATCAGAAAATCCATTACATCCTCAGCGATCTCGGCGAACTGGAAGGGGCCGGGATGCGGCTTCGGAAAACGTATTTCAAAACCTGGGCGTCGTTTTTGCGAAGTTATCCCGGCTGCCGGATGAGCGTCATGTACGGCGGGGATCGTATCACCCGGGCCGGTTTGAGCATTTCGTCATACCTGAGGCCCTTCAGGATGCATGTGGTGGACACCCCCGAAGAGGCCATGCAGCAGATTGTCACCGACAAGGCCATGCAGCGGAAGGGCCGTCGGATTCCGTCCGGTCAGTCCACCGACGAGAAGGACCGCATCAGGCAGTATGCCGATGAGCTGATTTACTTTCTGGGCAACATCAACTGGGAGGTGGACGGGTTTGTCGGCCCCTTGGCCGAAAAAAGTCCCGATCATCCGTTCAAGGTCGTCTATGACGCCGTTTCCCTGATCAAGATGGATATCGATGAGCTGTTTCGCGAACGGGAACGAAGCCAGGTCGCCCTGGCTGAAAGCAAGGAGGTTGCCACGGCCCTGATCAACGCCACCAATGATTCCTCGGTTCTGATCAAGACCGACGGTACCATCCTGTCGGCCAACGACACCTTCGCCCGGGGCCTGGGGCAAACACCTGCCGATCTGATCCATCAAGATATCAGCCTGCTGGCCGATTCCAGTCTGATCGACAAACGGATGGCGCCCCTTAAAACCGTGATTCTTTCCGGACAGCCGGTCCGGTTCGAAGACGAGGACAAGGGCGTCTGCTACGACAACACCATCTATCCGGTCTTCAACAGCGAAGGGCAGGTGGACCGGGTCGCCATGTATTCGAGGGATATCACCGATCTCAAAAAAGCCGAGAAGCACATCCAGACCCTGACCCAGGAAATCATCAAGGCCCAGGAAAACGAACGGCAGCGCATCGCCCGGGATCTCCACGACAACGTGGCCCAGGATCTGGCCTCCCTGATCATCAGCAGCGACACCCTTTTTGAAGGGTTTGACGATATCCCGAAGGAGGTTCGCAGGCGGACGGAACAATTCTCGAAGGTCCTCAAACGGGCCATCTCGTCGATCCGCGAACTGGCTTACGATCTGAGGCCCCCCAGCCTGGATCAGCTCGGGCTGGTGCGAACCCTGTCCCAGTATTGCACGGATTATTCCGAAACCAATCTGATCGCCGTGGATTTTTATTCCGCCGGGCTCGAAAAACTGGCGCTTGACTTTGATACTGAAATTAATCTATATCGGCTCATTCAAGAGGCTCTGAACAACGTGAGAAAACATTCCGGCGCCGATCATGTGACCATACGGCTGGTGGCCTCCTACCCTGAAATCATCCTGCGTATCGAGGACACCGGACAGGGGTTCGACCTGGAACGGAGGGCCGCCGAGGCGTTGAACGAGAAACGGATGGGGCTCAAGAGCATGGAAGAGCGGGTCAAGCTGCTGAAGGGCTCGTTTACGATCCGATCGCGTCCGGGAGAAGGCACGATGATTCTGGTGAAATTGCCTTACAGCCAGGGGCAGGTTTCCTGGGACGAGGAATACGAAGAGCGAGAAAAGGCCCTGCAATGAGGTGCCGACCCTCTGACCTGTTTTTCGTCAGGGGTTCCGGCTGAAACGGATTCCGATCGATGACGCACGCCATAACGAACGACCCCATGACCAATCCCTTTCTGACCCGGACGGATCAGCGGACCTTTTATGTCTATCCCGCCTGGAATCAGCGCCTTCACATGATCATGCGCCTGTTCGACGGTCCCAGCCGCCTTCTTCTGGTCATCGGTGAGCCGGGCAGCGGCAAGACCCTCATGATGCAGCAGTTTCTGGCCCAGGACGAGAAAAACTGGAAATCCTGCCGGATCAATGCCCACGACGAGGCCGATCCCACGGCGGACGAAAAGGTCCGGACCATGACGGAACATCGGGCCTTCATGCATTCAGGCCGGCAGTGGCCCGTGGTGATGATGGACGATGCCCATGTCCTCACCGCCGCCGAACTGACCTTTCTGATCCGTCTGACCGGAATCAAGGGATACCAGCGCCGGTTGGGCAAACTGGTGCTGTTCGGCGAACCCGTTCTCCCGGCCCATGTGTCGGAACTGTCCGGACTGATTCCTGAAGCCGGGGCGGTGGAGAGGGTGTTTATGCCGCACATGACGCCGTCGGAAACTTCCGCCTACGTCAAGCTTCGCCTCCGCGCTTCGGGGGCTAAGGACGCGTCGTTTTTTACCGCCTCGGACATCGAGCGGATTCACGAAGAATCCGGCGGCTGTCCCGGGATGATCAACCGGTCTGCGGCCCGTCTGTTCGAAAAGAAACATAGCGACGGGGGCCGGCTGAAATCGTTTTTCAAACAGTTTTTTCCTTGACCTGCAGCAACGGGTCTGAGGGGGTACCATGAACATCATCGATCTGAGCGTGACACTGGACAACAATAAAAGCTGGGCTCCCTGGTGGGCACGAAACAAGGTGGTGCGCCAGGGACACGTTTTTGGTCGCCTGGCCGTCTGGTTTCTTTTCGGACTCAGACCCTCGTTTCTGAAAAACGGACTGGGCTGGGCCAATGACACCATCCGTCTGTCCTCCCACGGAACCACCCACCTGGACGCTCCCTGGCACTACGGCCCCCTCAGTGAAGGAAAACCCGCCAAAACCATCGATGAAATCCCCCTGGAATGGTGTTTCAGCGACGGCGTCATGCTCGACATGAGCCACAAACGCGACGGCGAGGCGGTCCGTGCCCGTGACGTGAAAGAAGCCCTCGAGAAAATCAACTACACCATAAAACCCATGGACATCGTTCTGATCCGAACAGGAAATGATCAGATGCTCGGCACGCCGGAGTATTTTACCAAGGGCGTGGGGGTCAACGCCAACGCCACCCGGTTTCTCCTGGAACAGGGTGTTAAAATCACCGGTATCGATTCCTGGGGCTGGGACCTGCCGCTTCCCTACATGGCTGAAAAAGCCAAACGGACCCGGGACAAGGAGTTCTTCTGGGAATCCCATTACGTGGGGGTAGAAAAAGAATACTGCCATATCGAACGCCTGACCAATCTGGACAAGCTGCCGCCCTTCGGTTTCAAGGTCTGCTGCTTCCCCTTGAAAATCAAGGGGGGCTCGGCCGGTCCGGCCCGGGTGGTCGCCATGCTCGAATGAACGGACGACACCTCAAACGGCCTGAAGGACATCGGTTTTGAAGAAAAGCATCGAGTGCTGGATCTACGACACGACGACGGAGCGGTTTCTTTTGCTTCAGTGCCCGGAAAACGACCGGCACAAAGCCTACTGGCAGCCGGTCACCGGCGGCATCGAAGCGGGGGAGGACGGTCTTGCAGCCTGCATCCGGGAAATTCGCGAAGAGACCGGCGCCATGGTTGAGGCCCCCAAGATCCGGATGCTTCTCGACGGATTTCGTGTCTACAGCAACGAGAAAGAACTCCACAAAACCGTCTTTCTGCTGGAAACCCCCGGCATGGCCGTGACCGTCTCCGACGAGCATATCGGCTATCGCTGGGCCTGTCCCGACGAGGTCGGCGATCTGCTTTTGTGGGGCAGCAACCGGATCACCTTCGGCCGTGTGCTCCGGTATCTGGGATTGTCCTGATCGTTCTGCGAAATTACCACGTACCATTTCCTTGATGAACTCGTAAAAAGTCATCAAAGGACGGCAAAGAAAAAAGTTCGAGTTCAAGGCGTCGCGAATCCCGAGGAATGAGGCGTACTTAGGGTACGCCGCAGTGACGAGGGATGAAGCGCAACGCAGAAATCGGGCTTTTTACGAAGCCGTCATTTCCTTAACCTCTCTGGAGGGGCAAAGCAAGGCGTGCACATCATTCGATTGTCCTGCTTCGGATTGTTCAACCTTTACAAAAAGGTTGAAGGCATGGATAATAAGCGAAATCGTTTTTTATTTTGATAAAAGGGAATTTCATGCGAGTGTATCTCGATAATTGCTGCTTCAACAGGCCCTTCGATGACCAAGGGTCTTTGACCATAAGGATTGAAACCGAAGCCAAATTGGACATCCAGGATAAAATCAAGAACGGGCTGATTTCACTCGGCTGGTCATATATCCTCGATTTCGAAAACAGAGCTAATCCGTTTGTCGAAAGGCAGATTGAAATTCTCAGATGGAAGGAGCTTGCGAGCTTCTATACGGATGAAACGGATAGCATCCTATGCAAAATGGACGAATTGGTGGGTATTGGTCTCAAGCCTATCGATGCCTTGCATGTGGCCTGCGCCGTTTACATGAAGTGCGATTATTTTATTACGGTAGATAAGGGCATTTTAAAAAAATCAAATGAAATATCAAGTGTTAAGGTTGTTAGTCCAATAGCCTTGATTTCTGAATGGGATTAAATGCGATGAAAACAGACACGGAAATAAAAATTCAAGGCCTTGAAATATTAAACAGGCATCTTGGCATGGTTGAAACGGAAAAATTTATTGCTCTCATCCAACGGGAGCGAATGGATTATACAACATGGCGACGGGGTTTGTTCGAAGGCATGACCGGGCGCGACATCAGCAAGAAAGCCATGGCCATGACGAAGAAAAACGATTAAGGGACTCGGGAAATTCTAATATACCTGGATCGCGCCCGGATTTGTGTCAGGTTTGTGCGAGTCGATTGAGCAAAACCGGAGGATTAGTGTTGCTAATTCGAGGATTTTGCGATTGAGACTCGCGCAAAGATGGCATGAAGCAGGGATGCGTGATGGTAAATTGGAATTTTCCGAGTCCCTAAGTCTGTTTTGACCATCCATCCCACCCATGAACCGCCTTAAGAAATAGATTCGTTTGGATTCTGTGCACTATGCCGTGGTCTGCTTTTTTACAGGATTTCCTTATACGATCAGTCGATAGAAAAATGGTTGTTACTTAGAAGTCAATGTTTGGATGCTTCGAAAAATGTTCGAGATCAAGGCTTGCGAAGCCCGAGGAATAGGCGTACTTCGGGTACGCCGCAGTGACGAGGCGCAGATATCGGACGTTTTATGAAGCCGGCAAAAATGACTTGACGGCGTTTGATGTCATGACATACGGTAAAAAATCGTCTTTCCCGTGGGGGGAGGAGACCGTCTGAAAGGCCTGGAGCCCCTGAGCCCGGCCGATTTCGAAAGCAAGGGAGGAGCATTCAACATGAGGGCATACGCACGCAGCTACCGGATCCATGCGGGGATCCTTTCGGGACTCATGGCGCTGATCATGACGGCATCGGGATGCGGGTTGTCCCGGGGACAATCGGCGGACATGGCGGCGGCGGCCCAGGCGCTGAGCAACAACCAGACCCCCCGGGGCATGGTGGCGCTGGCCGAAGAAAGCATGAAAACGGCCCATGACGAGGCCCTCGATTACTATGCCCCGACCTTCCTTTCCACGGCGGAAAAACATCTGAAAAAAGCCCAGAGCCTGATGATCAAAGGCGGGGATGACGTGACGGTGGCGGCCGAGGCCCTGGCCGCCCGCAAAGCCATCGCCCAGGGGCTGGTTGTCAAGCAGACCGTCATCCGGCAGCTGTCCGACGTGTTTGCCATGAAGGACCGCCTGGACCAGCTCAAGGCCGATGTCCACGCCCGGGACGATTACGACCGCCGGATGGACCAGATCCGCAAGCTGATCGCCTGCATCGAAAAGGGCGATCAGACGGCCGTGGACAAGAAAAAGCCCGAGGCTCTGGAGGACATGCGGGCCCTTGAAGTCGCCGTGGTCAAAAAAGTCGTTCTGGCCGAGGCCCGGGATTACCTGGCCCGGGCCCGGAAAATCGACGCGGGCAAACTGTCCCCCAAAACCTGGAAAACCGCCGAAGATACCCTCCAGCGGGCCCGGGTGTTCATCGAATCCTTTCCCCGGGATGAGGCGGGGGTGGCCAAGGCCGGCAAGGAGGCCCTTCTGGCCTGCCGGCATGCCTATTTCGTGACCCGCGAAGTGATCACCATCAGGGAAATGGACAAGGACGCCTTCGAAAACCTGGTCCTCAACATCGAAACCATGCTGGATCGTGTTCGCCTGGGCCTCGAGCACGAGGATGTCCGCCACATGTCGTTGCACGATCAGTCCGTGGCCCTTGCCTCATCCGCCGAAGCCCTTTCCCGGAAGCTTTCCGCATGCAGCCGCGAACCCTTGTCCGTGGCGGTTTTACCCGTCCCGGCCCCGACGGCGGCCGCGATTCCGTCCCCGGAGCCTGTTGAGCCCTCCGTGGCCCCTGAGCCCGCTCCGGAACCCGACCCGACGGAGCCGCCGACCCTGGCCGATGACCTGTCGCCTGTGAACGATGAGGGCGTTGAACCCGTGACACCCGATTCGATCACGCCTGACCCGGCCGCCACCACGGCCGCCGATCCGGCCCCGGTCGAAAGCCCCGACGAAAACCTCGATCCGGCAACGGCCCCGATGGAGGATCTGTATCTGACCGACGAAGAACGTGAGCAGCTCCGCCTGAACATCGCCCCGGCCGTCGATGCGGCCCCTGTCCCGACCGAGCCGAACATGGATCTACCTGCATCATCACAGACCGTCGAGCCCCTCGACACCGGCATTCCCGCAGAGCATGCTCCGGGCCGGGATGCTACATCGATTCCGCCCCCTCCGACGCCACTTCCCTTGCCGGACCACGCCGCCGCCTTCGACCCACCCGCAACGCCGTCGCCGCCGTCCATCTGACCTGCGGGCTTCTTAGTCGCAGAACCCAGCCGGTGTCCATTCCTTCAAAATTGAAAAGGGACATGCAAATTATTATCATTTCAATCTTTACAATTTCATGCCCCTTATGATAAGGTCTCCGCAAAACAACATCCTTCCATCCTTCCGGAGGAGCCGCCCATGCCGCGCACCACCCGCATGCTCGTCAAAGATCAGAAAAGCGTCTATCACGTCATCACACGGACCGCTCTGGACGGTTTTCCGTTCGGCACCGTGGAAAAAGACCGTTTCGTTTCGATCCTTAAATTTTTTTCCAGGATTTATTTTACCGAAATTCTCGGATACGCCGTGATGGACAACCATGTACACATTCTTGTAAAGATGCTGCCGCATTCGGGCTATACCGATGGAGATATCGAGACCCGTTACAAGATTAAATACGGGAACGAGGCCGTCTTTCCCGTAGGCCGTCTGGAACATTTCAGGAAAAAATGGGCAAGTCTGTCTGAATTCATTCGGGAGGTCAAACAGACCTTTTCGCGTTATTACAACAAATCCAAAGGTCGGAAGGGCACCCTTTGGGGAGAGAGGTTCAAGAGCGTGATCATCGAAAAGGGTGAAACGCTGGTTCACTGCCTGGCCTACATCGACCTGAACGCCGTACGTGCGGGGATAGTAAAACGCCCCGAGGAGTACCGCTGGTGTTCGCTGGGATACCACAGTCAGACTGGGAACCGGGAAGGTTTTCTTTCTACGGATTTCGGGTTGGCTGAATTTGGAGACATGGACGAGGCCGAGCGGTATCGCCGCTATCGCCGCTATGTATATGAAGCCGGTGCTTTGGAACAAAGCGGCGGAAAAAACCGCAAGACGATTGACAAGGCTTTAATTAAGCAGGAACGTGAACGGAATTTCGAACCCAGTCGAATCGATCGGTTCATGAGCCGCACTCGATTCTTCACCGATTCCGGCGTCATCGGCAGCCGGGCCTTTGTGGCCGAACATTACCGACAGTTCAAACATGTGTTTCAGTGCAAGCACGAGAAAAAGCCCAAGCCCATCAAAGGGCTTGACGGCATTTATTCGCTCAAACGGCTGACATCGTAGCCATTTCCTAACCATTATTTTAACGACATGACGCTTCCCCGGCAGAACAGGACGGGAGAGCTGTTTCTTTTTTTGGAAAAGCCACAGGAATCATTCGTTTGCGTTTTTGTTTTTCTGCCGCTCCCATCGCAAATGGTTTTGCCGAAGGCGAATTCAGTGTTTTTTTGATTGCTTCTTTTCGGGTGTGATTACCTGGTAAGGGGTCTGATTCGACTGTGGTATAATTTGACTGTCCCTACTGTCCCTAAATTTTCTGCGGAGTGTGAATGGCCGGGTAACACGCTTGTCGAAGGCATTCAAGCGTCCGACTGACCGGTGACCTCGTCGATGAAGCGGGTGATGTTTGTTTTGAGTTCCGGGGTGATGGTTTGGTCGTAAAGGCGGAGGAAGGAAAGGGTCTGGTCGAACAGGGCGGGGGCCTGGTTTCGGAGGGTGATGATTTCGACTTTGAGATCGATGCAGAACAAAAGGACGAACTCCAGCCAGGCGTCGTAGTCGTCGAGGCCGGCCCCGAGGCTGCTGAGCAGCCTCAGGGTATAGGCGTATCGGAGTTTTTGGATGTCTTCCCGGTAGCGGGGATGGGTGGCCATGCAGTCATTGGTCAGGTAGACGGCGTTTTTGAACATCCGTGCCTGGTCCTGGCCGACGGGATGGTCGAAGGCGCTCTCGAACAGCGTGAGTGCATTGACAATGTCCGGCGGGAGATCGGTCATGGCGTTAATCCTCACAAATCAGGCCGTGTGAAAGGCCAGGTAACGGTAAATATCCGTCCGGGCGTCTTCGAGAATGCGTGCGGCCTCCTGATACTCGGACACCCGGGGCAGGCGGCCGAGGACGGCGGCAAGGGCCGACAGTTCGGCGGAGGCCAGGTAGGCATCGGCCCCGTCTCCCATGCGGTTGGGGAAATTCCGGGTGGAGGTGGACACCACGGTGGCCCCGGGTTTGACGCGGGCCTGGTTGCCCATGCACAGGGAGCATCCGGGGATTTCGATGCGGGCGCCGGCCCGTCCGAAAATACTGTAGACCCCTTCATTCTTCAGTTGGTCCGCGTCCATGCGGGTGGGGGGCGTCAGCCAAAGGGTGGTCGGGAGCGGCTTTCCGAAACGGTCGATGATCCGGGCTGCGGCCCGGAAATGGCCGATGTTGGTCATGCATGAACCGATGAACACCTCGTCGATGGGCGTACCGGCCACCTCGGACAAAAGTTTGACGTCGTCCGGATCGTTGGGGCAGGCCAGGATGGGCTCGGTGATCTGGGTCATGTCGATGTCGATGATTTCGGCGTAGTCTGCGTCGGCATCGGCTTCGAGCAGGTTGGGTGCGGCCAGCCAGGCTTCCATGGCGGCGATCCGGCGCTCAAGGGTTTCGGTGGTGCGGTAGCCTTTGGCGACCATGTCCTTGAGCAGCGCCGCGTTGGAGGCCAGGTACTCGGCCACAGGGGCAATGTCGAGCTTGAAGGTGCAGGCGGCGGCGGACCGTTCGGCCGATGCGTCGGTAAACTCGAAGGCCTGTTCCACGGTGACGGTTTCCAGGCCTTCGATTTCAAGAATCCGTCCTGAGAACACATTCTTTTTTCCTTCTTTGGGTACCGTCAACAGGCCCCTTTGAATGGCCGCGTAGGGGATGGCGTTCACCAGATCCCGGAGGGTGATACCCGGCTGCATGGTTCCGTGGAAACGGACCAGGACCGATTCGGGCATGTCCAGCGGCATGATGCCCAGGGCCGCGCCGAAGGCCACCAGGCCTGATCCGGCCGGAAAACTGATGCCGATGGGAAACCGGGTGTGGGAATCACCGCCGGTGCCCACCGTGTCGGGCAGGATCATGCGGTTCAGCCAGGGGTGGATTACCCCGTCTCCGGGCTTGAGCACCACCCCGCCCCGGCTGCCGAAGAAGTCGGGCATGGTGGTGTGCATGACGATATCGACGGGCTTGGGATAGGCGGCGGTGTGACAGAAGGACTGCATCACCAGATCGGCGGAAAATTCCAGGCAGGCCAGTTCGGTCAGCTCATCCCGGGTCATGGGACCGGTGGTGTCCTGGGAACCCACGGTGGTCATCACGGGTTCGCAGTAGGCGCCGGGGCGAACGCCGTCGAGGCCGCAGGCCCGGCCGACGATTTTCTGGGCCAGGGTGAACCCCTTGCCGGTGCTTTCGGGGGCGGGGGGCAGGCGGAAAATGGTCGACGGTGCAAGGCTAAGGGCCTCCCGGGCCCTGGCACTGAGGCTTCGGCCGATGATCAGGGGAATGCGTCCGCCGGCCCGGACTTCATCGAGCAGCACCTCGGTTTTCAGGCGGAAGGTCGAGACGGTTTTTCCGCTCTTTTCGTTAACGATCGTTCCCTGGTAGGGGTAAATAGAGATCGTGTCGCCCATGGCGAGACCGGTCACATCGCATTCGATGGGCAGGGCTCCGGCGTCTTCCAGGGTGTTGAAGAAGATCGGGGCGATCTTGCCGCCCAGAACGACGCCGCCCTGGCGCTTGTTTGGCACGAAGGGAATGTCCCGGCCCACGTGCCAGAGAACCGAGTTGGTGGCGGATTTCCGGGAGGAGCCGGTGCCCACCACATCGCCGACAAACACGATGGGCCGGCCTTTTTTCTTGAGTTCCTCGATGGTTTCAAGGGGCCGGTCGACACGGCTTTTCAGCATGCACAGGGCATGAAGGGGGATGTCGGGCCGGCTCCAGGCTTCTGAGGCCGGCGACAGGTCGTCTGTGTTGATTTCGCCGTCGACCTTGAACACGGTCAGGGTGATTTTTTCCGGAATGGTTTCCCGGGAGGTGAACCAGGTCGCCTCGGCCCAGTTGTCGATGACGCGCCGGGCATGGGGATTGTCCTTGGACAGGGCAACGACGGCCTCGAAGGCATCGAAGACCAGAAGGGTGCTTGACAGGGCATCGGCGGCGGCAACGGCCAGGTCGTTTACGGACAGAAAATCCACCAGGGGGCGGACATTGTAACCGCCCAGCATGGTCCCCAGAATCCGGACGGCTTCGAGTCGGGTGATCAGGGGCGATGTCATCGTTTCCCGGGCGAGGGCTTCAAGAATGTGGGCCTTGACCTGGGCTGCCGGGTCCACGCCGGGGGCCACCCGGTTGATCAGAAGGTCTTTGACCAGACTCTCTTTCCCGTCAGGCGGCGATTCGATCAGAGAGGTCAGGTCCCGGACCTGGGATGCGGTCAGTGCCTGGGGCGGCAGGCCCTGGGATTGTCGTTGGTCAACATGGTTCAGATAATCGTCTAACATGAAAGGCGTCTCCCTTAAGTGTCCAGAAAAATGGATTAACAATAATCAAAAGAGGCGCCAAAATCAATATGAACTTTTGCATTTGACCCTCCCGGATGCTTGGTGTATGGTACGCGGACTAAACCATGGATTGTTCGATTATTGATTGAGGAAGACGATGGCAAGCGACCGTTTGAAAGACATTTTTACCGAAGACACCCTGGCCCGGCTGTTCCCCGCCGACCGCTCCGACGCTTTTTTTGACGCCCTGTACGGGGACAAGGACGAAGGGGCCTACGACATCAGCCTGGCCTATGTGGCCAGCGATGACGATATTCTTGAATTTGAACTGAAGCTGGCGCAGCGGCCGGGAAAGTGCCTGGCCTGCAACCTGACCTACGGCCTTCCCGAGGTGTTCGGACGGCATCCCCTGATCAACATCAAGGGACTGGCCAAAGAGATCGAATCGCTGGTGGACGGCCTGAAGATTTCCGGCTGGAAACTCGGCCATACCCGTGAACGCTCGCGCAAGCTCCACACGGTTCCCCTGATCTTCACCCTGGAATCCTGATATCGGCGTCGCCCTTCCCGCCGGGGAAGGGGGTTACCGGTTGTCCCTGCCGCCGGGGCTCAGGATCACACCGGGGCATTCGGCGCAGACCTCCTCAAGATGATCCCTGAAATAGGGCCAGAAGGGAAAGGTCCGGCACTGCTCGGGCCTGACCGGATAGATTCCGCACCCGTTTTTTTTCTCATCGAAAAACACGCAGGCGTAATTGCCGCTGAATTTCAGTTCCCGGATGGACAGTCGATAGCCGACTTTCCTCAGATAACGGGCGATAAAGGTGTCCGTGCCAACGCCCAGATAACCGGCGATGGCCTCGATTTCCCGGGCGTTGACCCAGATGTTTCCCGTCTCGCCGTTGCAGCATCGGCCCGGGCAGGTCCGGCAGGCGTCCGGATCGAAGCGGTAGGGGTAACCGTCGGACGAGAGCAGCGTCATTTGAGCATGCCTGCGACCTGATTGAGGATTTCCCGTGCTTCATCGTAGTTGTAGCGGTTGACCTCTTCCTCCAGGTGGGCGATCAGTTCTCCGACGCCGCTGTCGGCCGGTTCTTTGGCGAACAGCGATTTGACCTTGCTGAAACTGGCGGAGGTTTCCACCGGGTCGGATTCCACCAGGTGGGCGTCCAGGGTCCTGAGAAGGACGCTGACTTCGCCGTTCAGACCGGCCGGGTGTCGTCTGCCTTCCGACGGGTTGTCTGCATCGGTTGACGGGGGTGCTGCGATGGCCTGGCGGATCGAGTCAAAGACCGTGGTCATTTTGTCTTCCACGGTGTTCAGGGCGATCAGGGCCTTGAAGATGTTTTTCTGGGTACAGGCCTCCTCAAGGGCGGCGGCGGCAAGCTTCAGCTCGCCCGCGGAGATGTTGGCCGCGACGCCTTTGAGGGAGTGGGCTTCGATGCGGGCCTTGTCGTATTTTTTTGTTTCGACCAGACTCCGGAAATGGTCCGGAAATCCGGCGTAGTTTTCCATGAACCGGGTCAGGACGGCGTTGAGCACGTCCCAGGAGCCGCCGAGACGGTTGAGGCCTTCACTGATGTTCAGGCCGGGCAGGGAATAGGATTGGCTGTTTTTGAGCGAACCCGTCAGCGGCGCCCCGAGCCCCTTGAGGTGGGAGACGTGTTTGCGGATGGCCGCAAACAGCTGCCCCTTGTCGATGGGTTTGGCTATGTAGTCGTTCATGCCCGCGTCCAGGCAGCGTTCCTTGTCGCCGTACATGGCGTGGGCCGTCATGGCGATGATCGGCAGATCCGTCAGGAAGAGTTCGCCGCGGATCACCCGTGTGGCCTCGATGCCGTCCATGATCGGCATCTGGACATCCATCAGCACGGCGTCGTAACGGTTTTCCTTGAGTCGCGTCAGGGCCTCCCGGCCGTTTTCCGCACGGTCCACGCTGATGCCCGCGGTGGACAGGATTTCCATGGCCACCATCTGGTTGATGGGGTTGTCCTCCACCAGAAGAATCCGCGTGTTGGGGAAGTCTTCGGGAAAGACCCGGTCCGATGACCGTTTTTCAGGCCGGCTCAGGGTGTAACCGAAGATTTCCATGATGGTGTCGAACAGCACCGACTGCTTGACGGGTTTGATCAGAAAGCTTTCGATGCCGATTTCTTTGGCCCGCTGTATTTCGGGTTCGCGGCCGTAGGCGCTGATGACGATGATGGGCGGGGCCGAAGTCCGGGTGTTCTGCTTGATCAGGCGGGCGGCCTCGATGCCGTCCATGCCCGGCAGCTTCACGTCCATCAGGATCAGGCCGAAGGGGCGGTCTGCGTCGATGGCCGCCTCGTATTTTTCCAGGGCCGACTGGGCGTTGGAGGATACATGGGCCTGAAACCCGAAGGCATCCATAAACCGTTTGAGCACAATGGCCGTGGACAGGTTGTCTTCGACGATCAGGGCCCGGGTGCCTTTGAGATTCGGCGGCAGCTCGATGGTTTTGGCGGTTTCGGACAGGCCGGTTTTGAAGATGGCCGTGAAGAAGAAGGTGCTTCCCTTGCCCGGAGCGCTGTTTACCCAGATGTCCCCGTCCATCATGCCCACAATGTTTTTGGAAATGGCCAGTCCCAGGCCGGTGCCGCCGAACCGGCGGGTCATGGAGTCATCCCCCTGCTCGAAGGCGTCGAACAGCGTCCCGATGGATTCCTGGGGAATGCCGATGCCGGTGTCCTTGATGCTGAACAGAAGCTTGGCCGTGGCCTCGCTCTGGGACAGCATCTTGACGGTCAGGCAGATTTCACCGGTGCTGGTGAACTTGAAGGCGTTGCTCAGCAGATTGGCCAGCACCTGACGCAGGCGAAGCGGGTCACTGATCAGCTCCTTGGGGACATCCGGGTCGATGTCGACGATCAGTTCGATGTCCTTGGAGATGCACTTTTCGAGGAACAGATCGGTGACGGCGTCGATCAGTTCGTACAGGTAGAAGGGGATGTATTCGAAATCGAGCTTGCCTGCGTCCATTTTCGAAAAGTCGAGAATGTCGTTGATCAGCTGGAGGAGGGATTTGGACGAGGACCGGACCACCGACAGATACTCGCTCTGCTTGCGGGAAAGGTCGGTGTTCATGATCAGGTCGCTCATGCCGATGATGGCGTTCATCGGCGTCCGGATCTCATGGCTCATGTTGGCCAGAAACGTGCTTTTGGCTTCGTTGGCCGCCTGGGCCTCCCGGGCGGCGGTCTCGGCTTTCCGGCGGGCGCATTCCAAGTCTTTGTTCATTTTCTCGAGGTTTTTGTTGGCCTCTTCGAGCTGACAAGTCCGTTCCTTGACGATTTCTTCAAGATGGGCCCGGTGGCGCATCAGCTCCTTGTTCTGGCGGTTGATTTTCGCCTCGGCCTTCTTCTGGTCGGTGATGTCGGTGATGATCGACAAAATACCTGTCCGGCCGTTGATAGCGATGGGGGTATCCGAGATGATGACGTTGATGATCTCACCGGTGCCCCGGAGCAGTTCGGCTTCGTACTGGCTGGGGATTTCCGTTCCGGCGACGTACTCCTTGAATCGTTTTTTGATCAGGCGTTTGCCCTTCATGGAGTTGGGGAAGAAATCCAGCATTTTCTTGTTGTAGAATTCTTCTTCCGAATAGCCGCTGATCCGAATGATGGCCTTGTTGGCGTAGACCGGCTGGTCAAGCATCCGCACCACGATGCCGTCGTTGGCGTTTTCGACCAGGGTCTTGTATTTCTCGTCGGATTCCCGCAGGGCGATCAGAGCCCGGTTTTTTTCCTCGAGCACATGCTTGAATTTCTCGCCGATGCCGAAGGACAGCAGCAGGACCATCAGACAGGAACCGATCTGGATGCCCCAGACCGCGATGAAGCTGCATTCCATGAATCCGAAGGATCGGAGAGCGGAAAAAAGGGTGCCGAAAATAAACACCGACCAGGCCGCCAGATACATCGGGGCGCTGGGCGCACCCTTGGAATACAGGACGCCCCCGCTGATCAGAAGCGTCGAGATGATCAGAAACACATAAAAGGTCGTGGCCTGGACCATCAGGTGGTAATCGACGACGAACACAGCAAAAACCATGACCAGAAGGCCCAGGTACATGTACCGGAGAACCCGGTCGGTGCGGGGGCTTTCATATTCGGTGTTCAGAAAGGCACGTGTGAACTGGATGCCGAAGACCCCGGCGGCGATCATGAACAGCAGATAGGCGGTGTTGGTCAGGGTCGGGCTGTCGGGCCAGAGGAGCTGGTAAGCCAGTCCGGAATGGGACAGGGTGTGGAAGGCGATGGACAGGGTGAACAGCATCAGGTGCAGGTGGCTGACTTCCCGGGTCGAAAAATAGATAAAGCCGTTGTAGACGGCCATGGCCAGCATGATGCCGTAAAAGATCCACTGGATGGGCATGGCGGCGGCGGCTTCCCGGTTGAAGGCCTGGGGCGTCCAGGCGGTCATGGGCGTGGACAGGGACCCCATGGAGTGGATTTTCAGGTAATAATCATGGATGCCGGGGGGCGTGGAGACGGGGAAAACGATGTTGTGATAATTGACCGGCCAGGAGGTAAAGGGCCGCCGGTCGCCCGCCCGGCTGACGGTAAACCCTGCCTCGGCGTCCGACGAGGGGTCGGGGCTGAACAGGTCGATCTCGTCGATGACCGGATAGCTGAATTCGAGAAACCAGGTCACCGCCTGATCCTGTGAATTGACGGCGGTGAAGGCCAGCCAGAGAGGATGGCGTGAGAATCCGAAGGACGGCCGGTCGCTGTCAACGGGAAGAAAATCGTCATGCCGGGATAGAACATCCGTGATATCAAGATCTTGTTCGTTGCCCTGGTAGTAGGCCAGGCAGGGGCCGAGAATGCGTGAGGAAAAGGTGTTGTCGAGAACCAGGGGCTCAAGGCCCAAGGCGTGTGAGCTGATCATAAGCCATGCAACCGGGAGAACGCAGCGAAGCAAAAATAACGCAACAGCCCGGAGACATTGAATACCAGCCATGAAATACCTTTATCGGTTTGAGAGACCGTGAATGTTCAGTGATTGTTCATGTCGACAATAATGGATAGGCCAGGGAGTGTCAAGGGCAAAGATCGGCGTGTATTATTTGGCAGTTATCCGCCGTAGAGCACCGGCGGAGCACCCGGGAGAGACCCTGGGGGCGGGGTGACATATTATGTATAGCGGCAGACAATGATTGACTGTGTCCTGCCTTTCCCCCGGAGCGGGGTAAGCCATGATTGCTTGAAAAATGAGGGGGATTGTCCGGCTTGCCGACAATTAGGGCGTCATGGTATAAGATTTGCTTAAAATTTGAGGCGTTTTGAGGCCGATCGCGGTGACGGCAGGTGAGCCGGACGGGCATCGCCCGAATTGCCGCGTCGACCGGGTTTGTCATGTCTCACAAAGAGGGGGTTGTTATGCTTTCGTTTTTGCCGGGGCCGGTTCGTGCCGTATTTTCCCTGCTGCTGTTTACCGTCAATACCGTGTTCTGGATCGGACCGCTTCTGGTCATGTCCCTGTCGAAACTGCTCATTCCGTTTAAATTCTGGCAGTATCTTTCACGGCTGGTCATCGACTTCATTGCCACCTGCTGGGTGGATTTCAATAATTTCAACATCCGGCTGATGCACAAGATCAAAATCGAGGCCACGGGACTCGAGGCCCTTTCCAAGAAAGACTGGTATGTGGTGGTCTCCAATCATCAGTCCTGGGTGGATATCCTGATTCTCCAGAAGCTGCTTCTCCGGCGTATACCCTTTCTCAAGTTTTTTCTGAAACAGGAACTGATCTGGGTGCCTCTGATGGGGCTGGCCTGGTGGGCCCTGGATTTTCCGTTCATGAAACGCTATTCCCGAAGTTTTCTGGAAAAGTATCCCCACCTGCGCGGCAAGGATATTGAAATCACCCGCAAAGCCTGCGAAAAGTTCAAGACCATTCCCGTCTCCATCGTGAATTTCATGGAAGGCACCCGGTTTACCCCTGAAAAACACAGACGGCAGCAATCGCCCTACTCCAATCTGCTCAAGCCCAAGGCCGGGGGCATCGCCTTTATTCTGGGTTCCATGGGCTCGATGGTCACCGGCATCGTCAATGTGACCATTGCCTATCCCGACGGTCCCAAGACCTTCTGGCAGTTTCTGTGCGGCCAGGTCCGTCATGTCAAGGTCAATGTGGAGCTGATCCCCGTAAACGAGACCATCATCGGCGATTACTTCGAAGACGAGCGTTTCCGGGACGGCTTTCAGAACTGGGTCAATACCCTCTGGCGTGACAAGGACCGGACGCTGGGCCGCATGCTGACCGACGAGGTCGGTTAAAAAAAAGGCCGGGGAGGGATAGTCCCTCCCCGGTCCATTGTCATTTCATGTTTCCGGATTTGGCGTTGGTCTCCATCGATCTCACACCGTTCCGCCCCGTCCTCCGGCGCTTTCGGAATTGACTCTCCGATGCGCATTGGCTATAATCATCCCGCTTTAAAAAACGGCTGACACAGGCGTGCTGCCGGAAGTCTTTCCATTTCCAGCCGCTCCAATCCCTTGGGTATCCGGTAATGATACCGTTTGTCTTATCCCTCGCCCGATGCCGGGCTGTCTGGTGCCATGATGGAATTCGATATTGAGGATCTGAAAAAGAAATACCGGAAGAAAACCCGGGCCCCCATCGTCGACCTCAGCGAGCTGCAGGTGATGGTTCCCGTCCTTGTGCGTGAAATCTGCCGCCTTGAGCACGAGATGGCCGAGCTTGCCCGCTATGTCAAGGATCTCGAGAAGAAGAAACCCCCCGCGTCGAAAGAAGGCGCCCTGGGAAAAGCCCAGTGGCAGGTGGCCTATGACATGAAAGCCCGGCGATTGATCATCACGCTCAAGGGGGTTTTTGATTACAAAAGCGGCAAACAGGCGTCCAATGCCCTGATCGAGGTGCTTGAACAGGCTGAGAAGGGGTTCGACGTGATCAACGATATTCGGAATCTTTCGGCGATCACGGATATGAAGACGGTGTTTCATCTGCGGAAGGCCCGTTACCATCTGGTTCAGGCCGGCGTGAACCGGACGGTGCGTCTGGTGAGCAACCCGAAGGCGAAGATGGCCCGTTTGTTCGAGACCTATTTCCAGGCGGGCGAGAAAACCATGGTGGTCACGACCATGGAGGATGCCGTTGCCGCCCTTGAGAACGACGGCAGATTTCTTGCCCCCTGAGGCCCGGTCAGCCGCCGATGGAGGCCATGACGTCATGGGGCCCCGGGGCCGTGCCCTGGCCCAGGGCGTGTTTCTCATGCTTGATCCGGGCGGCGGTCCGGAACAGGGCCGCCAGTGCCTCGTCGTCGGCTCCGCTTCGAAGCACCGGCGCGATGGAAAGGGTCTCGTCCGAAAGCAGGCACAGTCTCAGGCGGCCGTCGGCCGTCAACCTGATCCGGTTGCAGGTTTTGCAGAAATGGTCGCTGACCGGACTGATCAACCCCACCTCACCAAGCGCCCCCCGGATGCGGAAACGCCGGGCCGGCCCGTCCAGTCTGTCGGAAACCACCGGGTCGAGGGGACCCACCGTTTCGATGATGTTTCGGATATCGGGCGTCAAAAGATTCCGGCGCGGATCGAGCTCGGGATGGCCGATGGGCATGTATTCGATGAAGCGTACATGGAGGGGCAGGGTCAGGGTCAGCCGGGCGAAATCGGCCAGTTCGTCCTCGTTGATGCCGGGGAGGGCCACCACATTGATTTTGATCGGTGAAAAGCCCATGTCAAGGGCCTGCATGATCGCGGCCCAGACCCGGTCAAACCCGTCGTGGCCGGTGATGGCCCGGAATCGTTCGGGTTTCATGGAATCCAGGCTGATGTTCAGGCGTGTGATGCCCGCCCGGCGGATCTGCGAAAGATGGTCTGAGAGCAGGATGCCGTTGGTGGTCAGGGAGACATCGTCAAGCCCGGGGACGGCGGTCAGCCGTTCAAGAAAATCCGTGATGCCCCGGCGGACCAGCGGTTCACCGCCGGTCACGCGGATCTTGTTGATGCCGAGCCGGACGCCCACCCGGACGAGGCGGAGAATTTCTTCATAACGCAGAATGTCACTGTGGCTGAGCTTGGGATACGGCTCATGGGAGACGCAGTAGATACACCTGAGGTTGCATTTGTCCGTGACCGAAATCCGAAGGTAGTTCAGGGTCCGGTTGTACCGGTCGACCAGTGTCCCATGGGCCTTGTCGTTCACAAAAACACACCCCCTCAAGCGGACTGGTAATACGCAAGAATCGCATCGACAAGGCCCGGAATGGTGTAGTTGTCCGCACAGACAGACACATGGAAGCCCAGGCTCCGGGCCGTGTCGGCCGTGATGGGGCCGATGCAGGCCACCGTGACGTTTTTCATCAGATCGGCGGTTTCGTCCGGGGGAAGCAGGGCAGCAAAATTCCGGACCGTTGACGAGCTGGTAAAGGTGACCGCGTCGATGTCGCCGCTGCGGAGCCGGTCGAGCAGGCTGTCGGCCTGGTCCCGGACCTCCAGGGTCTGATAGGCCGCGACTTCGTTGACCCGGGCCCCCATTTTCCGGAGTTCCTCGGGCAGAATCGGACGGGCTTCAAGAGCCCTGGGGATCAGAATCCGACGGCCGTTTACGGCCTGGTGTTCAAACGCTTCGACCACCGACTCGGCCCGGTAGGTGTCGGGCATGATGTCCGTGTTCAGACCGAAATCCCGGAGACGCCGGGCCGTGGCCGGGCCGATGCAGGCGGTTTTGACGGTGTGCAGGCGCCGGACATCGTAACCTAAGGCGAACAGGCGCTCGAAAAAGAAATGCACGCCGTTGACACTGGTGAACACCAGCCAGTCATAGCTTGAGATCTCTTCGATGGCGTTGTCCATGGGGCCGGTATCCGGGGCGTCCGTCACGCGGATCGAGGGCGCCTCGATACAGGCCGCACCCAGATCGGACAGGCTTTTCACCAGATCGCTGGCCTGTTTGCGGGCCCGGGTCACCACGATGCTTTTGCCGAACAGAGGCCTGTTTTCGAACCACTGCATGGTGTCGCGCAGCGACACCACCTGGCCGACCACGATGATCGACGGGGACTTGAGCCCGGCCTGACGGACCCGTTCCACAATGGTGTCAAGGGTTCCGGTGACGGTTTGCTGGCGGGCCGTGGTTCCCCACCGGACCAGGGCCACGGGGGTATCCTGGGGCTTGCCGCAGGCGATCAGGCGCTCGACGATCATCGGCAGGTTTTTGACCCCCATGAAGAACACCAGGGTGCCCGATTTAGAGACGGCGGGCCAGTCGATGTTGGAGGATTCCTTTTCCGGATCCTCATGGCCGGTGACCAGGGACAGGGTGGCGGTGAATTTCCGGTGGGTCAGGGGGATGCCTGCATAGGCGGGGGCCGCGATGGCCGACGTAACGCCGGGAACCACCTCGAAGGGAATGCCCGCCTCGACCAGAACCTCGGCTTCCTCACCGCCCCGGCCGAAAATAAACGGATCGCCGCCTTTGAGCCGGGTGACCACCTTTCCTTCCCCGGCCTTTGCCACCAGAAGGGCGTTGATGCCGTCCTGGGACAGGGTGTGATCCCCGCCCTTTTTGCCCACATAGATCATGTCGACCCCGTCCGGGGCATGGCCGAGCAGGGCCGGCGAAGCCAGGTAGTCGTAGACGATCACATCCGCCTTTTCAATGCATTCTTTTCCTTTGACGGTGATCAGCCCGGGGTCCCCCGGACCGGCTCCCACCAGATATACTTTACCGGTTGTCGTTTTCATGGGCCTTTTCTTTCAACTGATCGAGGATGTGGTTCGCCCCCCGGGCAAGGAGGGTTTCGGCGAGGGTGACGCCCAGGGCCGCGCTCTGATCGCAGGGGCCGGACAGGCTGTCTTTGAAGACCCGTGATCCGTCCAGATCCGCCACGAGACCGGTGATGGACAGGGTGTCGCCCGCGATGACGGCATGGGCCGCCACGGGGACCTGGCAGCTGCCTTCCAGCCGGTGGAGGAACGCCCTCTCAGCGGTGACCCCCTGCTCGGTGACAGCATGGTTCAAGGGATCGACCAGGGCCTTGACCCGTGGGTCGTTTTCACGGATCTCAACGCACAGGGCACCCTGGCCCACGGCGGGAAGCATCCGGGTATCGTCCAGAATCTGGGTGATCCGGTTGTCGTAGCCCAGTCTGAGCACGCCGGCAGCCGCCAGGACAATGGCATCGAACTCGCCGTCGTCGAGTTTTTTCAGGCGCGTGTCGATGTTGCCCCGGAGGGGAATGATAACCGCATCAGGCCGGGCGTGGAGAATCTGGGAACTGCGGCGGAGGCTGCTGGTTCCCACCCGGGCGCCTGCGGGAAGGGTGTCGAGCGTATGTCCCTGAGCTGAAATCAGGACGTCCTGGGGATTTTCACGCATCGGAACGGCCGCGATGGTCAGGCCCGGGGGAATGGCTGCGGGCATGTCCTTCATGCTGTGAACGGCCAGGTCAATGGCGCCGGAGAGCAGGGCTTCTTCGATTTCCTTGACGAACAGCCCCTTGCCCCCCACCTTGGCCAGGGGCACGTCCAGGATCTTGTCGCCCTTGGTTTTGATGATGACGATGTCGACGGTCAGATCCGGGTTGTTTTTCAGAATTTCATCTTTGACCCAATAGGCCTGCCACTGGGCCAGCTTGCTGCCCCGGGTTCCGATTTTCAGTGCGGCGCCCATCTTAACGGCACCCCGCGCAGCTTGAGGCCGTGCAACCGGTGCAGGACGAGGCCGAGGCAGAGGAGCCCGTGGTCTGGCCGCTGCTGTTTTTGCTGACGAACCCGCAGGCGGAGATCATCTGTTTGACCTTTTTCCCCTTGCATTTCGGGCAGGCGTCCGGGCCTTTTCCGCCCATGACCAGATATTCAAAGGATGTGCTGCAATCCTCACAGGTGTATTCGTAAATCGGCATGCTCACCTCGCTGGCGGCGCCTGAATGGACAGGGCCGGCTGTTCCGCCTCCCGGATAAACCGGGAGATCGCGTATGTAAAAAAACACCTGACCGGATCAGGCGTTGCGTGGCGAGATAATAATCATTCCTTGGGATAAAAGCAACCCGTTTAACGGGAAAATGCCTGGGGAAAGAGAATGCGGTCCACCAGATCGCAGAGGATGTGTCCCATGGTGATGTGGCACTCCTGAATCCGGGCCGTCACGGTTGAATCGACCGGAAGCGTCATATCGCAGAGGTCGGCCAGACGACCGCCCCGGCCGATCATGCCCAGGGTCAGAAGATCGTTTTGACGGGCCAGTTCCATGGCCTTGACCACGTTTTTCGAATTGCCGCTGGTGCTGATGCCCCAGGCCAGATCCCCGGGGCGGCCCAGGGCGGCGATCTGTTTGGAAAACACGTCGTCAAAGTGATAGTCGTTGCCGATGCTTGTCAGAACCGAGCTGTCCGTGGTCAGGGCCAGGGCCGCCAGGGGGATGCGTTCGACCTGGAACCGGTTGACGAATTCGGCGGCCAGATGCTGGGCGTCCGCTGCGCTGCCCCCGTTGCCGAAGATCAGGATTTTATGGCCGGAGGTCAGGCAGGCGGCCAGGGTTTCGGCAATGCGGACCAGCCTGTCGGCGTTGCCGGTGACCCCGGCTTTCAGCACCGCCAGGGTCTCGTCAAGGGTTTTGAGGACGCGGGTTTTCATGACATCAGGCTCCTAGGATGTGGGCGAGCGCGTGTTGGATCAGTTCGGGTTCGTCGTCCTGAAGGGTTCTGGGATCTAAGATCAGACGGTCGTTTTCGATGCGGGCGATCACCGGCGGCCGGCCGGCCCGGAGTCGTTCTTCGAGTTCCCGGGCGGACAGGCCGCTGACGGAGAGTCCCAAACAGGTGCTGGGCAGGTCGAGCAGCGGCAGGGAACCGCCCCCGGCCCGGGACGCAAGGTCCATGAACTCTGTTTTGACCCTGGGATCACCGATGTCCGAAATGGCCCGGGCCACGGTTTCAGCCATGACGCGGGTTGCCTCCTTGGTCATGGTCAGCATGCGGAGGGTGGGAATCAGGCGGACGGCTTTTTCCTCGTCCCGATAGAGACGGAGGGTGCTTTCCAGGGCGGCAAGGGTCATCTTGTCGATGCGCAGCGCCCGGGTCAGAGGATTTTTCCGGATGCGTTCGATCAGGTTTTTTTTCCCGAGGATGATTCCCGCCTGGGGGCCCCCCAGCAGCTTGTCTCCGCTGAAGGTGACGATGTCGCAGTCCGCGGCGACCGATTCCTGGACGGTGGGTTCCTTGGTCAGGCCGTATTTTGAAAAATCCACGAAGGTGCCGCTGCCTAAGTCTTCCATGACCGGAATGCCACGGCTTCGGCCCATGGCCACCAGATCGGCCAGGGAGACACTGGCGGTGAAGCCCTGAATGCTGTAGTTGCTGGTGTGGACCTTGAGCAGAAGAGCGGTGGCCTCACTGATGGCGGCGGTGTAATCGGCCGCATGGGTCCGGTTGGTGGTGCCCACTTCCTTGAGGATGCCCCCGCTTTTTTCCATGACGTCGGGAATGCGAAACGATCCGCCGATCTCAACCAGTTCCCCACGGGAGACAATCACTTCCCGGCCGCCGGCCAGGGTGTCCAGGCAGAGGAGAACGGCGGCGGCGTTGTTGTTGACGACCATCCCCGCTTCGGCTCCGGTGATGTCGCACAACAGGTCTTCGACCACGCTGTAGCGCAGGCCCCGTTTGCCCGTATCGAGGTTCAGCTCCAGATTGGAATAGCGGTCGCCGACCTGACGGACGTGGGCCAGGGCTTCTCCGGCCAGGAGCGAGCGGCCCAGATTGGTATGGATCACGACGCCGGTGGCGTTGATCGTGCGTTTGAGGTTCAGGGTCATGCGTTTATCGACAAGGCCTTCGATGCGCCGGGTCAGGGCTTCGTCGGTCAGGTCGTCATCGCTGAGCGCGGCATCGTTTTTCAAGATGGCGGATCGGAGATCGTCGATGGTGTTTCGGACGGACTCGACCACCACGCGCCGGGGGACGACGTCGGTGTCGAACCGGCCGGACAGGCGATCCAGCATGGTGTCCACGCCGGGAAGGTTTTTCAGTCTCTGTTGCTGTTCGGGTGTGATGGACATAGTCTCACTTGATTGATTCAGGGATCCGTCCGCCCAGGGTCGGAACGGAACCTCAAGGGGTATCGGGGCTCGGCCCCCTCGTTGACAAACCTCCATGTCTTATCATGACGGAACTGTTCTGGAAACAGATTTGTTGGCGGAGCGAAGCGGACTGTCGTTTCGGCCGGACAGGATCATCTCCGGGTTGGTCAGCGCATCCAACGGGATCATGTCCACGATTTCGGGGAAATCCAGGACGGAAAACCCGTTCCGGTCGAGCAGAAGATTGAAATGGCTCATGTCGATCCGGTTGAGTTGGGGACCTGAGCTGAACATGTGGAACAGCAGGTTGGCCAGGCTGACAATGTCCGTGATCGGCATGGGTTCGCCGGTTCTCTCGGGGTGGTGATGAAAGGCGATGGCCTGTGTGACGCTGTCGGGCAGGGACCATTTTTGAGCCAGGGTGAGACCGATGCGGGTGTGGTTGGTGTTGAGATATTTGTCTTCGAGCATGATCATGGTGTTTGCGGGCTGCTTGAAGTCTCTGTAGAAAAACGGAACGAACCGGGCGACGAACTGGTCGAGGACGATTTTTCCGATATCGTGGAGCAGTCCGGCGGTGTAGGCGGAAAAGGGCAGTCCCCGTTTGTTTTTTTCGGCCAGTTTCTCGGCGATGAGCGCAACCCCGATGGCATGATGGTACAGGCCTCCCTTGACCAGCGAGTAGCCCTGGTTGTGGCTGATAAAAAGGTTTTTCACCGCCACGGTGGTCACGATCCGGTAAAGGTGGTTCCGGCCGATGATCAGAAGGGCGTCGTCAATGGAATCGATCCCCCGTTTTCCGGAAAAGACGGCGGCGTTGCAATACTTGAGCACCTGGCCGCTGATCACCTGGTCTTTTTTGACTTCCTGGGCCAGGTCCGAGAGGTGGTCGACGTCCTCGCTGATCATCCGGAGAATTTTAAGGGCGATCTGGGGAATGGGCTGAATGGCGTCCATGATCGTTTCAAGGTCGTCGGGACCGGGGGCAAGGGGCGATTCGTCCAGTTCCCCCCCCGTGTACGAAGGGCTGATGTCCACGGTTCCGTCGAGCATGTTGAGACTCAGGCAGCAGGTGAAAAAACCGCCGGTTTCGGACCGGTCCACCCGGATTTTTTCTTCCGCCAGGATGGTTCTGACCGTTTCGGCCGTCCGGCCGCCGATATCCAGATGGATGTCCTGACGGCTCAGTAATCCTGAAAAAGCGCCTCCGGCGATGCAGATGCGCAGGTTGTCTTTGGACGCCCCCATGGCGTACAGGGCGTCGAGGAATCGGGGCAGGCCGGTTGAGGCGTATTTGTCCTCGTCTCCCTCCCGGCAGCGGCTGACGGGTTCGGGCAGGAGGAAATGGGCCAGGCCGCCGATTCCATGGACGGGGTCATAGGCCGAAACGCCCACGCAGGAACTTAGGAATGCCTGGAACAGAACGGCTCCGACCCGGTCACAGGCAAAGGAACCTGACGGGACGTGCATTTTTTTCAGATGAATCGGTGCCATGGGCTGGGAATCTCGTATGGGTCAATCATCAAGGCGCGGCGGACAGGTCGAATTTTTAACGACTATACCATAAACGTCCGGAAGGATTCAACGACTAAGCCGGATTGTGAAAAATAAAAAAGCCCCTTTATCTGACGGGGGATATGAGGTATTTTTCACGAAACTCAGCCGGGTTCGGCCCCGGCGTTCAAACGGAGAGGACTGCATGAAAAAAGCCAAAGATTACATTATGTTTCCCCTGGATGTGTCCACCTTCGACGAGGCCCGTCGCTACATCCGGCTGTTGGCCGGGGAGATCGGCCTGTTCAAGGTGGGACTCGAACTGTTCATCACCATCGGGCCGGATATTGTCAAATTCATCCATGACACCGGTGATGCCGGGGTTTTTCTGGATTTAAAGCTCCATGACATCCCGGCCACGGTCGAACGGGCCGCCCGGGTGGTCGGTGATCTGGGGGTCGACTTTACCACGGTCCACTGCGGCGAAAGTCTGTCCATGCTCGAGGCGGCGGTGCGCGGCGGGGGAGCCAAAACCCGGATTCTCGGGGTGACGGTGCTGACCAGCGTGAGCGCCGATGACATTGCCCGGTCGGGGTATCAGGACATTTACGCCCGGCAGATGGCCTCGCTGATCGTCAAGCGAGCCGGAGACGCCCGGGCCGCCGGATGCGCCGGGGTGGTGTGTTCGGGACTTGAGGTGCCGATGATCAAAGAGGCCTGCGGTTCTGATTTTTTGACGGTGACGCCGGGAATCCGTCCCATGTGGGAGACCGTCGGCGGGGATGACCAGAAGCGGGTGACCACCCCGGCCCAGGCCATTGCCAACGGATCGGATTACCTGGTCATCGGCCGGCCGATCCGGGATGCCCGTGATCCGGTGGACGCGGCCAGACGGGTTTCTGAGGAAATCGAATCGGCGCTGTGATCAGGGCACGGTTTTGACGGAGACTTCCTTGCCGTGTTTGTCGAGAATCACTTCCCGGGTGAGGACGCCCCTGTCGTTGAAGTACTGGATGCCGGTGTGGTTGAGCATCCTGCCCGTGTAGGTAAATTCCTTGCGCAGGATGCGTCCCCGCTCGTCATACACGATCCGGGTCATGTTCCGGTCGTGACCGGCGATGAAGGGGACCGTGTGAAGCAGTTCCGTTTTTCGGAGGCGGTCGCCGGCGTCGAAATAATCCATTTGCTTGAACAGCCCCTCCGGGCCTTCGTAGAGCGGGTCGCCCTTGCCGTAGGTGGTCATGACGGTGTTGCCGCCGAATTCATTGCCCACGGCGATGATTTCCGACGTCCGGTTCGTTTCACTGGGGGTCTCGTTGATGAGGGCGTTTATTTTTCGTTGTTTGCTTCGCGAAAGTTCCAGCCGCCGGGTCAGCTCACCGCTTTCAAGAATGCGTTTGGCCTGTCGGTTGCCCAGTTCGGCGGCCCGGTCCAGGTCCTGGAGGGCCAGCTGCAGTTTGTTGACCTTGCTGTAGCACAAACCCCGGGCCAGATAGGCATCCCGATCATCGGGGGTCATCATCAGCACCATGTCGAAGTCGACGATGGCCTTGTAATAAAGCTGAAGATCGTAGTAGACCAGGCCCCGGTTGTAGTAGGCGGCCTGATAGTCGGGGTCTTCGGCGATGGCGCTGGAGAAAGCCTCGACGGCCTGGGTGAGTTTGCGCTGGCTGTAGAAAATGTTTCCCCGGGCCTTGTGCTTTTCGGCAAGGCCTGTGTCCGCCTCGACGACCCTTGAACCGGAGGCGGCGAGAAAGAGGACAATCATGGCCGCTTGTGCTATGATGGAACACAATCGCATCATACAGGTCCCCGTTGGTGGCATCTGTGGAGCATGGGTTGCGGTTATTGGGATAAACCTTGAAATTATGATTGTCATACCATGAAAAACAGCGATGAAAAAGAAAGAAATGAACGTCTGGACAAATTGATCCGGATGCTCACTGAATGCGGAACCCGTTTAAAAAACAAGGCATTGTCGGAGCTTCTCGAGGATGATCGATGCCACAACAAGCATCAGAGCGAAGACGAGTATCAGAAGGAGCAGGCCGCCTGGCTCGAGGCCGTCAGGCGGCGCAAGCCGAAATGATTCGTCAAAAAAAGCCGGCCGCCCCGAGGGACGGCCGGCCGTAACAAACCTACACGCTGAAAAAATTACATTTCTTCGATTTTTTCAGTGAGGGCCGGCAGGAACTCGAGAATGTCGGCCACAATACCCACGTTGGCAGCCTGGAAAATAGGCGCGTTGGGGTTTTTGTTGATGGCAACGATCAAACCGCCCTTGATGCCGCCCAGATGCTGGAAGGAACCGCTGATACCGCAGGCAAGGTATACCTTGGGTTTAACGGTGCAACCGCTGGTACCAACCTGGCGGGAGGCTTCCAGCCATTTGGCGTCGACGATCGGACGTGAGCAGGACACTTCGGCGGCGTTGCCGAGGGCTTCCTTGAGGTTCATGGCGATTTCGATGTTGTCTTCTTCTTCGATACCGCGACCGATGGACACGAGGATGTCGGCTTTAGTGATGTCGACATCGCCGGCTTCCGGAGCCACGATTTCGATGAACTTCCGGTTGGCGGAAAGGTCACCGGCGTCGGCGGATTTGTCGGTGACGGAACCGCCGGCTGATTTGGATTCGTCGGCCGGGAAGGTGCCGGGACGAACGGAAACAACCGCGCCGCCTGCCATATCCACGTTCACGTGGGTGCAGACTTCGCCGCCGAATTCCTGGCGAACCACTTTCAGGGTGCTTCCGTCAACGCCGTCGATACCGACGATGTCGGCGACGAAGGCGGCATTCATTTTCACGGAAAGGCCCGGGGCGCAGTCCATGGAAAAGGTGTTGTGTGCGAAAAGCACAACGGAGCCTGCGGGAATGACGTTGGCCAGAGCTTTCCGCACAACTTCAGCATTGGGATAGGCCAGAGCGGCGTTATCCACTTTGATGACGTTGGGGAAAATGGCGGCGGCTTCAGCGGCGACCGCGTCAATACCGGAGCCGGTCACGATGGCGGTGGGTGCGTCGCCGGAAACGGCTTTGGCGGCGTTGATCAGTTCCATGGCTGAATCGTCGAGAACCCCGTCGTTATGAACCAAATATGCAAATACCTGTGCCATGATTATAACCCTCCGTTTGCTTTAAGGATTTCAATGAGTTTATCAATGATCTCTTCAGTGCTTCCTTCAAGCATTTCAGCGCCTTCGCCTTTTTCAGGTACGAAGTAGTCGATTTTCTTGGTTTTGGCACCGGCAGCACCAACGGCAGAAGCGTCAACACCAAGATCGGATGCACCGAGTTCCGGAATTTCAACACCGGAAACCTGACGAATACCGCGGATACCCACGTAACGGGGCTCGTTGATACCGGTCTGGATGGAGAGTACGCAGGGAAGCGTGATTTCGTTCATTTCTCTGTTACCACCCTCGATTTCACGTCCCACAACCAGCTTGCCGTCGCCAACTTCAATCTTGTTGACCAGGGAAGCGTAGGGCATGTCGAGCATGGCGGCCAGCATGCCGCCCACGGCGCCGGCGCCTTCGTCAGCCTGGGCACCGGTGAGGATCAGGTCGTATTTGCCTTTTTCCACAGCGCCTTTGAGAATCGTTGCAATGCCTTTGCAGTCGGAGCCTTCGAAGGCATCGTCGGTCAGGAGCAGGCCTTTGCCCGCGCCCATGGCCATTTCACGGCGGAGAATTTCGTCGCTTTCGCTGTCGCCTACCGTGACAACCGTTACGGAACCGCCAACCTTGTCAACAATCTGGATGGCTTCTTCCACTGCGTAGTTGTCCCATTCGTTTACAGAGTAAACAAGATCATCACGCTCGATGTCGTTCCCTTCGCTGTTCATTTCAATTTCATTTTCAGCGGAATCGGGAACTCTTTTTACGCATACCAAGATTTCCATGTTATTCCTCCCAATAAGTTATTAAATCCGAATTGACATGCCGGTAAATCCGTCAAGCAAAACCGAAACAGGCCGGACGCAGAGGCGCGTCCGGCCCGGTATCCTATTCCATGTGCTGGTTGATCAGCTCGGTCAGTTCAATGGCTTCGAGCTGGCCGTCAAGACCGGCAACCTTGATGGCGTCTTCCATGTTGACCATACAGAAGGGGCAGGCGCAGACGATGACGTTCGCACCGGCTTCGGCGGCCATTTTTACGCGGATCACGGCCATACGTTCTTCTTCATGGGGTTCGTAGAAGAGCATCAAACCACCGCCGCTGCAGCACAGAGACCGGTCGCGGTTCTTCTCCATTTCCACGAGCTGAGCACCCGGGATGGCTTTGATGGCATCGCGGGGGTCATCGTAAATCCCGTTGTGGCGGCCCAGGTAGCAGGGATCGTGATAGGTGTAGACCTTTGAGGGATCCATCACCGGTTTGAGCTTGATCTTGCCGGATTTGACGTTTTTGACGATGGTCTCGCTGATGTGTTCGATCGGAAGATCGACACGGTAATCATTTTTCAGTGCATTGTACGCATGGGGGTCGGAGGTGACGATGCGCTTGGCACCGGATTCCTTGATGATCTCCATGTTGTGGCTCTTGAGGCTCTGGTACAGCATTTCTTCACCGAAACGGATGACTTCGTTACCGCTGTCTTTTTCGTCTTTACCGATGATGAAGAAGTCTTCACCGCAGGCATCCAGGATCTTGGCGCTGGATTTGGCGATGTTGACCATGCGGTCGTCGTAGGAGGTGATGCTGTCGACAAAGTAAAGGGTTTCACCGGAGTCGCCGTTTTCCATGATCTTGACGGAGCATTCGGCGGCGAATTCTTTGTCTTTGGCCCAGTCGGCACGTTTCTTTTCAACCTTGCCCCAGGGGTTACCGCGCTTGCCGATGGCCTGGAGGGGTTTCTGCAGGGTCTGGGGAACCTCGCCCTGATCCACGAGACCGCGGCGGAGGTCAACGATTTTGTCGATGTATTCGATACCGATGGGGCATTCCTGCTCACAGGCGCCGCAGGTGGTGCAGGACCAGATTTCATCGGCTTCGTAGATGGAGCCGACCAGGGGTTCCTTGCTGTTGAGGAACTTGTCGCGGATCGGGTAGTTCTTGAAGATCAGGTCACGGGCCTTGATGGTGATGAACCGGGGAGACAGGGGACGTCCCACCAGGTTGGCCGGGCACTGGTCGGAGCAGCGACCGCAGTCCGCACAGGAATAGAAGTCGAGCATGTGCTTCCAGGTGAAATCTTCCAGCTTTTTGACGCCGAAAGATTCCAGGGAATCCAGCTGTTCGTCGGTGATGCCGTAAACCACGGGTTTGATGTTGCCGCGTCGGACCCTCATGAACAGAACGTTGAAGAAAGAGGTGATGACGTGAAAGTGCTTGCCCATGGGCAGGAAGCAGAGGAAGAAGAAGAACAGGGTGTTGTGCACGTAGTAGGACGCGATGTGCAGGAACTGGAGCAGGCCGTGGGGCGCTGCGGAAAACACTTTCGAGAAAATCCAGGCCAGGGTCAGCGGAGCCAGGAAGGCATCGTGGCCGGCAGAGACCAGAACGGCTTCGAAAAGGCTTTCGGTCAGCATCAGGCCCATGATGATGGCCAGAACGAATACCGCCTCAGCGGTGTGATCGTGACCGTATTTGGCCGGAACGGCGTAGCGTTTGGGCTTGATGATGCCGCGGCGGACGGCGGCGATGATACAGGCAACGAACACGGCGGTGGCCATGTAGTCTTTGGCCACGTTGTAGACCATGCCCAGGGGCTGATCAGCGCCGAGGCCGGGCAGGGCGAAGTCCGGAAACATACCGATGACGACCAGAGAGCAGGTCCGGATGCTCAGGGTCAAAAAGCCGAAAAAGATGACGATGTGAAGAACACCTGCCACCATGTAGCGGGGCTGACGGATCTGGCCGAGCCAGATGGTGAAGATGTTAAGGATGCGTGCCGGAATGTCGCTGAAGCGGCTGTTGTCCGGAGCCGCCTTGACCAGAGGTGCCACCCGGTTCGCCATGATGTAAGCGAAGATCCCGACGCCGACAACCACATACAAAAAGGACAGGATCGCCCCAGGGAAAAAACCCAGAAATTTGTAATGAGCTGGTGCAATTAGATGTTCCATTTTTAATTTTACCTCTCCTTGAATTGAATTTATTAATCAATAGCACGCCAAACAGCGCTACTTGTCTCCATCTTCTGAAATGAATAATCCCTCATACTTAAATGACAACGCAGGATTCGTCAAGAAAAAATTCAAGGGCCGTACGACTGTACAAGAGCGGCCGGGCCATGCCGTGACGCATGAATTTCCGGGGTGTTTGTGCCCGGGAGTTTTTTTGCTGTCCACGCCTAACCTCCCTGAATCGTTTTTGATCTGCCTGATGCTCCTTGGGTTTGTCCGGCCGTGGGGCCGGCAGCTCCGGCGTTGTCCGAATCGGACCGGAGGGGTTTCCCTCCGGTCCGCAGGCCGAATCAGCCTATGAATGAATCTTCAGAGATCTCAACGGTGGCGCCGTTGCAGGCCTTGATGGCGTCCATTTTTCCGGAGGTCACCGGAAGAACACAAGCCGTGAAGTATTCCAGGCTTTTCAAAAGTCCTTCGTAGAACGGAACATCTTTTTTCTTGGCACTTTCAAGTTTGCCGGCAGCGATGGTCCCCCGCCACAGCAGCATCCAGGCCATGACCACATCGCCGGTCACCTCGAGGAAGGGGTGGGCGAAGGCGAAGGCATTCAGCACCTTGTCGCTCATGGCGGTCTTGCCCATGTGCATGGCCACCTCACCCAAACGGTTGAGGGCGTTTTCCACGGCGGCGGTCATGGCGGCCAGTGCGGGAATGTCCTTGGCCGTCTTGAGGGTTTTCTGGATTTCACCCATCAGGTCCATGAACACCTGCCCTTTTTTCATGCCGAGCTTCCGGCCGAGAAGGTCCATGGCCTGAATCCCGTTGGTGCCTTCGTAGATCATGGTGATGCGGCAGTCACGCATCAGCTGGGCCACGGGGTATTCCTCGATGAACCCGTAGCCGCCGTATACCTGGATGGCATGGTTGCAGACCTCGAAGGCACGGTCGGTCACGTAGCCCTTGGCCACCGGGGTGAGGATTTCGATCAGTCCCTGGTATTTTTCCCGAACGGCCGGATCATCGGAGACGGCGATCATGTCGTTGCAGTAACCGATGAAGTACAGAAGGCTGCGCATGGCTTCCACGTATGTTTTCATGATCATGAGCTGGCGACGGACATCGGGGTGCTGGATGATCGGCACGCCCCCGTCCTGGGGTTTGACCAGGTTGGCGCCCTGGATGCGTTCCTTGGCATAGTTGACCGCATACATGTAGGCGGCGGTGGCGCAGGAAAAACCCTGCATGCCCACCAGCAGACGGGCTTCGTTCATCATGACGAACATGGCCTTCATGCCTTTGTTTTCTTCGCCCAAAAGGGTTCCGATGCATTCGCCTTTGCCGCCCAGGGTCAGGGAGCAGGTGGCGTTGCCGTGGATCCCCATTTTGTGCTCGATACCGGTGCAGACCACGTCGTTGAAGGCGCCCAGGCTGCCGTCTGCGTTGACGCGGAATTTGGGAACCAGGAACAGGGAAATCCCCTTGGTTCCGGCGGGGGCGCCTTCGATACGCGCCAGGACCGGATGGATGATGTTTTCGGCCATGTCGTGCTCGCCGCCGGAGATGAAGATTTTGGAGCCGGAAATCGAGTAGGTGCCGTCGGCATTCTTTTTGGCGACGGTTTCAAGTGCCCCGACGTCGGAGCCGGCACCGGCTTCGGTCAGCAGCATGGTCCCGGTCCATTTGCCGGTGTACAGATTTTTCAGGAACAGCCGTTTCTGCTCGTCGGTACCGAACTCTTCGACGAGTTTTCCGGCGCCGTGGGTCAGACCGGGGTACATCATGAAGGGGAAGTTGGCCCCGTTGAAAAATTCGGACGCGGCGGAGGATACGGACCGGGGCATGCCCTGGCCGCCCCATTCGGGTTCCTCGTTCATGGCCAGCCATTCGCCGGCATTGAACAGTTCGAACAGCCGGGGGAAGGTTTCGGGGACAATGACCTTGCCCGCTTCGAATTTACAGCCGCTCTCATCGCCGTCTTTCCAGGTGGGAATCATTTCCTTGACGGCCAGATTTCTGGCCTCGGAGACGACCATGTCGACGGTTTTCTTGTTGAAATCGGCAAATTTTTCGTGTTTGCTCAACTCTTCCACGTTCAACTGTTCATGAAGAACAAAGTCGATGTCTCGTCTGTCTGCGATAAGCTGTGCCATGATGTTTTTCTCTCCTTCTTGGTTATGAAAGGTGGCCTTTTCTCGTCCGCGATGTGCCGTCCCAAACCCCTGTTTCTCAGCACGGTCGTGGGTTTCTCCCCAACTAAACACACCGGCCGCGGCCGGTGAACAAGCGCCTAATGATTGCCGATGCCTCTCAGGTAAAGATCCACCAGGGGATCGGCCATGGATACCAGATCGTACTTGCCGTTGGCCAGCACCCATGAATTGATGACTTCCTCCACGGCCCCGGTGATAAAGGTCTTGACCAGGCCGATGTACAAATCCTTGCGCATGATGCCTTCGTTTTGTCCCTCTTCGATGATTTCGCCGACCAGTTCGCGGTATTTCCGGGTGATGTCCCGGATATGGACCTTGATGGCTTCGGACTGCTGAACCTGGCGGGTTTCGGCCTGAAAAACAATGGCCATGTCCATGTTGCCCTGGAATTCTTTGAGATGGCTGGTGACCAGGTTCCGGAGTTTGCTTTCCGCATTGTCGCTTTTGTCCACTTCCATCTGGAACTGGTCGAAAATCTGCCGTGTCTTGTAGGCGAAAAACTGAAGAAGGATGTCTTCCTTGTTTTCGAAATACAGATAGATGGTACCGTCGGCCACGCCGGCCTTCCGGGCGATCTGGGCCACCGTGGACTGGAAGAAGCCGTGTTCAGCGAAGACCTTGATGGCGGCGTCCAGAATGATATGGTATTTTTCAGACTTCATAATCGGATCAGGCCTGTGTGCGTTGCATGGGTCGGTATGAATACTCATTCATTTTCAAGCACGAATAGCAAAAACCGCAAATGCCTGTCAAGGCAAAAAAACGGGTCAATTATTTATGTTAGTGATATTGGGTAGATAGCTTGTAATGGCGGTCGAATGGCCGGAGATAACGCCGGAGTAAGCCCGGAGCCGCCGGGGGCGGCGCCCGGGGATTTTGAATGAATCAGGAATGCTCTGGAGCGGGAAGGTGGACCGTCAACTGGTTGAAGGGAATCGACCACTTTCGGGCGTTGCACACATCCACGCAGGCGGCCTGGATCAGGCGGTTCAGGCGGGCGTAATGCCTGGCCCCGTCGCCCGCCACATCGACCAACAGCTCGATGTCCAGGGATGAAGCGGCGGCCTGCTTGAATTCAGCACGGACCCGGATGATCCGGTCCATGAACCCCGATGCCGTCAGATGCTCCTCGACGCCTTTTTCCAGGATGCCGGGCACCGAGTCCGTGACGATGGGCTGGAGGGCGTAATCCAGACCGAAAGGCACCTTGATCCGGAATCCTGAAGAAAGATTCATCGGGGCCGCCGACAGATAGTCCGCCGCCGGATAGGAAATTCGGGCCCCGCCGATTTTTTCCACGACCACGGTTTCGGGCGTCTGGGTCAGGACCTTCATCGGGTTCTCGTCTCCAAGCAGCACCCAGTCCCCAATCCGGGAGGGAAACCAGGGTTCGGTGGCGGACGCCGGGCGGGATCGCAGGGAAAGCAGGTCGGCCACCGGAATCCGAATCCGGCTGTTGGGGATATCGGGGTTATATATTAAGGTGAAGACATTGATCGACAGCACCTTGTAGGGAATACCGTTGTAGACGATCAGTTCGCCCTCCCTGACGGGGCCCAGATTGAGGATCAGGCGGCACTGATCCCAGACCCGCGGCAGGGTTTCCTTGGATGTCCAGACCAGGCCGATCATGAAGACCAGCAGCAGGGACAACAGCACCCAGTCGCTGAGCAGGTAGAGCACGCCCAGGAGCACCCCCAAAGACAGGCCCATCGCAGCGATGCGGTAGCCCAGGTCGAAGGCCCGGATATAAAACGGCGATTCAAGTCTGCGGCGCCGGGTCGCCCTGACGATCACCCCGTGAAAGCGGAAGAGGATGAAGGCGGTCAGGAAAAAGGCCAGAAGGGCCATGATCAGGTTGTTGCCATGGCTTTTGAAAAACATTTTCGGGATTTTCTGAAGGGTCCGGGTGAAGGGCTCGTCATGGCCGCTGATCTTGTCAAGCTGGAGCGTTGCGATGCTCCGCTGGGTTTCAACCTCGCTCCGCCGGTTTTTCCAGGCGGCCAGGGTTCGGCTGAGCCGTTCCCGCAGCCGGGGAGGGCAGCCCGGGTTGTTCATCAGGGTGTTGATCCGTCCCATGGCCTCGTCGATCCTCTCGAGCTGCTGATTCTGGGTCTCGATGGCGCTGCGGTATTTTTCGATTTCCCTGGGCCGTGACGTGGCCTGTTGCAGTTCCCGGATCAGCGGGCTGAGGATGATTTTCAGTTCACGGTTCCAGTTGAAATCCTCATCTGCGGCCTGTCCCAGGGTGTCCAGGCTGATTTCGGAGGCCAGGTCGTTGAAGTTTCCTTCAAGGCTGAACAGCTTCCGCTGCAGGCTGTCTAAGTGGGATTCAAGGAGCTGTTCGCGTCCCTGGCCTTCGGGTTGGGACATGCGGTCCCGGGTTTCGATGATTTCCCGGGACAGGGAATCCATGGCATTCTGAATCCGCGTCAGTTCGACCAGCTTTTGGTCGATGTCGGTGCTCGATTCTGCGGCGCCCCCCAGGATCGGGGTCAGGCCGATCAGAAGAATGATCAGAACATGGAGTATGACGCGGTCCGGTCGGCGCGAGGCTGCCATCTGGGGTGCTCTCCCTTCGGGTAAGGTTGACGAGTCATCACGGTTGGGACCCGGCCTCGGTTGGCGCGGGCCGGATCGGATGATGCAAAAAATGTACGGAACATTTCCGGAGAAGTCAAGGAAGGCGGTTGATCCCCCGGGATTTTTCACTTATAATCCGAAAATAAAAAACAAACGCCCGCATCATTCCCGTTGCGAATTCGGCTGACCTTTCCGGGCGAACCCATGGACGGCGCCCATGAATGTAAGTTCAACCCTTCATTTTCTGCCCGACTACAGTAGGCACCCGGCCTGGGAGCAATCGGACCCGGGCCGGATTCAGTATCCGCCCGTCAAAACGCCGGATGCGTCACGGATCGCGTCCGATGCCGACGCCCATCGGTCGGATCAGGATTCCGGTGCCTACAAATATTATGTTCTTGTCGATGCCCGTGACATGGTGTATACCCGCCGCAAGAATCTGGAAAACCCATTTCACGCGGTCAAGGGAGGGCTCGTCAACCTTTACGTCTGACGCCCTTGCCGCCGGTCCGCCGGTCTGGAAAGACGGAAAATAAGACTTTACAAACCCCGGCAAATATATTTGAATTGGCATCATTTTTAGCATGATGACCGACGTCTGCGGATAACCTTTTGACGAGGAGAAGAACACCATGGCTGACGGAAACACCCGTTACACTGCAGAATACAACGAGGCCCTGACGGTGGGACGGCCCCCCAATATCGTGTCCCTGTTTCCCAACTCAAAAGCGCTGATCGTCAGCGGCAAGTATATCGATCGCGCCATGATCGAAAAAGGGCAGGCCATGACCATCGCGGCCAACGGCCGGAGCCATATCGTGATCCGGGGCGTCCTTGCCGCCGCCCAGCGGGCCCGGGCCGCTGTGATCATTGAAATCGCCAAATCCGAGGGCGGTCGCGAGGCCTATTGCCCCGTCAGCTACTGGAACATCGCCCGGCAGGTGGACGCCGTCGCCAATGAACTGGGCATCACCGTTCCGGTGGCCATCCATGCGGATCACTACGGGATCAAGAACGAGGCCGACCTGGACCAGGCCCGGACGGAGATCCCGTCGATGTTCGAGGCCGGTATCACCTCCATCGCCATCGACGCCTCCCACCAGCCCGATGACCGCAACCTTCTGGCAAATATCGCCATGAAACCTTATATTCCCGAATGGGCCGGCCTGGAAACCGAAATCGGAGAGATCAAGGGCAATGACGGGCTTTCGTCTCCGGCCGAAGCGGTGTTTCTGATTGCGGGGCTCAACGCCCACGGCATCTTTCCCGACTGGATCGCCCTGAACAACGGGACCACCCACGGCATCGAGGCCAGCGGCCAGGGTATCGATGTGGATTTGACCCTTGCCATCCACCAGGCCATTGCCAAATACAGGGTGTCCGGCGCCCAGCACGGAACCTCGGGCAACAGCTTCGAGCGGCTTCGTCAGATCGCCCGGAAGACCCACACCACCAAGGCCAACGTGGCCACGGCCCTCCAGATGCTGTCCTGGGGCCTCTCGGTCAACGACGAGGGCAACGCCCAGCAGGATGCGGACGGAAATTTCATCAAGATCGAGGGGGAGGGGCTGACCGAAGATCTCTGGCGGGACATGCAGTCCTATGCCCGCGCCAAAGGAATTTCCGGCGGGAATTACAAGAAGCTGAACCTGCCCTTTGAAAACAAGATCCTCAGCCAGCCCGAAGCGGTTCGCCGCCGCATGGCCAAGCGGGTCGAGGATTTTACTTACACCCTTCTGGTTGAAGTGTTCAATGCCGGGGGGACGGCCGATCTGGTGATGGCGGATATTCTGAAAAACAGGTCCCATCATCCCGGCGTCAAGGCCGACGTCATGGAATCGCCCGACGAATGGACCGAGGACGCCATTGTCCATAAGGCGGCCGAACTCAATACCGACAAGGGGCCTGCGGGTGATTTCGACGACTGATCCGCCGGGCGGGTCCGGGGCGGGGACGGGCATGCGAGAAAAAAAATTCTGCTCCTATTGCGGATCACCGGTCATCACGACCACCGTCGAGGGCCGGTTGCGGAAACATTGCCCCCACTGCAACACCACCTTGTACGAAAACCCCGTGCCTGCGGCCTGTGTGGTCCTGATCGATCCGGACGACCGGATACTCCTGGCCCGACGCAAGGTCGCGCCCCAGGCCGGGCTCTGGTGCCTGCCCGGCGGATTCGTGGAGCTGGGGGAACGGCCCGATGAGGCGGCCCTTCGTGAACTGGTCGAGGAAACAGGCCTTGCGGGAAAAATCGAGATGCTGATGGGCGTGGCCATCGATCCCCACCCCGATTACGACACGGTGCTGATCACCGCCTATCTGGTGCGAACCTTTAAGGGACGTCTTGTGCCCGGAGACGATGTCTCGGAGGCGGGATTTTATCCCTTCGACCGGCTTCCGGACATTGCCTTCCGAAGTCACCGCCATTTCATTCGCCATTATTACAGCGCCTATTCCCCGGTCACAAAATAATCCGATTTTTTTGTAAAGTTTCGTCCAAGGAGAGCCGATGGTACAAGCAAGGAGAACGGGTTATGCATATACCATCGTACCAGATCAACAACGTGATCAAGGTCTACAGCCGGCAGATCAGCCAGAACCGTCTGATCGACCGGCAGAAGGGCCTTGGGGCCGATGGGCTGTCCATGCAGGACAGTATCAGCATTTCCGAAGAAGGGAAACGGCAGACCATCATAAACAAAGTGTCCGCCGATATTCTGGACCGGATCACCCGCTTTGGTCCCAAAGATGAGACCGAACAGCAGATCGTGGACCGGCTGAACCGGGAAATCAGCGGGAAACTCAAGGGGTTTGATACCCACGAGCAGCAGTTTGTGTTTAATTTTATCGGTGAGAACAACGAAAAGGTCACCAGCACCCTTTCCGTGGAGGATTCAAAAATCGTCAGCCGGCGCCTTGAACAGCTTGTCAGGGAAACCGTTGACAAGTCCATGGAATCCTGACCTGGAGGTAAGACAATGAAAGTATCGGAAACCAATGTAAATTTCGGAAGACAGGCCTATGTCAAGGGGGTGGAATCCGCCTCGCCCCAGGATTTGGCTGCCGGCCGGCAGGCCGAAGCCCGAAAGGAAGTCCCCGAGGACAAGGTGAGCCTCTCCTCCAATGCCCAGGACATGCAGGTGGCCAAAGATGCCATGGCCCTTGCGCCCGAAATCCGGACCGACAAGGTGGAGGCGGCACGTAACGCCATTGACCAGGGAACCTATCAGATCAACGCTCAGCAGATTGCCGACAAGATCATCGGTTTTTCCATTGACCAGATGGTCTGATCGCCCTTAGGGCCCGGCGTGTTTTGAATGAACACCCTTTTTTTCCCCCGCTCAGACCCCGGGTCGGAGCGGGGCGTGTCGTTTTGCTTCCGCAGGATTGATCCCCGTCTCCAGTTGCCTTTTCCCCAAAAATAATCCTTTGAGATCGATTTAACGTTTAACCGTGGCCCGGGATTTGCTATTTATCCTTAACAGCAAGGGGTTATGGTCCAAAAAGGGAAAAGATTGCCGGGTTCCGCTTATGAAAAACAGGGAACCGGCAAAAAAATCCCCTGACGTGACACCTGACAATTCGAATCACTGGAGACATGATGATGAAAGGGATATCCGATCTTGACAAACTTGGTCCGGTTCAGCCAAAACCGGCCGACAAGGCTGGGGGCGCTGTCGATCAGGACCTGTTCCGCAAAACCTTTGAGCAGGCCCTGGCCGGCGTGGAGGAAACCGTGACAACCCCGGCCCCGTCCGGACTGGGTGAAATAAGGTCCTTCGGTTTTCGTCTGGAGGATTCCGGGGATCAGGCCCTGGAAACCGGCACAGACCGTCTGCTGACCCTTCTGGATAATCTGGCCTCGGCCCTGTCGGACCCGGATCGTACCCTGAAAGAGATGGACGGGCTGGTTCGGACCATCAAGCAGGAAGCCGACTCGCTGACCGAGGCGGCCCGGCAGCGGCCCGATGGGGATTCCTTGAAAGCCGTGGCCGAAGAGAGCGCCCTGCTGGCCCAGGTGGAGTACCTGAAGTTCACACGGGGCGACTACGCCTGACCTACCATCCCATCCGGACCTTGACGCCCCGACCGTGAAGGTAATGCTTGATGTCGGAGACGGTGTAGCTGCCGTAGTGGACCATGGAAGCGATCAGGGCCGCGTCGGCCCTGCCGTCGGTCAACACCGCCCGCAGGTGCTCGGGCGTGCCCGCGCCGCCGGAAGCGATGACCGGAATGTCGACGTTTTCCGAGATCAGCCGGGTCAGGGTCAACTCATAGCCGGTTTTCATGCCGTCGGCATCGATGGAGTTCAGGCAGATTTCACCGGCCCCCAGGGACTGGGCCCGCTGAGCCCATTCCAGGGCGTCGATCCCCATGTGTTTCCGTCCGCCGTTGATCACGATTTCATAGCCCGAGGGAATGGCCGGGCTTTTTTCCACCTGTTTCACATCCATCCCCAAGACCACGCATTGATTGCCAAAGGCCTCGGCCCCCTGCCGGATGATGTCCGGATTGAGGACGGCGGCCGAATTGACGCTGATTTTTTCGGCCCCCGCCAGAAGCACTTTGCGCATGTCCTCGACGGTTCGTATCCCGCCTCCCACGGAAAAGGGAATGAAAATCGTTTCGGCCACCCGCCGGACCACATCGATCATGATGCCCCGTTTTTCGTGGGAGGCGGTGATGTCGTAGAAAACAAGTTCATCGGCCCCGGCTTCGTAGTAGAGGCGGGCCATGTCGACCGGATCGCCGATGTCGATGTTGCCTTTGAATTTGATGCCCTTGGTGGTTCGTCCCTCATGGACGTCCAGACAGGGGATGATGCGTCGGCTCAGCATGGTGTCCACCCGCAGAAATTGTTTAAAAGTCGAAGACCGGCCCGGCCGCTTTTCTCCGGATGAAACTGGGTGGCGATCAGGTTGCCGCATCCGATGATCGAGGCGAAGGCCGTCCCGTAGACCGTCGTTCCGATGCGGTGTTCGATGGATCGGGGCTCGGGATAATAACTGTGAACAAAATAAAATTCATCCTCGGCGGTGATCCCGGCCAGGACCGGATGGTCCCGCTCCACCCTGACCCGGTTCCAGCCCATGTGCGGGATTTTGATCGGCGACCCGTCGTCGTCGCGGCTTTTCGGATCGAACCGTACCACCTTGCCGGGAAGGATATCGAGGCAGGGGGTCTGGTGTTCTTCGCTGTGGCCGAGGATGATCTGGGTGCCCAGGCAGATACCCAGAAGGGGTTTTCCGCTATGATAAAAGTCATGGAGCACCTTGTCCAGGCCCCGGCGTTTGAGGCCGGCCATGGCCGAACCCGCCGACCCCACACCGGGGAAGATCACCCGGTCGGCCCGGCGGATGGCTTCGGGCGACGCGGTAATCTCATGGGCGAAGCCCAGATGTGCCAGGGCCCGCGCCACGCTGGTCAGGTTCCCGGCGTCATAATCGATGATGGCGATCATAGGTCGTTTCCCACAAAAAAGGGTTGTCAAAAGAAGGACGCATCCTAACAGAAAGCGGGTTTATTGGGTATCTTTTTTTGCGGCATCCCAGGCCCGGTTTTTTTCGTCGTCGGAAAGGTCCGTCAGGTTTATGTTCTGATCGGCCAGACGGCGTTCCATGTGCCGGTAACGGGTTTCGAACTTGCTGATCGCGGCGGCCAGAGCCGTCTCCGGATGAATGTCCAGGAACCGTGCGACGTTGGTCAGGGTGAACAGAAGATCCCCGAATTCCAGGGTGACGGCGGCCCGGTCGCCGTCTCCGACGGCGGCTTCCAGTTCGGCCCATTCCTCCCTGACCTTGGCGATGACCCCGGCCAGATCGTCCCAGTCGAAGCCCGCCCGTCCCACCTTCTCGGAGATCATGTGGGCCCGATGGAGCGGTGAAAGGCCTCCGGGAACCCCGTCGATGACGGAACCTTGGGCGCCGGTTTTCTCGTCGGCCTTGATCTTCGCCCAGTTGGCCTTCACCGCCTCGGCATCGGCCGCATCGACGGTGCCGAACACATGGGGATGGCGGCGGATCATCTTTTCCCGGTTCCGGGCGATGACATCGTTCAGGGTGAACTGACCCGCCTGTGAGTAGAGAAAGGCCATGAACAAAACCTGGAACAGCACGTCCCCCATTTCATCGGCAATCCTGTCCGCATCACCGGCGTGGACGGCCTCCATCAGTTCGTAGGATTCTTCGATCAGATAGCGGATCAGGGTTTCGGGGGTCTGCTTTTTGTCCCAGGGGCAGGCGTTCCGGAGAACGGCGATCAGGGACAGCATGGCCGCAAGGGGATCATCGTCGATGGGTGTCAGCTCCGTCAAAACAGCACTCCCGGGTCATCAGGGTTGGGTCGGTAACCTTTTTTTTCGGTCTTCCCAGGATTTCCGTGCAATGTCGATTTTGGCGCTGAATTCGTGCCGCATGTCCTTGGACGCAAACCGGCTCATGGCTTCCGAGGCCGAGGACACATAGGGACAGAGCAACGATTCGTTGATCACCGGTGCGCCTTTGCTCAGAAAGGTGGTCAGGATGAGCAGCAGCATGGATACGATCATGAAGCCTTTGACAAAACCGAACCCCGCGCCGCAGAGCTTGTCGACCCAGCCCAAAAAAACGATTTTCATCAGGTATTTGAGCAGGATACCCAGGGCGGACACGGCGGCGAACAGGGCTCCGAAGATGATCAGGAAGCTGACGATGTTCAGATAGCCCGCATGGGGAAACAGGTCGGCAAAACGATTCAGCGCCGAGGCCAGATGGGCGTAGTAGGTGTAGGCGGCATAAAGTCCTGCGATGACGCCGATGATCGATGTGGCCTCCTTGATAATCCCACGAAAGGCTCCCCGGATGACACAGAAACAGATGATGGCGATGATGGCGATATCAAATGGATTCAAATCCGTCTTCCTTATAATGATTATCCTGGGCGAAGACGGCACCGGGTCACGCCGGCGCCGCCGCTTGATCACCCGGTTTGATTAACAAAGGCGAACTATTGAGTCAAGTTATTTTTATTTTTAGCTTTTTCAGCGTTAATGCCGTTTGCTTCTTCAGGGGAAGGTATGATAGATTCATCAATTAACAATTGTATTTCCGGACGGATTTATATAAACAGTCCAGGTTGGAAAAAATGAGGGCAACCCAAACACGGCACAAGGCGGTCATGACCATTGATGGATGAGAACCAGAATACGCCCCGGATGGAACAAAGCTTTCCCGATCTCAATCTGGCCCGGCAGCTGTTCGGAGAGCACAACAGGAATTTGAAAAACATCGCCGACGCCCTGGCGATTACCGTCAATGTCCGGGGCAACACGGTTTACGTGCAGGGTGACGCCATCGCCGCCGACCTGGCCCTCAATATCCTCAGCCAGCTTTACGGCCTGCTCAAGGAAGGCTTTCCCGTTTATCCCAGGGATGTGGATCACGCCATCAAAACCCTTTCCGCCGACGATCGGGTCAAGCTCAGGGATATTTTCATGGATACGGTCTACGTGACGGCAACCAAACGGCCGATCACGCCCAAGAGTCCCATTCAGAAAGCCTACATCGATGCCATCCGGACCCATGATATCGTTTTCGGCGTCGGTCCGGCCGGAACGGGCAAGACCTATCTGGCCATGGCCATGGCCGTGGCGGCTCTGTCCGCCGGTGAGGTCAACCGGATCATTCTGACCCGGCCCGCCGTGGAGGCCGGTGAATCCCTGGGATTTCTGCCCGGCGATCTGGCTGAGAAGGTGGACCCCTATCTGCGGCCCCTTTATGATGCGCTCCATGATATGATGCACTTTGAAAAAGTCGCGGCCCTCACCGAACGGGGCGCCATCGAGGTGGCTCCCCTGGCGTTCATGCGGGGGCGCACCCTGAACAACGCGTTTATCATTCTCGACGAGGCCCAGAACACCACATCCGAACAGATGAAAATGTTTCTCACGCGCATCGGATTCAACTCCAAAGCCGTGATAACCGGGGATGTGACCCAGGTGGACCTGCCACGGGACAAGCCCTCGGGGCTGATCGAAACCATGCGGATTCTTGACAATATCGAAGGAATCCGCTTTATTGAGTTTTCAAAAGACGATGTCGTCAGACACAGGCTGGTCATGAAGATCATTTCAGCGTACGAGAAGAATGAACGCGCCAAGGCCAAGGCGAATCAGGCCAGGTAGCGCCGGTTTGACAACGGCCTCCACGGCACCGGCGGCAGACCGTCGGGCCGCCGCGGAGAAGCCGTCAGGAATCCGGCTGGCGGAATGCTCACCCAAAGGGCCGCACCGGTGTCGCATGCGGTAAATATTATGGCAAAAAACAAACCGACCTTCAGGCATAAACTGACCGACTTCTTTCGAAGCAGCAACAATGTGGTCTGGTTTATCCTGCTGGGGTTCACGCTGGTTTTTACGGTGTTTCTCTATCCGGATATCAGCGCGGACAAATACGAGTACAAGCTGGGGGACATTGCCCCCCGGGATATCAAGGCCCCCCGTGATTTTTTCGTGGAAGACACGGACGCCACGGAGATGAACCGTCTCCAGGCGATACGCTCGGTGCTGACCGTCTATGACCACGACACGAACCTGGCCATTGATTTGACCCAGAGGGTCCGGCGCGTGTTTGCCGAGTTCCGGGGCCTGTTCATCGAGGCGGCCAAGACCGGTGCCGTGGCGGTGCCGGCTCTCCCGCCGGTGGCGGCCGGATCAGCCCCCAACGGCGGGGAGGAGGCCAAACCCGAAACCACGGTCCATGCCCTGATATGGGCGAAAAAAGACGAGTTCGAACGGAAGCTGGGCATCAAGGTCAGCAAGGCGGTGTACCAGGTGCTTGAAAAGGCAGAGTTTTCCGTGGAAATGGAAAACCTGATCTGCGAGATTCTGTTCAAGATTCTGGATAACGGCATCGTGGACAACAAGGAGATTCTGCTTCGCCAGGTTGAAAAGGGCATCTCCATCCGGAACCTGGCCACCAAGACCGAGACCGTGGAGCAGAGCCTCAAACGGTTCTACAGTCTGGAACAGGCCCAGACCATGGTCCGTATCGAGGCGGACCCCCTGCTTGAGGGAATCGACTACAGCGTCCGAAACGTGATCGTCGATTTTTCCCAGCGGCTGCTTCTGCCCAACATCACCCAGAACCGCAGCGAGACCGAAGCGCGTGAAAAGCGCGCCGAGTCGGAAATCGCCCCGACCATGTTCCGGATCAAGGCGGGCGAGATGCTTCTCCGGGAAGGGGAACGGGTGTCCCGGCCCCAGTTGCTCAAGCTCAAGGCCCTTCAGAACCAGACCCGAAACGAAAACATGATTCTCCGGAGCGTGGGCGTGGCCCTCCTGGTGCTTCTGTTCCTGTCCACCGTCTATATCCTCAATCTCAGGCCCAGGAACGAAATCAACATCGACCACAACAAGAACATGCTGTTCCTCACCTGCATCATGGTGGTGTTTCTGTTTATCACCAAGATCTCCCTGTCGGTGCCCGGCGTCATCTCGGCCACCCTGGCCTTCGACATTCCCGAGTCATCGGTCCATTACGGCATGCCCATCGCCGCTGCGGCCATGACGGTCTGTCTGTTCATGGGCCTCGAGGTGGCGATTCCGTTCTGCATCGTGTTCTCGGTTCTTGTGGCCATTTTGTTCGAGAATCAGTTCGAGGTGTTCGTGTTCTTTCTGATGAGCACCACCATGGCCGCCTACTGGACCCGGGACTGCAGTGAGCGCAAGGTGTTCATCAAAGCCGGAGCCAAGCTCGGGCTGGTGAACCTGCTTTTTTCCACGGCCGTTATCACCTATTTCGGTGATTTCAACTGGAACAGCATCTTCTGGGGCTGGGTGTTCGCCTTTTCCGGCGGCATCGCCGCAGGGATCGTCACGGCGGGGCTGGCACCGCTGGTGGAAATCCTTTTTGATTACACCACGGATATCAAGCTGCTCGAACTGGCCAATCTGGAGCAGCCCATTTTGCGTCGTCTGATGATTGAAGCGCCGGGAACGTACAACCACAGCGTCATCGTGGGCACCATGGCCGATGCCGTGGCGTCCGAGATCGGGGCCAACCCCCTGCTGGCCAGGGTCTGCGGCTACTATCACGACATCGGCAAGATCGACAAGGCCCAGTATTTCATCGAAAACCAGCAGCACGGGAAAAACAAGCACGACAAGCTGGCTCCGTCCATGTCGGCCCTGATCCTGACCGGCCATGTGAAAAACGGCGTGGAAATGGCCAAGAAATACCGTCTGGGCAAACCGATCATCGATACGATCCGCCAGCATCACGGCACCAGCCTGATCGAGTTTTTCTACGAAAAGGCCAAGGCCCAGAAAATCGACAGTGAAGAAACGGTCAACCCGGCGGACTTCAGGTATCCCGGGCCCAAACCCCAGACCGTGGAGGCCGGCATCGTGATGATCGCCGACGTGGTCGAAGCCGCCTCGCGGACCCTGGACGACCCCACACCGGCAAGGATCCAGGGCCTGGTTCAGCGGCTGATCAACAAGATCTTCTCCGACGGTCAGCTCGATTACTGTGAAATCACCCTCAAGGATCTGCACAGCATCGCCAAACGGTTCAACCAGATCCTTTCAGGCATCCATCATCACCGCATCAAATACCCGGACAAGACACCGGCCGCCAACGGAAAAGCGAAAAATGGAGATACTGACCGACAACAGGCAGCAAACCCACAGCGTGGACTTGACGAAACTTGGGACGAAAGCGGAAGCCATCTTAAGCGCCTTGGGATTAAATGATGACGAGCTGTCGATTCTGATCGTCGACGACGCCGACATGGCCGAGCTGAACCAAACTTACCGGAACAAGACCGGCCCCACCAATGTGCTGTCCTTTTCCATGCGTGAAGGGGAGTTCGGGGCGATCACCCCCCTTCTGGGCGATGTGGTGATTTCGGCGGACACGGCGAAACGTGAAGCCGATGACGCGGGTATCACCCTTGCCGAGCGTCTGTCCCAGCTTCTGGTCCACGGCATCCTCCACCTGGTCGATTACGATCACGAGCGCTCCGAGGCGGATGCCCTGATCATGGAAACCAAAAGCCTCGAGCTGCTTCGTCTGATCGAACCCAATCCGAATCTCGACGCGTTTTAGCGGACGGCAGCCGCCGTCGTCTATCATGGATTTATAATCGAAGGAGAACACCCATGGCAGGACTGGCAGTGAATATCGATCATATCGCAACCCTGCGCCAGGCACGGGGAACCCGGTATCCGGACCCCGTGGCCGCGGCCCTGATCGCCGAAATGGCCGGAGCCGACGGCATTGTGGCCCACTTAAGGGAGGACCGCCGCCATGTGCAGGATCGGGACGTCCGGCTGCTCAGGCAGGTGGTTCAGACCCGTCTGATTCTGGAGATGGGGGTGACCCCGGAAATGATCGGCATCGCCCTCGACGTGAAGCCCGACCTGGTGACCCTGGTGCCCGAGCGGCGTGAAGAGCTGACCACCGAAGGGGGGCTCGATCTGATCGTGCATCGGGACAAGGTGTCCGAGGCCGTCGAGAACCTGAAAAGCGCAGGGATCACGGTCAGCGTCTTCATCGATCCCGATGTGGAGCAGATCAAGGTCGCCCACCGCATCAGCGCCGATATGGTCGAAATCCATACGGGGACCTTCTGTGACGAGATCTCCGGGCCCCGGCGGGAAAAGGCCTTTGCCGACATCGTCAACGCCGCCAAGGTGGCCGACAAGCTTCGTCTGGGCGTCAACGCCGGACACGGAATCTGTTACACGTCGATCAAGGCCTTTGCCGGACTTCACGAGATCGACGAGTTCAGCATCGGCCACAGCATCGTGTCCCGGGCCGCCATGGTCGGCATGGATGCCGCCGTCCGGGAGATGCGTGCCCTGATTGCCGGCCTTTAGGGTCGCGGAAAGGAGGGGACAATGGATCTGGTCACCGCCGGTCAGATGCGGCAGATGGATCGTAAAACCATCGAGGATCTGGGCATTCCCGGCCTGGTGCTGATGGAAAACGCCGGTCGGGGGGCCACGGGAGCGCTGCTCGACATGATGGCGGCCCTGTCGCTCACGTCCGTGGGCGTTCTTGCCGGACGGGGCAACAACGGGGGCGACGGATTCGTCATCGCCCGTTATCTGGCCTGCCGGGGCATTCCCGTTACGGTCTACCTGTTTTGCGACATGACGGCCGTCTCCGGTGACGCCAAAGCCAACCTGGACCTTCTTGCCCGCCTTTCCGTTCCCGTCATCGAGATTCGGGACCAGGCGGATCTGCTCAGGCACAAAACCGCCATGGCCCATCGGGACATCTTTGTGGACGCGCTCCTCGGAACCGGGGTGAACACGGATGTCACGGGCCTGTTTCGCCTGGTCATCGAATTTGTCAACAAACTGGACAAACCGGTTCTTTCCGTGGATATCCCCTCGGGCCTGCATCCGGACACGGGCCGGATCCTGGGAGCCTGCATCCGGGCCCGGGTCACGGTTACCTTCGGAGCGGCCAAGGCCGGGCTGTTGCTCTACCCGGGCGCGGGTCTTGTCGGGCGCATCGAGGTGGTGGACATCGGCATACCGCCGCAGATGGCCCGTGAAGCCCTGGTCTATACGCACCTGTTGACGCCTGATATGATCCATGACCTGTACCGGTCGCGCCTTCCGGACAGCCACAAGGGCAGCGCCGGACACCTGATGGTCGTGGCCGGATCCCTGGGAAAAAGCGGCGCGGCCGCCCTCTGTGCCGAAACGGCCTTGCGTGTCGGCACAGGTCTGGTCACCCTGGGCGTTCCCGCATCGTTGAACCCCGTGCTGGAAAGCCTGCTTACCGAAGTGATGACCCTGCCGCTTGCCGAAGCCGGAGGCGGCGTTCTGGGCAAGGCCTCGCTGGATCAGATCCGCTCGGCGCTGGACGGAAAAGCCTGTCTGGCCGTGGGGCCCGGCCTGGGGCTGGACCCCCAGACCGTTTCCGTGGTCCACGCCCTGATGGGTGAAGCGTCGGTGCCCGTGGTCATGGACGCCGATGCCCTGAACAGTCTGGAAGGCCATGGGGGCCGGTTGAAAACCATGGCCCATCCGCCGGTTCTGACGCCCCACCCCCGGGAAATGGCCCGGATGACCGGGCGGTCCGTCGAGGCCATTCAGGCGGATCGGGTGGGCACGGCCCAGGCCTTTGCGGAGAAGTACCGGGTCCATCTGGTACTCAAGGGAGCGCGGACCGTGGTGGCCCACCCCGACGGCCGGGCCTTTGTCAATCCCACGGGCAATCCCCTTTTGTCGACCGGGGGAACCGGCGATGTGCTGACGGGGCTGATTGCCGGTCTGATCTGTCAGGGCTATGATCCGGGCGACGCCGCACGCATGGGCGTTTACCTTCACGGCGCGGCGGCCGACAGGCTGGCCGATACCGTGGGACCTGTGGGGGTTCTGGCTTCGGAAATGGCCGCGGTCATGCCCCGGGTCATGGGGCTGGTCCGGGACCGCCGCCTGCCCGCCCCGGATTTCATCACACAGCGAGCGTTCTGATATGACCGCCCTGTCTGACCGGCTTTGTTCCGGCTCGCCCTTCACCCTGATCGCCCCGACCCTTGCCGACACGCATCGGATCGGCCGGGAACTCGGGGCCCTGGCCGAACCGGGCACGGTGATCTGTCTGGCCGGGGATCTGGGCAGCGGCAAGACCGCCCTGGTTCAGGGGCTGGCCCGGGGTCTGGGCGTGCCCGACGCGTATTACGTGACCAGCCCCAGCTACACCCTGGTCAACGCGTATCCCGGTCGGCTCCCTCTGTATCATCTGGATCTTTACCGTATCGAAGACCCCGAGGATGTCTGGGACCTTGGCATCGACGAGATGCTGGCCGACGGCGGTGTTCTGGCCGTGGAATGGCCGGATCGGCTTCCCCCGGGTTTTTTTGAGGACTACCTCCGCATCGAGATGGTCATCGGACGGGACGATGCGCGACAATTGTATTTTCAGCGTTTCAGCGCTGGACTTGGATGAAGAAATCTGATAAGGAACTTTTTTTGTCCAACTGGCCTGGAAGTGAATCAGATTTGCTTATAATCAAGCATTGTTAGGGAGATGAAATGGCACTCATTGTTCAAAAATACGGCGGCACCTCGGTCGGTAATATCGAACGCATACGCAATGTCGCAAAACGGATCATCAAGACCTACGATCAGGGTCATGACGTGGTGGTGGTGCTTTCCGCCATGTCCGGGGTGACCGACAACCTGATCGCCATGGCCCATCAGGCCAGCAAGGTGCCGGACAAACGGGAACTTGACGTTCTCATGGCCACCGGCGAGCAGACCACCATCGCTTTGATGGCCATGACCCTTCAGGACATGAATTATCCGGCGGCCTCCCTGCTCGGGTTCCAGGCGGACATCTTGACCGACGGCATGGCCACCAAGGCCCGGATCATGAGTATCGGCGCACAGCGGATCAAAGATCTTCTGGCCCAAAAGAAAATCGTGATCATCGCCGGCTTCCAGGGCATCGATCCGGACGGCAATATCACCACCCTGGGCCGGGGCGGGTCGGATACCTCGGCCGTGGCCATCGCCGCTGCGGTCAAGGCAGATACCTGTGAGATCTATACCGATGTGGACGGCGTCTACACCACGGACCCCCGCATTTGCGACAAGGCTCGAAAACTCAAACAGATTTCCTACGATGAAATGCTGGAAATGGCCAGCCTGGGCGCCAAGGTGCTTCAGATCCGTTCCGTGGGCTTTGCAAAGAAATACAATGTACCGATTCACGTGAGAACATCATTCAATGAGGAGGAAGGCACAATGGTTGTTGGTGAAGATTCCGGCATGGAACAACTGGTGGTATCCGGTATCACCCTGGATAAGAATGAATCCCGTCTGACCCTGAAAAAAGTGCCGGACCAGCCCGGTGTCTCGTCCAAAGTGTTCACCCCGTTGGCCGAAGCCGGAATCCAGGTGGACATGATCATTCAGAACACGCGGTCCGGCGGTGAAACCGATCTGACCTTCACGGTCAACAAGACCGATTTTGCCCAGGCCAAAGCCATTGCCGAAAAGGTGGCCCAGGAACTCGGAGGCAAGGAGGTTCTGGGTGCCGACGATATCGCCAAGGTGTCGGTGATCGGCGTGGGCATGAAGAACCATGCCGGTGTGGCGGCCACCATGTTTTCGGCCCTGGCGTCCGAAAACATCAACATCCGGATGATCAGCACCTCGGAAATCCGCATTTCCTGCGTGATCGACGAACGTTACGGCGAGCTGGCGGTCCGTGTGCTGCACCAGGCCTTCAACCTGGACAAGATCTAAGGCTGTCGTGTATCGGTTCAGCGCCGATCAGCTTCTTTTCGTCCTTGTCGCGGGGGCCGCGATCCTGCTGGTGATTCTGGCGGGCAGCGGCCCTTTTTTTTAGCCGGCCGCCATGATGCTGCTTCAGGATATCCGAAAGAGCCCGCCGTCGCCCTGCCATTACCTGCCGGGGAAAACGTGGCGCTTCGACTATTTTTTCGCCGCGGGCCTGAACGAGGAAGAGCTTGACGCCTATCTGACCCGCGGCTGGCGGAAATTCGGCTATTATTTTTTCAGGCCGGCCTGTCCCGACTGCCGGGCCTGCATTCCGCTCCGGGTGCCCACGGAAACCTACCGGATCAGCCGGAGTCAGAAACGGGTCCTGGCCGGAAGCCGGGACATCCGGGTCCGTTTCGGTCCCCTTGCCTTTTCAGACCGGATCTTCGACATCTACCGCGACCATTCCCTCCATCGTTTCGGCAAGCGGGACAACGATCCCGGCGAATTTTTCAGGAGTTTTTTCACCCCCTCCTGTCCCTCCCTCCAGTCCGAGTATTACCTGGGCGACACCCTGGCGGGCGTGGGCTTTCTGGATCGCTGCCGGAGCGGTCTGAGCAGCGTGTACTTCATCTACGACACGGCCTTCAGCCGTCTGAATCTGGGCACCTTCAGCGTGATCCGGGAAATCGGCGAAGCCAAAGCCCTGGGGCTTCCCTACTACTACCTGGGTTATTATGTCGAGGCCTGCCCCCGCATGACCTACAAAAACCGCTTCCAGCCCAACGAGACTTACAACTGGGATACCGGTCTCTGGACGGGGGAGCATGGACACTGTTAGATTTTTGTTAGGATTATTCCCCCGTATTGTAATTGAAATACGTGTATGATAAACTTCAAAATCATTGTGCCGTCCTCTCGGCGCGTTCGTTTCCCCACCGATTTCGTTTTCTCTTGACCAAATTTCGGGCGTACGTGTTTTGTCTTTATCGCAGAGCCTGTTCGGTTTTTCTTATCGCGTGTGGTGGTGGGAGATCATTCTTTTGTAATTATCGGGTCGGTATCATGTCGCGTTTCTTGCTGTCTATCATCAAAAGACGGGCCAACGGCGTCGGCCCGTCAGATCAAGGAGGACGTATGGGTAAGATTCTGTGTTTGTCAGCCCTGGTGTGGTGTCTAATGCTTGGCAACCTGTCGGTTGCAGCGGTTAATGAATTGACCGTCGTGTGTGATGAATGGCCTCCCTATCAGATCGTTGACGAAGGGGGTGGGCTTAGCGGTTTCAGCACAAAGGTCGTAAGGGAGGTGTTCAAGCGCATGGGCGTCACGGTGAAAAGCCTCAAGGCCTACCCGTGGAAACGGGCCATTTACATGATCGAGACCGGAGCAGCCGATGCGCTGTTTTCAGCTAATTTCTCCGATGAACGCACAGCGTTCGCCTTTTATCCGGAAGAAACCCTCGTGACGTCTCCCTGGGTGATCTGGTCACGGGCCGAAGACAAGGTGAACTATCGCGGACTGACTGATCTGAAGGGGAAAAAGGTCGGGGTCGTTCGCGGGTACAGCTATACGCCGGAATTCCTTGAAACATTGAAAACCATCGGGACGATGGATGAATCGACGGACGATGAGACCAATTTCAGGAAACTGAACGTTGGGCGGATCGATTTGGTGGCCGCCGAACTGGGTAACGGGTCCGCCATCTTGAAAGCGCAGAAGATGTCCCAGATCATTCCTCATACGGATAATCCCATCAAATCGGACGGTCTATATATCATGTTCAGCAAAAGCAAGGTTCCTGAAGCGTTCGTCAGGCAGTTTTCAGATACGCTGAAGCAGATGAAAAGCGAGGCGGTGTATCAGTATATTTACGAAGAATACTTCAAATAGAAGGGCTAAACGTTGGGAGAATCATCATGCGGGCACGGCCTTGCGGCTGAACTGCGAAGGGCCTGCATTTTCACAGGCCCTTCGGGGCTATTTTGAACGGTACTCGTCGATGGCTTTGTGAAGGGTTTTCACGGCCAGCTGGATGCAGTGGTGTTTTTTCTCGGGAATGTTTTCAAGGGTCTTGAAGATGTCTCCGTCGTTGATGCTCCGGGCGAAATCAAGGGTTTTGCCTTTGACGATGTCCACGGCGGCCATGGCGGCGGATATGGCGCCGGCGCAGCCCATGACTTCATACTTGAGGTCCTCGATGATGTCCCCGTTGATTTTCAGGTAGATCGTCATGGTGTCCCCGCAGGACCCGATGAAGTCCGACACCTGGTCGGCGTCGGCAATGCGGCCCATGTGGGGCCGGTTCAAAAAGTAGCGGGCGGCCTTTTCCGAATAGCCCGTCTGGGCCATGGCCGTGATCATGTCCTCCAGGGGGGCTGCCTCAGCGTGAAGCTCTTTCATAGTCTCTCCGTCACATCAGGGTGTTAAATGTGATGGCTTCGTAAAACGCCCGATTTCTGCGTTGCGCGTCATCCCTCGTCATTGCGGCGTACCCTAAGTACGCCTCATTCCTCGGGCTTCGCGGCGCCTTGAACTCGAACGTTTTTCTTTACCATCGTTTGATGACTTTTTTTCGAGTCTATCAAATGTTGCTCGAATGCCAAACGGGACAAATTAATAAGAATCGTCCGTGAAGTCAAGCAAAGAGCTTAAAATCCCGGTCTCCCCCCGGAAAAAAACGTCAGATCATTTCAAGAAAGGCTTCAATCCTCACTCTCAGCTGTTCGGTGTTCGAATCGGAATAGTCGGTTTCAAGGTGGAGCATGGGCCGGCCGCAGGTGTCGTTCAGAAAGGATTCGAGGCCGAAGGATTCCACGTTATACGTGTGACAGGCCTGCCAGGTCAGGTCCACCACCCCGTCCACGGAAAAGCGTTCGATCATGTCTGCGAGGAGATCAAGGCGTCCCGGATTGGGGCTCATCACCGAACAGGGGATGGACAGGTACTGACGGGTCAGGGCGTCGATGGGATCGTCGGTTTGGGGGATGGTGAACACCTGCTTGTATCCGGTGCAGTTTTCGAAGCCCACCACGCAGGCTCCGGCTTCTTCAAGGATCCGGCAGACCTTGTCCGATCCGATCCCCATGGGCACGCCCGAAATGAGGATGCGGGGCGTTGACGATGTGTATGGACTTTCGCCCTTGGCCGCACGGCCCGTGAAGTGATCCGCGATATCGTTCATCAGACGGATCCCCTTTTCCTTGTCCGCCAGAAATCCCACCTTGAACAGGACGTTCAGTATTTCAGACCCCTTGATGGGCGAGGGCTTGGTTTGGGCCAGATCCATGACGGCCTTCTTGGCATCCCGTTCCCGGTTGAGCAGATCGATGGCCGCGTTGATGCGTTCTGTGGACAGAGAGATGCCGGTCAGATCTTCGATCCGCGTTTTCATGGTCTCGACCTCGCGGCGAAAGGGCGCAAGCGACAGGTCCGTGTTCTGATTCTGGGGAAGCTGGAGCACGTGCACCTCTTTGTATTCCTGCATCAGTTCGAACATTTTTTTCTTTCCGTCGCAGGTGGTGTCCGCCACGATGATGTCTGAAAAACGGAAAAAAGGACAGGAATCCAGGGCAGCGAAGCCGTAACTGCTTTTGATCAGGGGGCAGAGGTTCCTGGGAAGCACCTCTTCGGCGGCGGCGACGGGGTCGTTTTTGGTGCCGCAAAGGGGCAGGGGGACGGCGTCGGCGGCCACGATCAACTCCACCGGCGAATACAGGCAGTAGCACCCGACGGCTTTGCGTCCGTCTTTTTTCATGGTGTCGATATCACGGACATTTTGTTCGAAGGCTGCCTGCAATGTGTTGAATAGCGTTTCGCTCATGGTTTACCTCACGGTTTCGGTTGCGATGAATGCGGCCCCCAATGCACCGGTCATCTGGGGCTGTTCGGGAAGGAGGACCTCTCGCCCGCTCACGGCTTCGAGAAAACGGACCATGCAGCGGTTGTGGGCCACGCCTCCGGAGAAAACGATGGGCCCCTCGTCCGAGACCCGGCGGATCATGGACAGGGCCCGTGTGACCACGGACCGGTGAAGGCCGCGGGCGATGTGACGCCTGTCCTGCCCCCGGGCCAGAAGGGAGGTGACCTCGGATTCGGCGAACACCGTGCACATGCTGTTGATGGACAGCTCGCCGTCCGCCGACAGGGCCTGGTCGCCGAAGTGCTCGATATCGAAGCCCAGGGACCGGGACATGATTTCCAGGAATTTTCCCGTTCCCGCTGCGCAGCGGTCGTTCATTTCGAATTTGACGACCTTGCCGGCCCCGTTGGTCCTTATGACCTTGCTGTCCTGGCCGCCGATGTCGAGAATGGTCCGGACGCCGGGGAACAGGGCCTGGGCCCCCCTGGCATGGGCCTTGATTTCCGTGACCGTTTCCCCGTCACAGGCGATTTCGAACAGGTTCCGGCCATAGCCCGTGGCGACGATGCGGTCAAACGTGAGACCGCGGATCAGGTCGAAGGCCACGGCCATGGGGTCGAAACCCGTATCGGCCTGTCGGGTTTCGACCACCTTTCCGTCTTCAAGAATCACCAGTTCGATGGATCGTGATCCGATGTCGATGCCTGCCGAACGCATGGGGCCTCCTCAGGGTGCGGTTTCGTAAAAATTGTCTGATACCTGTCATAGCTAAGGGTTGTCAAAATGATAATCCCGATGGCTTGCGGGCGGCGGATCGGTCCTTTCAATGACGGGTTGCGGCCCGGCCCCGTGATTTTACATTAATATTACCTTTGGCCCTTGACATTGCAAAGTCCGTCGGGGCACAATTCGTTATCACCGATGTGACTTCCACCATACAAGACTCCCTGCCGCAAAGGCCCGTTTGCCGGGCAGGGATCGTGATTCTTCACTCAGGAGTTTTTTGATGAAACGTTTGATGCGGGAGGCGGCGCCGCTGGTGCTGATCGCCCTGGCCGGGCTTGCCTCGGGATGCGCCCTGACCACCCGGCTGATGGTGGACATGAGTTCGCCCGTGGTGACCCAGATGAACGAGTCGTTCAACCGGAACTGCGATATTGGGATCATGGCCGAGAGCATGCCCTTCTCGCTGGCCGGCATCAGCGGGCTGATCGATATCTCGCCGGACAATGACGCCTTTCTGCTGAACGGGGCCCATGCCTATTTCGGTTACGCCTTCGCCTTTGTGGAGGACAGCGACGAGCCCCGGGCGAGCCGGATGTACCGCATCTCACGGGATTACGGGCTTCGGAGTCTGTTTGCAGACGGGACGTCGGTGCTTTCCGAGCCCCTTGACGCCTTCGAGCGACGAATTGGAACCATCAGGAAGAAAAAAGTGCCGGCCCTGTTCTGGACCACCATTGCCTGGCTGAGTTACATCCGGCTCAATCTGGACGATGTCCGGGTGTACCTGGACGTTCCCAAGGCCGAGGCCATGGCCCGTCGGCTTCTGGAACTCGACGAGACCTATTTTTTCGCCAGTCCCTGCCTGGTGATGGCCTGTTACTATTCGGCCCAGCCGGAAATTGCGGGCGGTGATCCGGTCAAGGCCCGCGCCTATTTTGAGAGGGCCATCGACCTGTCGGGGGGGCGTTTTTTGATGCATCATCTGTTTTTCGCCAAATTTTACGCGGTGCGAAAGCAGGACAGGGAGCTTTATCTGAGCCTGCTTCAGCATATCCTCGACCAGCCCGAGGACATTCTGCCCGACCATTGCGCCGTGACCAATGTCTGTAAGATGAAAGCCGGGGAGCTTGTGAACCATGTGGATGACTTCTTTTAAAACAGCCGGGACGAGCCGTGTCATGTCCGTATGGACGGTGGGATTACTGTGCGTTCTGATTTCCGGATGGCCCCTGCCTGCGTCGTCGGGCCCCTCAGAACCCCAGGTGGTGCTCAAGATGGCCACGGTGGCCCCCAAGGGCCACGCCATGACCCGGCGCATGGACGATTTCAACGAGGAGGTGAAACGGGCCACAAACAACCAGGTGGCCTTTAAAATTTACTGGGGCGGGGTCCAGGGAGACGACAGCAACGTGTTCCGGAAAATCCGGCTGGGCCAGCTCCACGGCGGGTTTTTTTCGGGCTACAGCCTGGGGCAGATCGTGCCCGAGGTCCGTGTGACCGAGATCCCCTACCTGTTTGCCGGCGACGCCGAGGTGGCATACGTCAGGGACAAACTCGAAGCGGACATGTTCGAATATTTCGATCAGAAAGGCTTCGTGGTGCTGGGCAGTTTCGTCGATATCGGCTTCATGTACCTGTTTTTCAAACAGCCGGTCATGACCGTCGACGACATGCGAAAGGCCCGCTGCTGGGTGCCGGGGGAAGACACCCTGGCCCAGGCCTTCTACAAGTCCATGGATATTAACCCCGTACCCCTGTCGGTCAACGACGTGATGACCTCGGTGTCGACCAACCTGATCGATTCGGCGGGCATGACCCCCTTCGGGGCCATCGCCTTCCGATGGTACACGCGGTTCAAGTACATGTCCGATGTCCCCATGCTCAACGTGGTCGGGGCCAACATCGTCACCAAGAAAATCTGGAACCGGATTTCACCGGAACACCGGCGGATCATTCTGGACATCGCCGATCGCTACTGTGACCGCCAGAAGGAGGACCTGAGGGCGGCCAACCATGAAAGCGTCAAACTCCTCAAGGAAGCGGGCATGACCATTCTCCAGCCCGACTCCGAGGCCCATTCGCAGCAGGTCCGCTTTCTGATGGAGGCCGGACACGCGGCCCGCGAAAATCAGGTGGGGGTTCTCTATTCCCGTGAGCTGCTCAACCGGACCCTTTCTCTGGTCAGGGAATACCGGGAAACCCACGGGGAAAACGGCGGGGGGATCGATGGCCGGATTTTTTGACCCCTCAAGCCGCCGGATCATGCGGCTTTTCGCCCTGATCGCCGGGTTGGATGCCGTTCTGGCCGCCGTCTGCCTGTCGGCTATGATTATCCTGGTTCTGGTCCAGATCGTTCTGCGCAATGTGTTTCAAACGGGTATCGAGGGGACCGACGTCCTGGTGCGTCATCTGGTGCTCTGGGTTGTCTTTCTCGGTGCCGGGATGGCCGCCCGTGAAGGCCTTCACATTCACATCGACGTTCTGCCCCGGTTTCTTCCGGTTCGGTTCCGCCCGGTTGCCGAGGGTCTGGTGCTGCTTTTCTCCCTGGGGGTTCTTGCGGTGCTCTGCTTCGCCGGTGTGCGTTTCGTGACGATGGAATACGAGGGCGGGATGAAGCTGCCCGGCCTCGACGTGCCGGTCTGGCCGGCGGAAACGATCATTCCGCTGGGCTATGCCCTCATCGCCGTTCATCTTGCGGTCCGGGGTCTTGCAGGGCTCTGGGCTCGGAAAGCGCCTTAGGCCGGACATGTTGATCCTGATTCTTACGGTGATCACGGTGATGGCCTTTCTGGGCGCGCCGGTGTTTCTGGTGCTGTCAGCCTATGCCGTGACGGGCTTCTTTTTTGCCGACATCCCCATCGCCGCCATTATTGTCGATGTGTACAATAATTTTTCGAACAACCCCCTGTTGTATACCATCCCCCTTTTTACCTTTTCCGGCTACCTTCTGTCGGAAAGCCGGGCCTCGGTCCGGCTGATCAACGTGTCCAGCGCCGTCCTGGGGTTCATGCCCGGCGGGCTTGCCGTGGTGGCCCTGATCTGCTGCGCCTTTTTCACGGCTTTTACCGGGGCCTCGGGGGTGACCATCGTGGCCCTGGGGGGGCTGTTGTTTCCGGCCTTGATCCGCCGGGGGTATCCCGAATCCTTTTCCCTGGGGCTGTTGACCTCGTCGGGCAGCCTGGGGCTTTTGTTCGCTCCCAGCCTTCCGCTGATCATGTATGCGGTGGTGGCTGAAACGGGTATCACCCAGACCTTTGTGGCCGGGCTTTTTCCCGGTCTTCTGCTGATCGTGGTGCTGGCCCTGTTCAGCATGGCCGTGGCCCGGCGAAACAAGGTGCCCCGCCTGCCGGGAACCCTCCGTGACGTGATGCGGGCCGTTTTTGTGGCCAAATGGGAACTGGCCATCCCCGTCATCGTCATGGGCGGCCTGTTCGGCGGGTTCGTCACCCTGGGCGAGGTGGCCACCCTGACGGTGGTCTATACCCTGGTGATCGAGGTGCTGGTGTATCGGGATATCCCGGTAAAGGCCGTCTACGGGGTAATGACGCGGAGCATCGCCCTTTCCGGGGCCATGCTGATCATCATGGGGGCGGCCTACGGTCTGACCAACTACATGGTCGATGCCCAGGTGCCCATGATCATGCTGGACGCCATCAGGCAGGTCATCGACTCGCGGCCGGCCTTTCTGATGGCCCTCAACGTCTTTTTGCTGCTCGTCGGCTGTTTTCTGGATATCTATTCGGCGATTTTCGTGGTGGTTCCCCTGATTCTCCCCCTGGCCCAGGCTTACGGGGTGCATCCCGTGCATCTGGGGATCATCTTCCTGGCCAATATGGAAATCGGCTATTCGACCCCTCCGGTGGGCATGAACCTCTTTATCGCCGCCTTGCGATTCGACCGCCCCATTTTGTCCCTTTACCGGTCAACCCTGCCGTTTATCCTGATCCTGATCGGCTGCCTTCTGCTGATCACCTACCTGCCCGTTCTCAGCCTGGGGCTGATCGATCTGTTTGGGGTTCCCTGACGGGTCGGCTTCGGGTCACCGGTTGAGCGCCTGCCGGATGGCCTGGCCGATGCTCTCGATCATGTAGGGTTTTTTGATGTAATGGGCCACGCCCAGGTGCTGGGCTTCCCTCACCCGATCCGTTTCCGAATAGCCGCTGACGATGATGGCCCTCTGATCGGGGTTCATGGCGATGATCTGCTTGTAGGTGTCCAGGCCGTCCATGCCCGGATCCATGATCATGTCCAGCACCACGCAGTCCGCCTGGTGGTGCTTCAGGTACTCCACGGCCTCCTCGCCCGAGGACACGGTATGGACCTGATAATTCAGGCGGCTGAGCATACGGCCTGCGATTTCGCGCTGTTCCGTCACATCGTCGACCACCAGGATCCGTTCGTCCTTGCCCATGATCGATTCGATGGTGGCCGGTTCCTCTTTGTCGGTGTCCGTGGCCCGCACCAGAGGGAAATAGAGCTCGAACACGGTGCCAAGGCCCAGGTGGCTGCTGAGATTGATAAACCCCTTGTGATCCTGGACCGTGCCCCAGACCACGGCCAGCCCCAGCCCCGTCCCGCTTCGGCCCATGACTTTCTTGGTGTAAAACGGCTCGAAGATTCGCTGCATGTCGTTTTCCGATATGCCTTCACCCTCGTCGGACACGGTCAGGACCACGTATTCGCCCTCATCGACCGCGTAAAACCCGGTCATGGGTTTATCCAGATAGCGGCTCTGGGTGGACAGGGTGATGGTGCCGCCCCGGGGTTGGGCCTCGGCGGCGTTGGCCACCAGATTCATCAGGGTTTTCTTGATGTGGAGCCGAGAGCCTTTGATGCCGGGCAGCTGATCTTCCAATTGAAGGCGGATGGACACCCGGGGGTGAAAGGCCATCAATTTTTCATGCTCCGGGGAGGCCAGGTATTCGTTGATGGTGTGGTTGAGCACCATGGTTTCCTTGGCCATGACTCCGCGCCGGGCCAGGGTCAAAAGATCCTCCACGATGGCCGCCGCCTTCAGGCCCGAATCCCTTATCAGGCTGATGGGGCGATAAAGGGGGCTGTCCTCGGGTAAATCCAGCAGCAGAATTTCCGGATAACTGACGATGCCTGAAAGCACGTTGTTCAGGTCGTGGGCCACCCCGCCGGCCAGGAGGCCCAACGACTCCATTTTCCGGGACCGGTCCAGCTGCCGTTCAAGGGCGTCTTTTTCCTGCTGGGCCTTCATCCGGTCGGTGATGTTGCGGGTCACCCCCATGATACCGGTGGGGACCCCGTCTTCGTTTACGATGAACGAGGACTTGATTTCACAGAAAAGGGTGCTGCCGTCCTTGGAGTACATTTCGAGAATCAGGGTGACCGAGCGGTTGTACCGGCCGGTTTGACTTCCCGTGACCAGTTCTTCGCCCAGCTTGGCGGCGGCGATTTCGTAAGATTCCGGGGTCAGGACATCCTTGACGGTCAGGGTCTTCAGGTCCTCGTCGGTCCAGCCGTGGAGTTTCCCGGCCACCGGGCTGATGTAGGTGTAGTTCAGGTCGAGGTCCATGGTCCAGATCACGTCGTTGATGTTTTCGGCCAGGAACCGGTGCTTTTCCTCGCTGTTCCGAAGGGCTTCCTCGATGCGGGCCCGCTCGACAATCTCATGCTTGAGAGCCGTGTTGGAATTTAACAGTTCACGGGTCCGCTCCCGGACGTTGTCTTCAAGGGCCGCTTTTTCTTCGAGGACGCGGATATACAGGAATACCACCGTCAGACAGAGCGTCAGGAAGAAAAAGGCGTAGGCTTTTTCGGCCAGGGTGTTTTTGACCCAGACCGCCTCGATCGTGCCGATGGGCCGTCCCTCGTAGGCGATCGGGGAGGACAGGGGAATTCGGGGAATCAGCCCCGTTTTGAGCAGTCGGCCTTCGAGGCCGGAACAGGGCCGCTGGGGAAGGCTCCAGAACAGATGCCCCCGGTGGTCGGTGATCACGACACTCTCGTAGCCGTAGGTTTCAGCGGCCAGATCCAGGTAAGCCCGGACACCTTCCAGGTTGAAGTTCCAGAGGTTTCCGGCCACCACCCGGGCATGCTCGTTCATCCGCGTTTGGGCTCGTTTTTCGGTGTGGTCGTCAAGCTTGACGATGAATACCGTAAACAACAGAGCCAGAAGGATCGAACTTACGGGGGGGACCCATTTCAGGAATCCGGTCGGCCGGTAGCCTGCCTTGATCGCATTCAATGAATATCACCTTCTGTCATAAGCGTTGTGATGGATGTGTGGGCCGATGGTGCGCAATGACCTTTAAGATAACACGCCTTGTCCGTCAAATCAAACCCATGTCGTCATGGGTCGGGCAGTACGTCTGGAGAATGTCCCGGATCGCTTCCCGTTTGAACGGTTTGGAGATGAAGGCGTTCATCCCCGCCGACAGACAGGCGTCCCGGTCCGATTCGAACACGTTGGCCGTCATGGCCACAATGGGTGTCGTCACCCCTTTGAACCGAAGGTGGCGGGTCGCTTCCAGGCCGTCCATCCGGGGCATCTGCATGTCCATCAGCACGATGTCGTAGGCGGCGTTCAGCGCCATGTCCACGGCCATGCGGCCGTCCTCGGCGATATCGGGACGGTGCCCCATCTTGGTCAGCATTTTCACGGCCAGGGTCTGGTTGACCGTGTTGTCCTCGGCCACCAGAATCTTCAGGCCGGGCGATTTTTTCCGGGAGACGGCCTGTTCGGTCAACAGGGGGCCTTTGCCCGGGGCCGTCGCAAGGCCCATGACACGGTGGACCATGTTGATCAGGGACTTTCGTCGGACCGGCTTGAACAGGTAGCCGGAAAAACCGCTTTTCTCGATCTGCCGGACAATGCCGGTCCGGGTGTCGGCGGTGACGGCGATGACCGGCGGCATGGCGTCCTTCAACCGGCTTTTCAGGGCCTCGATCAGCATGTAGCCGTCCATGTCCGGCATCATGATATCCAAAAGGATCAAACGGTCGTTTCCGTCGATGACCTCAAGGGCCTCCCGGGCCGAGGCCGCCGTTTTGGGAATCATGCCCACCCGGGAGACGATGTCGGCCTCGATGCGCAGGGCCGCCGGGTTGTCGTCGACGATCAGGCAGTGTTTCCCGATGATGTCCTCTTCGAGCACGGGGTATTGCCCGTCGTCGCCTGCCTGGGCCCGTTCCAGGGCCACGGTAAAGTAGAAACGCGATCCTTTTCCCACCCGGCTTTCCACATGGAGGCTGCCCCCCATCAGACCGACCAGTCGCCGGGCGATGGTCAGGCCCAGGCCGGTACCGCCATAGCGGCGTGTGGTGCTGCCGTCGGCCTGGGTGAAGGGATCGAAGATTTTTCCCAGCTGCTCGTCGGAAAGGCCGATGCCCGTGTCGCTGATGGAAATCTCCACGTAAAGGTGCGACGGGTCTTCACCGGCATTTTTCGCTTCGACCAGAATGTGACCCTCCTCGGTGAATTTGGCCGCATTGCTCAGATGGTTCATGATCACCTGGTGGAGGCGAGTGGGGTCGCCCTTGACCATGGCGTCGATGTCTTCGTCGACATGCACCAAAAGGTCCACTTTGCCGCTGCTGAGCCGTGTCTTGACGATATCGCAGGTTTCGTAAAGCAGATCCTCCAGATTGAAGTCGATGGCTTCAAGTTCGATTTTATCCGATTCGATCTTGGTCAGGTCGAGGATGTCGTTGATCAGGGACAGCAGGGTTTCGGAACACTGGTTGACCGTGATCAGGGCCTCGCGCTGTTCGTCGGTCAGGTCCATGTCCAGCACCAGGGCCGTGAAACCGATGATGCCGTTTATGGGCGTTCGTATTTCGTGGCTCATGTTGGCCAGAAACTGGCTTTTGGCCTTGTCGGCCCGTTCGGCCTCTTCCTTGGCCTTGGCCAGGTTGGCGGTCCGTGCGTCGACCAGATCGTTGAGCTTTTTCGTGAGAATCCAGCTTTCCAGATGGACCGTGATCCGGGCCAGCAGCAGGTCTTTGGTGAAGGGTTTGGTCAGAAAATCCGAGGCCCCGGCTTTGAGGATGCGAAGTTCGGTGCTTTCCCCGCCCTGGGAGGTCAGGAAAATCACGGGGATCCGGCCCAGGGTCTTGTGCTTGCGGATTTTGATGCACAGCTCTTCCCCGTTCATTTCCGGCATGTGCAGGTCGGTGATCACCAGGTCGATTTTCGGCTGCGTTTCATCGTTCAGGATCGACCAGGCCTCTTTGCCGTTTTCGGCGGTGAGCACATGGAAGCCGGCCTGACCGAGGGCGTCCGAGGCCACCTTGCGGATGAACCGTGCGTCGTCGACCACGAGAATCGTGGCGTTGGCCAGGTTTTTTTTGGAATCGTAAAGGCTGCACACCGCGTCCAGCAGTTCGGACTTTTCAAAGGGCGCCAGAAGGATCTTGGTGACGTCGGCGGCCCAGGCTTCATCGATCCGGGACGGTTCGTCGTGTTCGATGATGGCCAGAATCGGCAGGGGGACGCGGCTGCCGGGCATGAACAGTTTCGCTTCGCGGATGGTTCGGATCAGGCTGATCAGGTGGTCCGAATACACCAGGACCAGATCCGGCATGTAGGCCCTGATGTGGGACAGGATGTCGTCACAGGATTCGAAGACGGCGATTTCCCTGTTTTTGTTCATGATTTCATGAACAATCAGCTTGGCCACAATTTTATTTTCACTGACCAGAAGGGTTTTCATGCGTCATGCCGCTTAAAAGGTTTTTTTCTTCCGTTAACCGAGTAGACAAAGGCCAGCAGTTCGGCCACCACCACATAGACATCTGGGGGGATTTCCTTTTCAATGTCGAGGCGTGAGAGCACCTCGACCAGATCGGCGTCGTCCCGGATGGGGATATCATGCTCGCGGGCAATGGCGATGATCCGTTCCGCCGTATCGCCCGCGCCTTTGGCGGTGACCTTCGGGGCACGGTCCGTGAGGGGGTCGTAGCGCAGGGCCACCGCTTTTTTTCGTTTTTTCGTCATGGCCGGAATCCTATATCAGAATGTTGACGGCGCCGTCGCCCCGGTCAACCATGCGTTCGGCAAGGGATTGCCCGGTTAGGGCGCCGGGTTCGGCCAGGCGGCATTCCATCCGAGTGACGGTGTACCCTTTCCGGGTCAGGTCCGCGACGCAGTCGGGCAGGGCCCGATCCAGCTCCTCTTTGGCCTGAGGGGTTTCGACAATGAATTCCCCTCCCAGCGATTTCCGGAAGATCGCGAAATCCGCCTGGACATGCCCCAACACGCTCATGTCCAGCAGAAAGGCCACCCGAATCATCCGGTCACCCGGTTTGCCCGGCTTTTCCGGCCTGCGGTCCAGGTCGATGAACAGCTGGCCGAAGCTCAGACTCTGGCCTGAAAAAAAAGGCAGGGGCAGGAGATAACGCCCGGCATCGTCGGCACTGTGACTGTTCAGGATCTGCATTTTGTCGAGGCTGTCCACGAATCGCCGGAGGGTCTCGGCGGTGTCCCGGCCGCCGGATTCCAGGCTGTCGGCCAGTTTCATGGACAGGGCCTTCACATCATCGGTCACCCGGGGGAGGGGCGTCGGTTCGGCCCCCGGTTTTTCAGGCCCCGACGTCAGGGACTCGGTGAAGGACCGGATCTTGGCTTCCCACATCAGGCCGCTGTTTTTCACGAGGCGCATGAGGGCTGCGGGCTCGAACGGTTTGTCGTCGGTCAGGGCCATGGTCCGGATCAGGTGCCTTAAGCGGTTGACCATGCCTGTGTCGGCCGGGGTGTTCGATTCCGGTGAAAGGGAAGGGGTTGACGGAAGCGGCGCTCCCGGGCTCGGGGTGATGTCGGCCGGGATTCGGGGGTGGTTGGTCAGAACCTTGAGAACGGCGGATTTAAGTTCCGAAAACGTCCGGTCCATGGGGGGCGTGTCGGGACGGGGCGGGAAAATCCGCCTGATTTTTTCGGACAGGGGCAGGGTCGGCTCGCGCAGCGCCTGCATCAGGAGGTTTCTGTCCTTGGACGGCAGGGCGTCGAACAGGGCCAGGGCTCGCTGCTCGAGCCGGGCCATGGGCGTGGTCGGCACAGCAGGCGTGTCCGTCGCAGCCGGAGCCCGGGCCGTCAGCGTGTTCAGCCGGGCCAGAAGGGCGTTGACCAGAGGCTCGGGGAGCGGGGGCCGTGACCGGTCGAGGGTGAGCATCATCGACAGCGTCAGTTCCGGAGGAATGGTCCGGGTTCCGGAAAGGGTCAGGATCGGTTCCGGGACGGGCCGGGCAGCGGTTTTCAGGACCAGGGGGGGCGGGGTCGTCTGGGGGGCGTTGCCCGCGGGATGCGGGCCGCCCTGGTGAACGGGGCTATCCGTTGCGGTTTCGGCCGGGCCGGGGGACGGCATGGGAGCAGGCGGATCGTGACGGGTTAGCCCGGCGGGCGGGCTGTTGAGCAGGCGTGCGAGAATGCCGTGGGGACCCTGAATACCCAGGGAACGCATGTCGGAAAGTCCCGGAGCCTGAGTCACGGGGCGCTGGGCTTCGACCAGTTTGAGAACCTGCTCGTCTCCCTGTCGGACGACCTTGAGAATCAGGGTGTCATGTTCGGTGAGGGGCACATGGGTTTTCACGTCCACCTGCCGCCCGTCGATCCGGAGCTGGGCCCGGCCCTGGGGCAGCACCTCGACGACCTTGGCTTCGATCAGCTGGTTGTCCCGGAACCCGGCAGGGAGTTTCCTGTCCTGGAGCAGATCCAGAACCAGTTCGGCGGAGGACAGACGTATGCGGGACACGAGGGTCATGGGCGTTTACCTTCATGGGTCCTGTTCCATGGCGGTGCATTTCTTCTTCAGGGCGATGACCAGATCCACTTCCTGGGCCGGAACGGAAAGTTTTTCGGCAATGGCCGCAGGCTCAAGACCCCGGCGATACAGATCCAAAATGGCCTGCTGCGTGTCCATCACCGCATCGGGAAGGACCCCCGGCGCCCGGTCGCCGCTGCGGGCCCGGTCCAGGCAGGCGTCGGCGCGGTTGAGCAGAAGGTTGAGGCTGATGATCCGGCTGTCCAGCTTGTCGTTGAGATCACGGATCAGCTGCTTTTTTTCGGCGATCTGGCCCTCGAACACCCGGGCTGCGGCGTCGGCCTCGTTCAGAAGGGGCTCCATCAGGGCCACGATGCGACGGGCGCAGTCCGCAGCCTGATCCTGATCCTGAGCGGAAACGCTGCGCCCATGGCGGATGAAATAAACCAAAAGGCCCAGAAGAATGACGATTGCAAGCATCTGGAACAGGATCCAGAATTCGGTGGAAAACATGGCCATCATGAACGGTGATCCTGTGGGTTGTGCCCGGACGGTGTCAGGCGACGGTATTGAGCAGACGGCCCGGGGTATCGATATCCACAGCCTTGTCCGCGGGTTCGGTGTCCGGTTTTTTCCGGGGCGACCGGTTCTCCTGCCGACGCTTACCGTCGCCGGAATGCTCCTTGTTGAACAGGACTTTTTCCGCCTCCTCGGTCTGGGACACCATGGTCCGTTTCCGATCTTCGTCTTCCAGCCGCTGAAAGGCCACATGCTGGGCCGTATCCAGAGCCTGGTTCTTGATGTTGTGCGACTCGCGCACCGCATCACCCTGCTGGATGACGATATTCAGATTCGGAATCGTTGTCATAGCCTTTTCCCCTGTGTCGGGTGCCCATAAAAGCTGATGCGCTATCCCGCCGTGAATCCCTCAAAATCGATTCGGGACACGGAACCTTCGGACAGGGCATCGTTCAAGGCCTCTTTGATCATTTTCTTGAGGTCCGCCTCGACAATCCGGGCTTCACTCTGGAGAACAAAGGCCTTGTTGATCACCTCATACACAATATTTCGGAAAAAGGGTTCATAATCTTTAATGGGATCCGAGGGGGCATCGGATATTTCAAGGGTCATGTCCAGGGCGATGTAGGCGGCGCCTTTGATATGGGCCGGTGCGGGCACGAGAAAGCCGTTCATGGTGACCCGAATGATGTCCGGGGCCGGTGCGGGTGCCGGGGCGTCATCGGGCCCGGCGGTGTCCGGCACGGCCGGGGTGTCGAACGCCGGGGCCTGCTCATGAACGGAAAGGTCGGGTTCCGGTTTTTCTGAAAAGAACATCAGCGAGACCAGGCTGACCACCAGGACCAGGGCCACGGCCGCAAGGCTGACGGCCGGCCGGGACCGGTACCAGCGCACGTCCCCTTTGGGTGCGGGGGCATCGTCGCCGGGCTTGGCTTCAAGAATGACCTGGTCGGCAAGACGGTCTTCCAGGGGCTGAGCCCGGCCCGGTTCTTCACTGAGCAGCTTGTCGATGTCTTCCTGGGAAATCAGCTTTTCAGGCGATGCGGCGGTGGTAAGGCGGCTGTCGTCAAAGGGCTGAGCCGCATTCAGAAGGCGATCGATATCCTCCTGGTCGATCAGGGTTTCTTCGGCCTCGGCTTCCACCTCGTCGCTTTTTCCCAAAAGTAGTTTGTCGATGTCTTCCTGGGAAATCAGGTTGGTTTCTTCGTCCGCGGTTGACGCCGGTTTCTCCTCGCCGGTGAGCATGCCCGCACCGGCCAGCAGGCTGTCGATGTCTTCCTGGCTGATCAGGTTTTCTTCTTCCGGGAGCTCTGCCGCTTCAGGGGCGGGCGTCTGCGGCGGCGGGGTGTTGACGGGCGGTTCGGGGGCGGGCTTCGGCGTCGCGGCGGCCCCGGCCAGCAGGGCGTTGATATCCTCCTGGGAGATCAGGGCATCGTCATCGCCGGTCAGGGGACCGGCTTCGGCCTTGATTTCCATGCCGGCGGACAGCCCCATCAGATCTTCGGGGGTGATGGTGTCAAGGCCCCCCGGGTCCGATTTCTGGGCGGGCTTCGGGGTATCGGAGCGAAGCAGTTTTTCGATATCCTCGGGGGTGACCAGATCCAGGTCTGCGCCCACGTCCAGGTCATCGTCATCGTCTGCGGGCGGTGTTTCGGCCGGGGGGGCGGGCCGGGCGGCGGGTCTTGCGTTCAGCAGGGCGTCGATATCGTCCTGGGTGATCACCTCGTTCTCTTCGGCCGCCGGGGTATCGGCGGGGCCGTCGGCCAGACTGAGCAGGGCGTCGATGTCGTCCTGACTGATCATCTCCTCCGCATCATCGGCGGGTGTCGATGCGTCAGGGGTAGACGGGGCGAACGCCTCGGGCCCTAAGCCGTCGGCTTCGGCAAGAAGCCGGTCCAGTTCGTCCTGACTGATAAAGCTGTCTTTGTATTTGCTGTCGGTGTCAGCCATAATCAGGCGCTTTTGTATTCCTTGACCTTGGCCTTCAGTTTGATCAGGGCCATGGTGTGAATCTGGCAGATGCGTGATTCGGTGAGCTCCATGACCTGTCCGATCTCCTTGAGGGTCAGTTCATCGTAATAATACAGGGAGATCACCATCTGTTCCTTTTCCGTCAGCTTCTGGACGGCGGCGGCCAGAACGTCCCTGAGTTCACTGTGGATCAGGGATTCGGAGGGGCTGTCGTCGCTGCGCATGCCGTCGCTGAAGGTGGTTGCCGAGGTGTCGTTGCCTCCGTCGCCGTTCCGGATGTAGTCATCCAGGCTCAAAAGGGCCGCGCCGTGGATGTCCGACAGCACTTTATAGTAGCTGTCCAGGGGCTGGTCCAGTTCCTCGGCGATTTCCATGTCCGAGGCCGGACGACCCTCCCGGGCCTCCACCGTGTGGACGGCTTTTTCAATGCCCTGGATTTTTTTGCGCATGGACCGGGAGTACCAGTCCATGTTTCTCAACTCGTCGAGGATGGCGCCCTTGATCCGGTACTGGGCGTAGGTTTTCAGGCCCACGTTTTTCTTGGGGTCGTATTTGTCCACGGCATCGATCAGCCCCAGTGATCCGGCGCTGATCAGTTCATCGAAGACCACGTTCGATGGAATGCGACTGGCCACCCGTCCGGCCAGGTATTTGACCAGATAGGCGTATTTGGCAATCATCTGTTCCCGTTCCCTGGGACTGAAATAACTGCTTTGAACCTGGCTTTCGGTCTTTTCGTATTCCTGGATCATGGTTTTTTCCGATAATCCGTGTGAATGCCGCCAGAGCCCGCCGGATTCGATCAGACCCTCAGCAGGCGCTGCATGAAAAATTTGATGTTGCCGTCAAGGTCGGTGCGCCGGGACGAGGCAAGGAGCCGACCGGCCAGGGCGCCGACGGCCAGGGCCGCCGGTGAATCGGGAAACGTTTCGATAAGGGGCGTCCGGGCGATGACCGCGTCCCTGACATGCCTGTCTGCGGGGACAAAGCCGATGTATTCGGTGACCGCTCCCTTGAGAAAACGGGCGGCGGCCTGACTGAGCGTAAAGTAAACGGCTTTGGCCTCGTTCTCGTCCGCGACCATGTTGACCAGGAGCTTGAAGTGCTTCGCCCCGTGACCGTAAAGGACCTTGATGATGCCGTATGCATCCGTAATGGATGTGGGTTCACCGGTGACCACCACTATACACTCTTCGGCCGCCAAATTAAAGTAAATAACATTGGCGGAAATCCCGGCGGCCGTATCGACCAGCACCACATCGAACTGATTTTCAATGGTTTCGAATTCGGACAGAAGGATCAGCTTCTGGCCTTCGGACAGTTCGCTCATGGACTCCTCGCCGGACAGAGCCGGGATGATGCTGATGCCCGACGGGGTCCGGGCGATGATTTCCGTGAGTTCCTTTTCACCCGAGATCACATGGCTGATGTTGTATTTGGGGTGGACGCCCAGCACGATATCGATGTTCGCCAGCCCCAGATCCCCGTCGAAGATCAGCACCCGTTTGCCCATGCGGGTGAAGGCCAGGGCCAGATTGGCGACCATGTTGGTTTTCCCCACGCCGCCCTTGCCGCTGGTGATTGAAAAGACCCGGGGGCCGTCGCCCTGGTCCGGATACGGGGTCTGACGGTCCTGACCTTTCAGACGCTGGTGTTCCTGTTTCATCATTTTCCTCAAATTACTGGCCTGATCCACGATATGTCCGTCTCCATGGTGTTCGCTCCGCCCGAAGGCGCCTATTTCCGGAAGGTTTCCGGGGACAGGAGCAGTTGCAGAACATGTTTGGGGCTTGCAACAATCAGATCTTCCGGCACTTCCTGACCGTTGGTGATAAACGACAGCGGCATGGGGTGATCCATCATCTGGTCGACAATTCTGCCGCAGCGGTTGGTTTCGTCGACCTTCGAAAAGACATAGCTTGAAGGATCGAGGACCGCGAAGCGCTCGACCACGTCTTTCATGTCGAGACGGCCCATGGACGCATTGATCACCAGATGCCTTACGATGCCCGGAACCGCTCCGAGGATTTTTTTCAGATCCGCCATGCGGGCCGTGTCCAGGTGGCTCTGGCCGGCCGTGTCGATCAGAACATAATCCATGGAGGATAATTTGTTTAGTGCTTTTTTCAGATCGGCGGCCGTGAAGGCCGGAATGCAGGGCAGTCCGATGATCGACGAGTAGGTTTTCAGTTGATCCAGCGCCCCGATCCGGTAGTTGTCCACGGATACCAGCCCCACCCGTTTTTTGCGCTTCATGGACAGTTCCGCCGCCAGCTTGGCGATGGTGGTGGTTTTGCCGACGCCGGTGGGACCGATGAAGGCGGCCGTCCGGGCATCGGATCCGCCGAAGGGATCGGCGGTGTCGATGGACGAGAGAAGCCCCCTGAACACGCTCAGGGTGAAATCGTCTTCGGTGGCGTCGGGGCTGTCCGTTCCTTTTTTCAACAGGGATTTCACCCGCTTTTCCGACAGGCCCGACATCAGCAGCCGTGAATAGACCTTGAATGCCGCCCGGTTGCCCGTCATGAGGTCGATGACGTCGTCGTTGAAACTGGTGTAGCGCAGAAGTTCCCGGAGATCCCCCAGATCGAACCCGGGCAGGGGGTCGACCGGTGCCGGTCCGACACCCGGAAACCGCGGGGGCTTGTGCCCGTTCGTTTTGACGGTCAGGGGCGGACGCCCGTCGTTCCGGACGGGCGGCGAAGCCGCAACCGTTCGCGGAGAGAGCGACGGCGCGGTCTTGACCGGGTCTGCTCCGGACCGGGTGGCCTCGATCTGAAAGGTGTCTTTTCCATAGGGATCCATGGGCGGACGCGGAATCCGCCGGGTGGAGAGGATCAGGGCGTCTTCGCCGATGTCTTCCTTGACCTGGGCCATGGCGGCCTGCATGCTGTAAGCGGAATAGGTTTTTACGGTCATGTTACACACTCACCTTTCCCACGGCTTTGATGCTGATGTTGGGAGCGATCTCGGCATGGGAGATCACCATCACCGAGGGCACGTACTGTTCGATCATTTTCCTCAGATGACGCCGGATACCCGGTGAACAGAGCAGGATCGGCTGCAGATTCATCATCATTTTCTTTTCCACCTCGGTGCGGACCGAGCGGATGATTTTTTCGGCCTTGGCCGGGTCCATGGCCAGATAGGCGCCGTGTTCGGTCTGCTGGATGTGTTTGACGACCAGTTCCTCGATGTCCGGGGACAGGGTCAGCACGGGCAGGGTGCCGTCGGGCTGGATGAAGGGCCCCAGGATGAACCGGCCCAGTTTCTGGCGCACGTATTCGGTCAGAAGATCCGTGTCCTTGCTCATGGGTCCGTAATCGGCCAGGGTTTCGACAATGCCCAGAAGGTTGCGGATGGACACCCGCTCCCGCAACAGGTTCTGGAGCACTTTCTGGACCATGCCCAGGCTCATGACGTTGGGCACCAGCTCTTCCACGGCCTTGGGGCTGGTCTTGGCCAGGTTGCTTAGCAGCTGCTGCACTTCCTGGCGGCCCAGGAGTTCGGCGGCGTTGCTGCGGATAATTTCGGTGATGTGGGTGGCCATGACCGTCGAGTTGTCCACCACGGTGTAGCCGGCGAACTTGGCGTCTTCCTCACGGTCCGGGGGAATCCACAGGGCCGGAAGGTTGAAGGCCGGTTCGGTGGTGGGAATGCCGTCGATTTTCTGCATCACGTCGCCGGGGTCCATGGCCAGAAGATGGTTGATCATCAGCTCGCCCCCGGCGATGTCGGTGCCCTTGATCAGCATGCGGTACTCGGACGGCCGAAGCTTGAGATTGTCACGGATGTGGATGGGCGGGATAATAATGCCCATTTCCGTGGCAAACTGCCTCCGGATGGCCCGGATGCGGCCCAGAAGCGTGCCGTCCTGGGATTTGTCCACCAGGGGAATCAGGCCGTAGCCCACTTCGAGTTCCATGCTGTCCAGGGACAGAAGATGCTCCACGTCTTCGGGCCCGGCGTCCTCCGGGGTTGGGCCTCCGGCGGCTTCCTGCTCGACCAGGGCCGTTTCATCGGCCAGGATGCTGTCCTTGAAAAAATACACGGTTCCGGCCAGGGCCAGGGACAGGGTCATGAAGGGAAAGGCCGGAAGGCCGGGTACCAGACCGAACAGGAAGACGATGACCGAGCCCACATAGATGGGAATATCCTTGGCGAAGATGTGCCGGGCGAACTCGTCGCCCATCTTTTTTTCCGAACTGGACCGGGAGATCAGGATACCGGCCGCCGTGGAGATGATCAGGGCCGGGATCTGGCTGACCAGACCGTCGCCCACGGTCAGGAGGGTGTAGATTCCGGCCGCGTCGGCCATGGGCATGCCCTGCTGGAATACGCCGATGACAAAGCCGCCCACGATGTTGATGCCCGTGATGATCAGGCCGGCCACGGCGTCTCCGCGGACGAATTTACTGGCACCGTCCATGGCCCCGAAGAATTCGGCCTCCCGGGCGATCTTCTCACGGCGCTGCCGGGCCTCGACCTCGTCGATCAGCCCGGCGTTCAGGTCCGCGTCGATGGCCATCTGCTTGCCGGGCATGGCGTCTAAGGTAAACCGGGCGGCCACTTCGGCGATGCGGCCCGAACCGGCGGTGATGACCTTGAAATTGACCAGAACCAGAATCAGAAAAATGACCAGGCCCACCACGTAATTGCCTCCGACCACGAAATTGCCGAAGGCCTGGATGATCGATCCCGCGGCATCGGGTCCTTCACTGCCCCGTAAGAGAATCAGGCGGGTGGACGCCACGTTGATGGACAGCCGGAACAGGGTCAGAACCAAAAGCAGGGGAGGGAAGATGCCGAAATCCAGGGGTTTGACCGTATAGATGGTGGTGATGAGGACGATGATGCCAAGCGAGATGTTCAGCGCCAGGAGAAGGTCGAGAAGCACGGGAGGCACCGGCAGAATCATGGTGACCAGAATGGCGATGACGCCGATGACCATGCCGATGTCGGCGGTGTCCTTGCGAATGTCCGAGAAGATGTCCTGTACGGTTGCCACGGCGGTACTCCTTGAGCGTCCTTGGTTCCGGTTCGGCGGCGCCCTTGTCCGTATTTTGGCGCATTGTCGGATCGATGACATCATGATCCGGACAGGAAGCATCGGGCGTCAGAGGCCCCGGCCCTTCATTTTGAAGACATAGGCCAGAACTTCCGCCACGGCCCGGTAGAAGTCGCCGGGTATTTCCGAACCGATGTCCACTGTCTTATACAAGTTCCGGGCCAATTCCTTGTTCTCGATGACCGGCACACCGGCCCCGGCGGCGATTTCCCTGATTTTTTGGGCCACGAGGCCCGCGCCCTTGGCCACCACCTTGGGGGCTTTCATGGACAGGGGATCATAGCGGATGGCCACGGCGAGATGGGTGGGGTTGGTGACGATCACGTCGGCCTTGGGCACTTCGGCCATCATGCGTTTACGGGCGGCTTCGTACTGGAGGGTCCGGATCCGGGATTTGATCTGTGGGTCGCCTTCGGTCTGTTTTCGCTCATCCTTGACCTCCTGCTTGGTCATCTTGAGTTTTTCCTCAAACTGCCACTTCTGGTAGAAGTAATCGGCGTAGGCCACGGCTACCATGGGAATGATCACCCAGATGAAGATCTTGAAGATCACCTTTAGAAGGTAGAGCATGATCTGCCCCACGGACAGGTCGTAGAGCGTCATCATCCGGTCCAGCTCACCCCGGACGGCCAGCCAGGCCAGAAGACCGGTGATGGACAGCTTGGCGATGCTTTTGAACAGTTCGATGAGGGATGACAAGGAGAACTTTCCCTTGATGCCGCGGATGGGATCCAGCTTGGTGAATCTCAGACGGAGGGCTTTCCAGGAAATATGGAACCCCACCATGTAGATGTTGGTGAAAAGGGCCAGGACAAACACCGTGACCATCACCGGGGCGAAGGTCAGGAAGAATTCCGCCGAATAACGGTAAAGGAGACTTATGCAATGCTGGTCCGTGAAATCGGGAACCGTTGTGAACGAGAAGCAGTCCCGCATGACGGCGGTGATGTTCCGGTACATGAAACCCGACGCCGCGTAAACCGCACAGACCCCGCCGAGGAGTACCGAAACCGACGGCACCTCCACACTTCGGGCAACATCGCCGTCATCACGCGCCTCACGGCGTTTTTTAGCGGTTGCAGGTTCTGTCCTTTCCTGCATGCCGTCATCAGCCATACCCCCTCCCTTATCCGCCCAGCCACGCCAGAAGGGTGGCCAGAAGTTTCAGAAAGTCGGCGTTGAAACGCCGTGCGAAGATGCCGACCACCTGGAGCACAAATCCGAAGGTGACCAGTCCTATGAAAATCTGGAGGGGAAAGGCAACGATCATGATGTTCATCTGGGGCACGAATTTGGCGCAGATGCCGAAGGCGGCGTTGGTGAAAATCAGGGCAGCCATGGCCGGTGCCGCCATCTTGACACCGAGCACGAACAGGCCGGTGACCATGGTTTTCAGCTGCTCGAGCAGTCCGGCTTTCAGATAAATATCTCCCATGGTCACGATGCGGAAGCTTTCGGACAGGGCCAGGATGACGGTGTGGTGGCCGTTTAACAGGATGAACAGAAGGATGGCCGTCAGGTAGGCGATCTGGGACATCATCGAGATGTTGGCCCCGGACTGGGGGTCGATGACGTTGATCATGGAAAAACCCATCTGGAAGCCGATGATCTCGCCGGCCAGCTGGACCGCCCCGAAAAAAATGTCCACCGTGTATCCGAGGATCATGCCCACGATGACCTCGCCGACCACCAGCACGGCAAAGGACAGGTTGTCGTCGGGAAACCGCTCGGGGGAGACGGGGGCCACCGGATACAGAATAAAGGTGATCAGAAGGGCCAGCCCGGCTTTGGCCATGGTGGGCACCACCGGCGAACTGAACACCGGAAACATGAACAGCACGATGCTGACCCGGATCAGAATCAGGAGGAAGATCTTGTACTCGCCTGCGGAAAAACTCAGAATGTCCATATCACCTGATGTAGATGGGGATGTTGGTGATGATGTTGATGGTGAAGGTCATGATCTTCTCGAGCATCCAGGGCGCGAAGAAGATGATGCCCAGAAACACGGCCACAATTTTGGGAATGAAGGTCAGGGTCATTTCCGAAATGGAGGTGACCGATTGAAAGATCGAGACCGCCAGCCCCACGGTCAGGCCCAGCACCAGCATGGGCGCGGCAAGGACCAGGGTGAGGATAAGGCCTTCCTTGGCGAAGGAGACGACGAATTCCGGAGTCATGGACACCTGCCGTGATGATAATGGGCCGCGAGGCCCCGTTGGAATTTTGACGCTTCCGGTCGATGATTCACGTACGGGGAAAGGTAGAGCAGATTTCATGCCGGCCGGGGGTGAGGGTTGCCGTGAACCTTGTCTTTCGACCTCAGATCCCGATGATGCCGGGTCGCCGTCATGCCTCGTGTTCCGGTCAGACGCCGTCTTCGATTTCCCGGTACAGAGCCGTAAATTCCGCCGAAAGCTTGTGCCGGGGATCGAGGGCGATCATCGGCAGGGCCGACTGGTGGGATTCCCGGATTTTGACCGACGAGGACAGCCGGGTCTGGAGAATGGGCAGGCCCTCGGCGATCAGGGATGCGACGATCTCCCGGGGATGGTTGGCCCGGGGCGTGAACTGATTGACCACGATGCCTTCCACGTGAAGGTCGGGGTTGTGGTCGCTCTGGATGTCGCCGATATGGCGTCCCACCTCGTAGACGGCGTCCCGTGAGAAAGCGTCGCAGTCAAAGGGGATCAGGCATTTGGCGGCGGCGATCAGGGCCGACTGGCTGAAAAAATTCAGGGCCGGGGGCGTGTCGATGAACACGGCGTCGAAGCCTGAAAGGGCATCCAGGGCCTCCCTCAGTTTGTAGATCTTGTGACGGCTCGCCAGCTGGGTTTCCAGATCGGTCAGCATGGGATGGGCCGGGGCGATCCACAGGTTGTCGAAATCGGTGGGGTGGATGAAGGGGCCAAGATCCCGGTCGCCCCGGTCCGGCCGGGGAAAGAAGGGATTGAAGGTGAAGGCGCTGCCCCCGTCTAAAACGGCCTTGAAATAATCGTAGAGGGTTTTCCCGTTGTCTTTGGCCGCAGCAAGGCGGTGGTTCATCAGATAATGGCCGGCGTTGGCCTGGGGATCCAGATCGACGACCAGGGTCCGCTTGCCGGAGGCGGCGCTGACGGCGGCCAGATTGCAGGCGATGGTGGTTTTGCCCACGCCCCCCTTCTTGTTGAAAATCACCCGACGTGTCATGGCTGAACTCCCGCTGATGGGGTTTTAAAGAAGACGTCCCGAAGCCGAACGGACGGAACCTGTTTCGTGCCCCTGAGAGTCGTCTTTTTGACCGGTGTTTGTCAACCTTTTTTGTCCGATTTCGATCGGCTATGCCTGAGCAAACCGCCTGACCGCGGAAAGCACCTCGTCGGGTTTTTCCATGGGGACGAGGTGGCCGGCGCCGCGGACCAGGTGGGACTGGGAACCTTTGCATTTGCCGCAGAAGCGGCGGACCGAGCGGGGGAACAGGACGTCGGAATGCTCGCCCCGGATGATCAGGGCCGGGACCGTGACGCGTTTGGGCCAGAGCCAGACATCTAAGGGGTAGTTTTCGAAGATCCGGGCTTCGGCTTCCGGCGGGCAGAGCAGTTCCACCCCGCCCCGGGGCGAGGGCGTGAGGCCGTAGGTGACGTAGGATCGCAGAAAGGCGTCGTCGAAGTTTTTGAACAGGCTCTTGTCTTTCAGGTAGTCGTAAGCCGCCTGGTGATCGGCCCAGCCGTTTTTTCGTCCCCGGGCCCGTTTGGCAAGGAAGAAGCTCTCTTTCCGGCCCAGCACCCGGATCACGGCCATGGCCAGGACATAGCGGTAGGGCAGGATGGCCGGATCGATAAGAATGATTTTTGAAAACAGGTCCGGCCGAAGGGCCGCGGCCATCATGGTGGCCGCGCCGCCTACGCTGTGGCCGACCCCGATGACCGGTCCCGCGTTCCGGGCGTCGAGAAAGCTGATCAGATCCTCGGCCACGTCATGCCAGGAGGTGTTGCCTTCGCTCTGGGCGTCCTGCCCCCGCACGCCCATGCCCATGACCCGGAAATCTTCGGCAAGCCGGGTCATGAAGGGCAGATAGACGCTCACCGGAAATCCGTTGGCGTGGTAGAAATGAAGGGGCGGCCTGTCGCCGCCGCTGTCCAGATAACTCAAACGGGCCCCGCGAACGGGGTGGGAATCGCAGTGAAAGGGGGTGTCGAGCGCCATCAAGCCTCCTGTTGCTGTCCATGGGGTCAAAACGATGAAGGCGCATTATAAAGTCACTCGCCCCGGAAAAGCAACAGGGGTTTTTTATCCTGCCTCACACCCTGAAGCTGTTGACCAGGGAGCCCACGACGATGTTCCAGCCGTCGACGAGGACGAAGAGCATCAGTTTGAAGGGGAGGGAGATCATGACGGGGGGGAGCATCATCATGCCCATGGACAAAAGGACGCTGGCCACCACCATGTCGAGGATCAGGAAGGGGACGTAGATCACGAAACCGATGATGAAGGCGGTCTGGAGTTCGCTGATGGCGAAGGCCGGGATCAGGGTCAGGAGGGTCAGGTCCTCCTTGGTCTGGGGCCGGGGGCTTTTGGAGATTTTCACGAACAGGGCGATGTCCTTTTCCCGGGTGTTGGCCAGCATGAATTTTTTGATGGGCACCTGGGCCCGGTCGAAGGCGGTCTGGTAGGTGATCTGTTCGTCCATGTACGGGGACAGGGCGTTGGTGTAGATGTCCTGCCACACCGGTTTCATGATGAAAAAGGTGATGAACAGCGCCAGGCTGACCAGCACCTGGTTGGGCGGGGTGGACTGGATGCCGATGGCCTGCCGGAGAAAGTGAAACACGATCAGGATCCGGGTGAAGGAGGTCAGAAGGATCAGGATGGCCGGAGCCAGCGACAGGATGGTCAGAAGGGCGATGATCTCCAGGGCCAGGGCCACGTCCCCCGGTCCCTGGGCCCGGTCCACACCGACCTGGATCGAGGGAATGGGAAAGGTGGGGGCCGCCTGGGCGACCGAAACGACGGCCAGACCCAGAAGGACGGTTCCAAGCACGGCCACGATGAGCCTCGGGGCGGCAAACCGGTCGGCATGGCGTTGGCGTTTGATCATGGCCGGACCTCGTCTTTGGGGGGGGACGGCTGGTCCGACGCTTCCGGTACCGGGGTTTCCCGGACCAGGCGGGCCAGAAGGTGTTTGAACAGGGGCGGCTGTTCCGGATGGGCGTCCGCCTCGGCGCCTTCGTCCCAGGTCTCGGCCGAAAATTCCGCAAGGGGCGTGATGCTCTGGCCCGTCACCCCGATCAGGAGCTTGCGTCCCATCACGTCCAGGAGCACCACCTTTTCCTTGGGGGCCAAATGAAAGGAGGACAACAGCCGGATCATCGAACGACCGGACGCACCGCTCCGGGCCTGGGTCATTCGTTTGATCAGGTACAAAAGGCCGATGAGAAGGCCCAGCACCAGACAGAGGGTGCCCATGCTTTTCAGGATCATCAGCCAGAAATCGGAGCCGGTGACCAACGGTGTCGATGCCATCTCATTCATCGGGAGACCTCACGTGGGGTGTCTGGTTTAAACGGTTATCCGAGACTACGGACCCGCTCCATGGGGGTGATGATATCGGTCAGGCGCACGCCGAATTTCTCGTTGACCACCACCACCTCGCCCCGGGCCACCAGTTTGCGGTTGATGTAAATTTCCAAGGGTTCCCCGGCCAGTTTGTTCAGCTCCACGATGGACCCCTGGCCCAGCTGCAACAGGTCGTTGACCAGCATCTTGCTGCGGCCCAGTTCGACGGACAGTTCCAGGGGAATGTCCAGAATGAATTCGAGATCCTGGGCCTCGGCGGATCGACCTTTGTCCGGTTTCTTTTCCTTGCCCGCATCGTCCATGGTTTCGTCAGCCATACGGTGTGTTCCTTATCTGGTATAGAGTTTACGTTCGACCCTGAACGCCTGGAAGCCGCGTTGGATCCCGGCGTAGCCTTCAAGCTTGGGGTAGTTTTCAATCAGACCCTTCAAGGTGTCTTCGGCGTCCTGGTCCAGCTCGATGATGTCGCCGGGTTTCAGGTAGATCAGCCGCTCGCCGGTGATTTCCGTGGTGCCCAGCTGCACGGCCAGTTCCACTTCCGAATCCAGGATGATTTCCTTGAGCCGTTTCTGCCAGGTGTAATCCACGTCTTCGACCTCGGCCTGGAACCCGGCGGACAGCTTGCCGCGCAGGGGTTCGATCATGGCGTAGGGCAGGCAGACGATCAGGGTGCCGGCGGTCTGCTCCAGCTCCACCTCGAAACGGGTGACGATGACCAGGTCCGTGGGCATGACGATGGTGGCGAATTGCGGGTTCACTTCCGAGCGGACCATGGTCGTACGCACCGGCTCCACCGGAAACCAGGCCGTTTCCAGATCCCTCAGGCAGGCCACCACCACCTTGTTGATCATCACCTCCTCGATGGCCGTGAACTCCCGGCCCTCGATGCGGGCCTTGGTGGTTCCCTTGCCGCCGAAGAACTGGTCGATGAGGCTGAACACCAGCTGGCTTTCGAGCACCAGCAGGCCGTGGCCCCTCAAGGGCTCCATGCGGAAAACGTGGAGGCTGGTGGGCACAGGCAGGCTGCGCCCGAATTCCGAGAACTTCAGGGTGTCCAGGGATTCGGCGCTGATGTCCACGTTGGTGTGGAGCATGGAGGTCATGCTGGCCCTTATCTCCCGGGCGAACCGTTCGTTGATCACCTCGAAGGTCGGCATGCGGCCCCGGATGACCTGGTCCTGGTTGGTGAAATCGTAAATCACCACCCCGTCGGCCTCCTTGGTCGCGACCTCGGTTTCGGTTTTGACTTTGCCGGCGCTCAGTCCCGACAAGAGACTGTCGACTTCTTCCTGTGTTAAGATATCGCCCATGATTCCGCCTGACGCCTAAAAGATGATAAATTCGGAAAAATAGAGATTCCGGACCTTGCCGGTTTCAAGCATGCGGTTCAGATTGGCGATCAGCTCGTTTTTGAGAATGATCTTACCGTCCGCACCCTGTATTTCGCTTAAGGTTTTCGTGCCCAGTAAAGAGGTGATCATGCCCTTGACCTGAACCGCCCGCCGGGTAAGTTCACCGGCAAGGTCCGGCGAATCCGTGTCCAGTTCGATACCCACCTTGAACACCCGGTCGCCACCCAGGTCCCCCAGCTGAACGTCGAAGGAGCCAAGATGCACAAGGGTGGGAAAGACCGTAGACGCCTTGCGCGGCATCGGCTGTGTGTCCACCGGTTCTTCGATCGGCAAAGGCGCGGGGTCCGGGGAGGATGCAAGCATTATCAGCGTGCCGGCCACGCCGACTACGATCAGCACGATCAGCACCACCATCATGATTTTTCGGACCGGCGGCTTTTTCCCGCCTGATTTGTCGTCGTCGGGTTCTCCGATGTTCAGACTCAGGTCGTCGTCGATAGTGAACCGTTCAGGCATCGCTTGTTTCCTATGGTTGAAGGATGAATTCCACACGCCGGTTTTTGGCCCGGTTTTCCGCCGTGGTATTGGGCACCGCGGGCCGGGTGTCCCCGCAGCCGCCGGGGGCCAGGGCATCGGGACTCAGGCCGTATTCGGCGGTCAGGTACTCGAACACGGCAAGGGCCCGATACGCCGAAAGATTCCAGTTGGACCGGTAGGGCCCCCCCCGTAGGGGCAGGTTGTCGGTGTGCCCCAGAATCAGCACGGTGTTGGACACCCGGCTGAGCAGGTGCCCCATCAGGTTGAGCACAGGAAGCCCCTCGGGCCGGATGACGGCAAGGGCCGGGTCGAACAGGTGCTCCGAATCCAGGGTGACCACGACGCCCCGCGGGTCCTCGCGGACCTCGTAATATTTTCGAAAATTGTGATAATTCGCCTTGAGCGTTTTTTTGAGCATGGCGCTGGAGGTCACATAACGGACCTGCCGCCGGGGCTGAAGACCCTCGGGCGTGTCGGGAACGGCCTTGTAGCCGCTGACTTCCATGGCGCCTTCGGCTTCGATGAAATGCTCGAACATCTGCTTGGTGTCCTGTTTGTCCATGGTTTTCATGGTCAGAAGCATGACGAAAAAGGTCAGAAGCAGCATGATCAGATCCCCGAAGGTGACCATCCAGGCATTGGGATCGTTTTGTCCGCTGTTGTCGTCAGCCATGCCGTGCCTCCCTACCGGTCTTTGACATTGAAAAAGAAATCCTTGAAGATAAAGATCCCTTTGGGTTTTTCAAAGGATTTGTCATGGGTGAAGGTGATATCGATCCGTCGGTTCAGTCGCCTGCTCCGGGCGGCGGCATTGGATGCGGCGGGTTTCAGCCCGCCCCATCCGCAGGCCGTCAGGCGCTCGGCCGGGACGGAGCCCTGGGTGACCAGGTATTCCATGACCGTGACGCTTCGGAGCGTGGACAGCTCCCGGTTGTCCATACCGACACCGGGGGGCAGGGGGCTGTCGTCGGTGTGCCCGCTGATCTCCACCGGAAACTCGTTGGCGGTGAGTATCTTCACCAGCTTGTCCATCAACGGCTTCCCCTGGGCGCTGATTCGTGTGCCGTATCCGGAAAACAACAGGCTTTCCTGAATGCTCAGCGTGGTTTTTTTCGTCGTGCTTTTGACCGCAATGTCGTTTTCTGTGCCGGTGTCCCCGGCGGTCAGGTCGGACAGGTCCACGGGGCTCACGCCGTCGATGAACACCTCTTCCGGCGCCGTGCCGCTGGTCTCGGTGGGCTTTTCCCCCCCGAACTGCTCGACCACCGAGCCCAAGACTTTTTTGACCTTTTGGCTATCGATGGTGGCGATGGAATTGAGCAGAATGAAAAAAGCAAGCAGGATGATGAACAGAGAAATGGTCATCACCTGAATCAGGCCGTCGTTTTTCGGTTCCGCCTGGCTTTTTTTTCTTCGGGCCATGGTCCGCCTCTCAGTCGAACTTGCTGCTCCGGGCCTTGGGCGGCATGTACACCAGGAGTTTCTGCTCGAGAATCCTGGGGTTGTCGCCGTTTGTCAGGGAAATGACGCCGGTGCGGATGATTTCCATCATATGGCTTTCCTCTTTGCTTCGGGTTTTGAGCTTGCCCGAGATGGGCATGAACACGAGGTTGGCCAGAACCGATCCGTAAAAGGTGGTCAACAGGGCCACGGCCATGGCCGGGCCGATGCTGTTGGGGTCGTCCATGGACTGGAGCATCTGGACCAGGCCGATCAGGGTCCCGATCATACCCAGGGCCGGGGCGAAGGCCCCCATGGTGGCGAAGATTTCAGCCCCCAGCTGGTGCCTTTCCTTCATGATGTCCATTTCGGTGTCGAGGATGTCGCTGATGGCGCCGGGCTCCAGGCCGTCGACGGACAATTGAAGCCCCTTGCGCAGAAAGTCGTTTTCCACTTCCTTCACATGGGGCTCCAGGGCCAGAATGCCTTCCCGCCGGGCCTTGGTGGCAAATTCGACGAACTGTCCGGCGATATCGTCGCTTTTGAGTGTTTTGGTGAAAAAGACATTTTTCAGAACGCTCACCGTGCCGAAGATGTCCTTGATCGGGTAGTTGATCATGGCGGCGCCCAGGGTGCCGCCCACGACGATCATCAGGGAGGGAATGTTGACAAAAAGCATGATGCCGCCGCCCATGGCAATGGCGATGATCACCAGTCCGAAGGCGGAGCACAATCCAAGCAGGGTAGCAATATCCATATCGACTCTCAGTGTTTACCGGTTGTGGTATCGATGAAGGCCCCAATCCCCGACGGCGTGCGGATCAGACCATGGGACACATCGAAGACGACTGCAACGCCTGTGCCAAAATCAAGGCCAGCAATTCTGCACAGGCGTTGGAGTGTTATACCATGAAATTAAAAGGGGAAACAGGTTTTTAACACCGAGGGGGGGGCGGCGGCGTGATGGGAACTGTCAAATTCATGGCGGTTGACGGGGCCGCCGAAGCAAAAACCGTCGGCTCCTCCCGAAGCCCCCGGCGGGTGCCGGGGGGTCGGGGGGAGGGGGCCTACCGTTTCATGGCGATGGTATCGCCGAGCATGGTGTCCACGGTGGTGACGATTTTCGAGTTGGCCTGGTAGGCCCGCTGGGTGGTGATCATTTTGACGAACTCGGCGGCCATGTCCACATTGGACTGTTCCAGGGAGTTGGGGGCGATGCTGCCCAGACCGTTGGTGCCGGGTCTGTTGGTGATCACCGGACCGCTGGTCCGGGTCTCGGAAAAGAGGTTGCCGCCCTGTTTGAACAGGCCCTGGACATTCTGGAAGTTGCCCAGCGCCACCCGGAACAGGGGCGTGACCTGGCCGTTGGAATACTGACCGGTGATCACGCCGTCCGTATCCACGGAAATGTTCTGGAGACTTCCGGCGCCGTAGCCTGAGGAGGTCTGGTATACCGTGGTCGATCCCGAGGCGAACTGGGTGGTGGACAGGGCGCCGGGGGACCAGTTGGTGCCGTCGAATTCCGAGCCCATGTCCAGTTCGATTTCCATGGTGGTCGATCCGGCGATGCCTCCCAGGAAATCCGCCGCGAAGGTGAAATGCTGCTGGGTGAAGTTGCCGGTCATGTCCGACCAGTTGTTGGTGTCATTCAGCGCATCGGGATCGCCCTGACTGATGGTGATGTCGAAGGTGTCGCCCGCGCCCACCACGTTGCCGGTGGTGAACCGGAAGAACATGCCGTCGGGGCCTTCCACGTAATCCCCCAGGGTGTAGTCGGCCGGAATGGTCAGGGTGCCGGCGTTCCCGCCGTTGGCACTGGCCCAGGTCAGGCCGATGGTGTCGGTGCCGATGGTGCCGCCGGTGGGCGCGGTGAAGGTGTAAGTCTCGGAGGCCGGGGGGCCGCCCAGCAGATCGGCCGGGTCGCCTTCCCAGTCGCCGCCCACGCCGGGGAAGTTGGCTGCCCAGACGCCGGTGCCCGCGGTGGTGGTCAGGTTTCCGCCGGAGTTGCCCACAAAGCGTTCGAAGGTCTGGCTGGCCAGGATACCGTCGGAGGTGAAGGTCAGAAGGCCCCGGCCCAGGAGGCCCAACCCGGCGTTGTCAGCGGCGGTGAAAATATCCCGACGGTCTTCCACGGGGTTGCAGACCACGATGTATTCGTAGGTGTTGGTCAGCTCGCCGGGATCGTAGTAGATGGTCACGTCGTGGGTACTGCCCAGGGAATCGTAGACCTTGACGGTGGTCTGGTATTCGTAGGCCACGTCGGACAGGTTCACGGACGCGGCGGGGTCCCCGTTCCAGGCGGCGGACAGGGGAAGTCCGGGGCCGGTGGTGTTGTCTTCGGCACGGGAGTCCAGGTTGGTCATGATGCTGATGCTGTCGGTCTGCTCGGGCGGGGAGGTGAAGGATTCCAGCCGGATATCGCCGACCGAGCCGATGTCTTCCACATCCATGGTGTTCTCATTGCGGCGCAGTTCCCATCCCTGGACGATGTAGCCTGCGGGGGTGGTGAAATAGCCGTCCTTGTCGAACCGGAACTCCCCGGCCCGGGTGTAGTAGTTTTCCGCGACGTTGCTGGGGTCCCGGACGATGAAGAAGCCGTCGCCGCCGATGGCCAGGTCCGTGGGGGATTCGGTGGACTCGAAGGACCCCTGGACAAAGAGCCCGGCGATGTCGCCGATGGCCGTGCCGCGGCCCACCTGGGCGGAACCGGAATTGGTGGCGACCGTCTGGCTGAGAATGTCCTGAAAGGTAACCCGGCTGGATTTGAAGCCGATGGTGTTCACATTGGCGATGTTGTCACCGATGACCGTCATGGAATTGCCCGTGGCGGCCAGACCGCTTACACCTGAAAATAATGAACTTGTTAATGACATATGACATCCTCCTGCTTGAATGATCGCGTGTTTTTTATCGCAAACCCGACGTCCCGAAGGCGGGGCAAACCGTTACAGGGTTTCATCGGAAAGCCTCACGGTTTCAACGCTCGACGGATCCACACGCCGTCCGTCGACCATCAGGTAATTCTTGCCGTAGTATCGTGTCACGCCGTCGACCAGCCCGCTGGTGGTCGTGGAAACGGAGCCGTATTCTCCCCGGTCGTTCAGTGCCGTGACCTTGTATGTGTATTCACCGTCCAAAACGGTGTAGCCGTTGTCGTCCCGACCATCCCAGGCGATGTTGTACACCCCGTCCTCGATCAGCTCGTTGCCCGAATGCATCTGCCGGACGGCGGTTCCGTCGCTGTTGTAGACCGTCACGTGGATGGTGGCGGGTTCCTCAAGTTCGAACAGACCGCCTGCGATCACCTCGCCGCTTTCGACCGTCACGGGATTGCCGTCGCTGACGATTTCCTTGCCGATGTAGTCAAAGATGTTGCTGTCTTCCGTGGAGGCGGTCAGCGTCGAGAGGATGGAGGACAGGTTGCTGTTCATTTCAAGCTGCTGCTCCAGGCTTGAAAACTGGGCGAGCTGGGCGGTAAAGTCCGTGCCTTCCAGGGGGTTTAGAGGGTCCTGGTTTTTCAGCTGGGCCACCATCATGGTCAGGAAGGCGTCCTTGCCCAGGGAGTCCGCCTTGGTGTCGGTTTTCGTCTCCCGGAGCTGGTTGTTGATGAACATGTCCGAGTTGCTGTAATCCGTGTTGATTGCCATATCCGTTCTCCTCGTCTTTCGTCTGCCCTGGATCAGGCCACCAGATCCAGATTACCCCGGGTCCGCCGCCATGAACGGACCGGGTGATCCTCCGAAACGGTCCCGGTGATTCCGGCCGGGGCGGAGTCGTTCTTGCCGCGGTGCCTTCGTCCCTTGCCGGAGCCGGAGTTTTCCGCCTCCTGTCTGGCCTGGGCCATGGACTGTCCGAAACTGCCGGACACGTCCACGTCCAGTTTCTCCAGACGGATACCCTGATCGGCCAGAAGGGTTCGAAGATCCGTTGAATGACTGAGGATCATGTCCCGGGTGGCGTGCTGTTCCGTGACGATGTTGATCCTTAGCCCGTCCCGGGTGTTTTCGATGCTCAGCTGCACCCGGCCCATTTCCGGCGGCCGGATGCTGAAGGTGATTTCCGATTCGCCGAGTCTGACGGCTTTGCTGATCTGCCTGGCCACCTGGTCGGTCACGTAACTGGGAAGCGCTTTTTCGTTTGGTCCGGCGGCTTTCATGTCCGAGACCTTGCCGTACAGGTCCGATCCCGAAAGGGCTTTGACGGTAAACGGCGTGGCGTCTGCGTTATCGTGGGACGGTGCCGGCACTTCTTTCAGGGCCTTTTCAAACGAAGGAACCGCTTCGGCGGATTTTATCGCCTCTTTGCCCAGGGCTTTAAGGGCCTCGGCCCTGGTCCCGGAAAAAAATGCCGACTCGGCCGATTCCCCGGCGGAGGGCTGGGGCATCTTGAACCGGGGGGTGTCGAAATTCAGCGCAAGGCCGTCGGCAGGACCCTTGGGGCTTGGGCTGTTATCTGTGGACCCGCGGTTTATTCCGTTGTATTTCAGGTCCGTGACCTGGCCCGCAAAGGTTCGGGAGAGCCGTTCAAGGTTTTCCGGAGATGCCCCGGCGGGATTTTTTTCACGGACCAACGCTTCCAGTCGGGCCACAACCTCGTCCAGGGTGAGGGTCCCGGTTTTTCCGGTTTTCAGCCCCATGTCCCGAAGCAGCGATGTCCGGCTTTCGGATTCAAGGGCGACTCCGCTGGGGGAAGACGAAATCTGTTTCAGGTCGGCCAGGAGGGTGTCCAGATCAAGGCCGGAGCCGGAGCGGGCGGCACGGTTCATCATGCTTTCCACTTGGGCGGGCGGAAGGGCGAAGCTGTTGAGCAATGATTCGATGTAGGGCAGGGCGGACAGATCCAGTTCGTCGTCCCGGTCGTTTTCCTGAACGAATTCTCCCAGCCTGCTCATCAGGCTCGACAAGGAAATCCGGCCCCGGTCGCCGCCCTGCTTGAATGAATCGATCAGGGTATTGACCTTGTCGGTGTCAAAGCCAAGCGTGGTGAGCAGCCGGCCCAGGATGTCAAGGCCCTCTTCGCCCACCATGCGCAGGCCGGGAATCACGCCGCCGTCCTGGAGCTTTCCGGCCAAAAGGGTCAGAAGATCCGAACTTTTTTTCCCCTGGGCATCGTCCATGTTCATCATGTTCATCAGGGCATCCATGTCCAGCGTGCCGCCGTCATCGACCCGGGCCGTCAGCGATTCCATCAGGGCCTTGAACTGCTTGCCCAGCCCCTGGGCGGCCTGCCCCTTGCCGTCCCCGGACAGGGTGGGGGTCGGGGTCTTGCCGGCGGTCATGGTTTGAAAGATATGTGTCTGTGCGAGCATGGCTGCATCCTTGGTTCACGGTTGTCGGGTCGTGAGATGGACCGTTTGACCGGAAGAAAAGCATGTTGCGTGCCATGGACGTCTGTGTTGGAATAAATTATTTAAAAACAAGATGTTATAGAGCTTGGATTTAAGGGATATATCCGATTCGAAGCACGAAGGCGATGCGGTTTTTTCCGGATAAAGCCGGGACGGCGGAAAATCTTTCCCGGTACGAAGCGAGGGGTTCCGACAAAAAACCCGCCCTTTTCAGGGCGGGTTGGGGTAAGCGGATTTCGGAGGCATCAGATCCTGAATTTGCCGACCATGTCCTTGAGGGTCTGGGCCAGGGCTTCGAGTTTGTCGGTTCCGGAGTTCATCTGGTTGCAGTTTTCCGACATGACGCGGCCGGCGCTGTTGACCTCGGCGATATCCTCCGCGATCTGGGCGGAGAAGGCGGTGCTCTGACCGACGTTGCTGTTGATCCCCTGGATGACTTCGGAGACCCGGACCACGTTGTTGGCGATCTCCTTGGTGGTGGCCGACTGTTCTTCGACGGCCGTGGCGATGGTGGACACGATCTCGTTGACGTCATTGATCACCGTGGAGATCTCGCCGATGTCCGAGACCGTTCCGGCCGTGGAGCCCTGGATGCCTTCGATTTTGGTTTTGATGTCCTGGGTGGCTTCGGCGGTCTGGCGGGCCAGTTCCTTGATTTCGTTGGCCACCACGGCAAACCCTTTACCGGCTTCTCCGGCCCGGGCCGCCTCGATGGTGGCGTTCAGGGCCAGGAGGTTGGTCTGCTCGGAAATTTCGGTGATGGTCTCGGTGACCTTGCCGATGTCGTCGGCGGCAATACCCAGTTCCCTGACCCGATCGGACGCCCGCTTGGCCTGAGACACGGCCTTTTCGGTGATGGACCGCGCCTTTTCGGAGTTGCCGGCGATTTCGTTGATGGTGGCCGTCATTTCCTCGGTGGCCGCCGCCACGACCCCGGTATTGGCCGAGGCTTCTTCCATGGACGCCGCCACGGAATCCATGTTGGCGCGCATGTCGTTGGATGCCCCCGCCACGGTGTCGGAACGCCCGGACATGGCGGCGGCGCTGTCGGCCATCAGGGACGACAGGGAACTGAGTTCAGCCGACGAGTCGGTCAGGGTTTTGGCGTTACGCATGATCTGACCGATCATGTCCTGGAGGTTTTCGATGAAGGTGTTGAACCATCGCGACAGTTCCCCCACCTCATCTTCGCTGGTCACGGCCAGTCGTTTGGTCAGGTCGCCTTCACCCTGGGCGATGTCCTTGATCATGGCCACGGTGCCGGCCAGGGGCCGGATCACGGCCCGGGACAGGATGATCGAGACCATGATGCTTGAAAAGGCCACCACGGCGATGAACAGCACGATGTTCATGTACTGCTGGTAGAGAACGGCCTTGCCCGTGGCGTTGAGTTTCTGCCTGAGGGTGTCGGCAAAATACACGGCGTTTTTTTCGAGGCTTTCGGTCAGAATCTTGATGTCCTTGGCCAGTTCGATGGCCTTGGTGGTGTTGGTGTTGTTGGGGTCACCGGTTTCTTCCCGGCTGAGGCCCAGGTAGACGGGATGGGCCCTGGTGTTAAAATCCTTGATTCTGTTCAGAAGGTTCTGGACCCGCGTTGCGTCTTCCGGGTCGATCATGGCAAACGCGGTGATGGCGCCCAGGGCTTTTTCCGTCTGATCCGCCCGTTCCCGGGCCGTATCGATGACCTCCGCATCGCCTAAAAGCACGGCGTCGTTGTAAAGCTTGATCTGTTCGTTAAAGGCCGTGAGGGCGCTTCGGGCTTCCTGCCCGGCGGGGAACAGATAGTCGGAGACATGAAGAAGATGGTTCTGGGTTTTTGACCCGTTGACCAGGCCGAAGACCATGGAAACGAAATAACCAATGATCAGGATGCTGATGCTGCACCAGATTTTTTTGCCGATACTCAGTGACTTCCACATAGTGATTCCCCCTGATGAAACGTGATGGTCGCGGTGGTTCCGGTTATTTGGACGGTGGGGCGATGTAAGGTTTCACCCTTTCCAAAGGTGATGAACAGTATACATAATCAATAATGTTTTTCATTCTGATTCTGGTTGTTTATGTGACAGGTTCGAGAAAGAGCGACATTGGGACAAGGCCGAATTTGCGATTCATGATCGAAATTTTTTTTGAACATCTTATTATACCCGGACCTTAAAATCAAGAAATGTCTTGGAGACGTCCGGCGGGGGGGCCTGCCGGGCACCCTTGACCCAGGATGAACGCCTCAGGTTTTCGGCGGGGCCTGCCGATAAGATAGGCATCCGGGGGCGCATCGGCCTGTTCTATGGGTGAACGGTGCGGCCCTGCCGCTTCAAACGCCATTGATACCCGTTGTGGGTGTGTTTCCCACGCGCTTACAGGACCTGCTCATGAAAACACTATGCGCTCTGACCGTTTTCGCCGTTCTTTTCGCCGCACCGGCCCGGGCCGGTGATTACATGGTGGAACTGTTCGAGGAACACTACAAGGAAAAAATGATACCCGGTCCCGGTGACATGAAGGTCAACCATACCTGGCAGGTCAAGACCCGTTTTGGAAGCAAGGTACTGATTCTGGTGGGAACGGATTACAACCTGAGGACCTGGATCAGGCAGTACGCCGGCAATCACAAGCTCTGGATTGTCAAGATCCCCGATGAAGGGGATGAAAGGTTTGTCTACAATCTGTCCGTGTATGTGGATCTTCAGCAGCTCCAGCCGGTGTACGGCAAGAAATGGACCTGCGAGGGCTGCCGTCTCGGCTCGCCGCCTCGCAAGCCCCCGCCCCCTCCGGTCGAACCGCAGTGATCAGGGGGTCGCAACCCGTCCTTTGCGATATCCCAGAAGAAGGTAGATCAGCCAGCCGATGAAGGGGACCAGGGCAATGAGTCCCCAGAATGTCTTGACGCGTGTTGAGCCGAACTGTTTACGAAGCACATCGGTTACCGCCAGGGTGGTCAGGACGAAAAAGAACAGGCCGATGACCATCCAGATCAGGATGGTGTGTAAGAGGGTGCTATCCATTGCTTCCTTTCAGCAGGTTTGAAATCTTCAACAGGATGTTCACGTAGTACGAACTGTGGTTGTACGCGTAAAGAACCTTGAATGCCTTCTCATCGTTGATGGTTTCGTGCCAGCCGTAATGTTTCAGATAATTGGCGATACTGGCGATGGCGTCTTCATGATCGAACATGTCGATGACGCCGTCCTTGTTTCCGTCCATGGCCAGCAGCAGGATGTTGCTGGGCATGAACTGGGCGATTCCCATGGCCCCGGCATAGGACCCGTTGATCGCCGTGGGGTCGAGCTTTTCCTTTTCGGTGTAGCGGATGAAGGCCTTGAGCTCCGTAAAGGCCCAGGCCGATTTCCGCTCGGCTTTTTTCTCGAACTGCTCCCGGGGCAGTCGGTTCTCATCGGACAGGGAGTCCCACAGATGGTTCAAGGCGGCCTCGTCATTCAGGGCGGCCATGGTGGACAGGGTGTTGATCACCCGCCGTTTGCCCATGTAGGTTCCCAGCCCGGTTTCGACAAGGATTATGGCCGTTATGACGGTTTTGTCAACACCGAACTGCTTTTCAATGGTTTCGAAATGCGCACGGTGCCGGTCGATGTACTTCCGGGCTCTGTGAATGGCGGTTTTGTTGGCGAAACGCTCGTAGTTGAGAATGCCTTCGTTGTGAATGAAAAAAAGTCCGGTTCCTTCGCTGTCGAAAAAAACATCGGGAGAGGCATAGATGCGGCCGACGGCTTCGGCGTCGATTCCATCGTCGACCAGGCGCTGTTTGAGGGTGGTGAAATGATCAGGGTTCCGGCCGGGTGAGGGGCTGTCTGAAAAATTTCCCCGGGCGTCTGCGAGCGATAAAAGAAAGAGAACGGCTGCCGGCAGGATGGTCTTGGTGAGGGATCGGCTCATCAGAGACTCCTTTGCGTAAGAAGCGTCAAAAAAACAGGGGGAACCTTTTTTTCTGCCCGCCACGAATCGGTGGCGGTAAAAAAAAGGTTCCCCCTCATCCCCTTGTGATGCCCCCCGCGATATCATGCTGCAGATTGCATACCAAGTGTATTGAAAAATTTTTTTCTTTAAAATCAATGTATTGAAAATGTGCATACGCAACTCCCGTGGAAAACCTGACAAAAAAAGGCGCTTTTTTATGACAAAATAGGGCACATTACCCCCAAAGGGGAACCGGTCTGACCTGCCGACGTTCGAAGGTGTTGATGTGGGTGTACCCGATGCGTTTCAGGATGGCGGCGCCCCGGTCGATGTTTCGGCCCACGTTCTCGGGTCTGTGGGCGTCGGAGCCCAGCGTGAACGGGATGCCGCGGAGGTGACATTTTTCGGCAAAGGGTCGGGAGGGGTAACTGTCTTCCGCCGGGTGATCCCAGCCCCCGGTATTGAATTCCAGGGTCAGGCCTTTGCGGGCGATTTTTTCAAGAAGGCCCTCCATTAAGGGTTCAACGTCTTGGCTGGTCGCAATACCGCTTTTTCTGACCACATCCGGATGGCAGACGACATCGAAAAAATCGTAGTCCAGCATCCGGTCGAGGGCCTCGACATAGAGGCGGGCCATGTCGCCGTCGGCGAACAGTCCCTCGGGCGGAGCGTTTCTCCGGCTGGCCACATTGTATCCCCGGACAAAATGAACCGAGGCCCCGATGACATCGAAATCGAAACTCTCGATGATCCGGCTGATCTCATCGATTCTCTCGGGGATGAAATCCACTTCAAGGCCGGTCCGGATGATAATTTTCCCTTCAAATTCACGCCTGAGGGCGGCTGCGGCCTGAACGTAAAGCGGTACTTCCGACACGGCCATGGTGTTTTTCAGGCCAGGTCCGTCGATGATCAGGTGGTCGAGGAAACAGATCTCCGAAAGCCCTGCCGAAACGGCATGAAGGACCGATTGACGCATGCTGCCCTGTGCATGGTTGCAAAGGGGGGTATGGATGTGATAATCAATCATGGGCCAAATCCGGGTGTGAACCATTCCGAATCAATCGTGTGTCGAACGTGTGCCTGTGCAATGACTCAATCCTAACAGAAAGGACCGGGCCGGTATAGTGAAAAAAAAGGCCAAAACCGTTTACAGCTGCCAGGCCTGCGGGTATCAGTCCCCCAAATGGCTGGGCAAATGCCCGGGTTGCGGACAGTGGGACAGCCTGGTCGAGGAGGCGGACGAAACCGGTGCCTACGGTGAACGCAGCGGTAACGCCGGAACGGTCAAGGCGCTCACCCCGGTTCCGGTCGACGCGGTGGTCTGTGACCATGAGGCCCGGATGATCACGGGGATTTCCGAATTCGACCGGGTCCTGGGCGGCGGGCTGGTCGAAGGCTCTCTGGTGCTGATCGGCGGCGAACCGGGTATCGGCAAGTCCACCCTGATGCTCCAGGCCCTTGACGGACTCTGCCGCATGGGGCAGAAGGTGCTGTATGTGTCGGGCGAGGAATCGGTCCGGCAGATCAAGCTCAGGAGCGAGCGGCTTCAGACCCTGTCGCCCCGGCTGTTCGTGGTGTCTGAAATCGATCTGGAACGCATCATGGCCACCGTGGCTGCGGAAAAGCCCACCGTTCTCGTCATCGATTCCATCCAGACCATGTACAACCCCGAGTTGACCTCGGCGCCGGGCAGTGTCAGCCAGGTGCGGGAATCGACCATGAAGCTGATGGTCATGGCCAAGCGCAGCGGCATCCCGGTGTTTCTGATCGGCCATGTGACCAAGGACGGGTCCATCGCAGGCCCCCGGGTCATGGAACACATGGTCGATACGGTGCTGTATTTCGAGGGGGACAATTCCCACGTCTTCCGGATTCTAAGGGCCGTCAAGAACCGTTTCGGCTCCACCAACGAGATCGGTGTCTTTGAAATGAAGGACCGGGGCCTGGCCCAGGTGACCAACCCCTCGGCCGTGTTTCTGTCCGAACGCCCGGAAAAGGCGCCGGGATCGGTGGTCACGGCCTGCATGGAAGGCACCCGGCCCATTCTAGTGGAGATCCAGGGCCTGGCCAGCGGCTCGAACCTGGGAACCCCCCGGCGCACGGTGCTGGGGCTGGACCAGAACCGTGTGGCCTTGTTGGTGGCCGTCATGGAGAAGAAACTGGGCATGCATCTCACCGGGCTGGATATTTTCATGAATGTGGCAGGCGGGGTGAAGGTCATGGAACCGTCCGTGGACATGGCCATCGCCACCGCCATCGCGTCGAGTTTTCTGGATCGGGCCGTCCCCACGGGCGTGGTGGTCCTCGGGGAAATCGGCCTGACCGGCGAGGTCCGGGCCATCAGCCGCATCGAGATCCGGGCGGCGGAAATCAAAAAAATGGGATTCACCCGTCTGGTCGTGCCCAAGAGTTGTGTGGGCGGGCTGAAAGGCATGGGCGACATGAAAATCACCGGGGTGAAGAACCTGGGCGAAGCCATGGAGGTGTTGTTTTGAACGGCAGGCGCAAACCCGCAAAACCCAAACCCGGAAAGGGGGGAAATTCGTGGGAGGATCATTACACCCGAAAGGCGAAGGACGACGGCTATCCGGCCCGGTCCGTCTATAAGCTTCAGGAAATTCAGAGAAAGTTTACACTGATAAAAAAAAATGATAGGGTACTCGATCTCGGATGCTCGCCGGGATCATGGCTTCTTTACGCGGCGGAACTGGTCGGAGCGGGGGGGCGGGTCGTCGGCATTGACCTGAAACCCGTCACCGCCAAACTGCCGGCCCAGGCCCTGGCCCTGGTGGGCGACATCCTGGAACCGGATCCGGCCTGGGATGAACATCTGGCCACGGGTTTCCAGGCGGTTCTCAGCGACATGGCTCCTTCCACCACCGGCATGAAGGACGTGGATGCGGCACGGTCCCTGGAACTCTGCAACATGGCCCTCGATCTGGCCGCACGGGTGCTGACCCCCGGCGGAATTTTTGTGTGCAAGATTTTTCAGGGCGGGGATATCAAAGATTTTACCGACCGGGTCCGCCTGGTCTTCGATCAACAGAAACAGTTCAAACCGGAAAGCTGCCGCAAGCAGAGCAAGGAAATTTACATCATAGGCACAGGTAAAAAATAGGAGGATGGATGGCTGGACATAGCAAGTGGGCGAACATCAAACATAAAAAAGGTAAAGAGGATGCCAAACGGGGCAAGATTTTTACCAAACTGATCAAGGAAATCACGGTGGCGGCCCGGATGGGCGGGGGCGATCCCGGCGCAAATCCCCGGCTGAGGACGGCCATTGCCGCGGCCAAGAGTGAGAACATGCCCAAGGACAACTTAGAGCGTGCCATCAAGAAGGGCACCGGTGAACTTGAGGGCGTCAATTATGAGGAAATGACCTACGAAGGATACGGACCCGGCGGAGCGGCGGTGATCGTCGAGTCGCTGACCGACAACAAGAACCGGGCCATTGCGGACATCCGCCATATTTTCACCAAGTGCGGCGGCAACATCGGGTCCACGGGCTGCGTGTCCTGGATGTTCGACAAGAAGGGCCTGATCGCCGTCAACAAGGGCGAGGTCGACGAGGAGGTTCTGATGGAAACGGCCATCGAAGCCGGGGCGGAGGATGTGAAAGACGAGGGCGACACCTTCGAAGTGCTGACGGCCCCCGAGGATTTCGATGCGGTCAAGGACGCCGTCGACGCCGCCAAGATACCCTATATCATGGCCGAAGTGACGATGATTCCCCAGAACATGGCCAAACTCCAGGGCGCCGACGCCGAAAAGATGCTCAAGATGATGGATATGCTGGATGATTGCGACGACGTGCAGAATGTCCATACCAATGCGGATATTCCGGACGATCTGGCCTGATCCATCGGGGCCGAAATATTAGGGGCGGGACACTATTTATCATGATCAAGGGAGCGTGCCATGGCGGTTGTTGTTAAATACATCGTTGTACGGAACGGAGTCGAAAAAATGACATTCACGAGCAAAAAAGAGGCGGACGCCTACGACAAGATGCTTGATATCGCCGATGAGCTTTACGGATACATCGAAACAGCCGGTCTTGATATCAAGGAAGAGCTTCTCGAGGAACTGTCCCTGTTTTTGTCTCAAAACAAAGACCACGTCATCACCCTGCTCAAAGGCGCCAAGCCCGAGCCCGAGTCCCGGAAGGGCACGGGCAAAAAGAAAGGCGACCCCTCTCCGGACAAACCGGCCCCGTCCAAATAGTCCAACCGCCGCCCTTCGGGGCGGCGGTATTTCCGACCTTCAATGATTCAAAATGAGGGGGCCCGTCCCCGACCTGAACATCGGTAGCACAGGGTTTATGATTTTGCTTTGGGCCATGATTCAACGAGATTCTTGGATGAATCAAAGATGCTGATCGAGATGCCGTGATCGCCGTCCAGGCGATGGGTTGCGCAGGACACTCATGGGTCGTAGGCGCGCACCGCCATTTCGATCTTGTTCAGGGTCCCTTCGTCGACGTTTCCGTTTTTGATCAGGAGCCTTGCGGCCTGATCCACACTCATGTTGATGGGGCCCAGGTTGTGGGTGGTGCCCACAATCATGTTGGCCCGTGTGATCAGGCCGTTTTCATCGGTGGAATAATCATGGATCAGGGTGCCCCTGGGGGCTTCCACGAAGCCCACCCCGCGGCCCGCGCCCGGTTCTGCGGTGGCCCTGACATTTTCGTCCGTAATTTCAGGGTCCTTGAGCAGTTCGATGGCGTGCTCACAGGCGTAGACCTCTTCAATCAGCCGGGCCCAGTGATATAAAAGGGTGGCCTGGGCCGGACGGCCGAATTTTTCGCGGAATTCCTCCAGTTCGGCCTGGGCTTTGGGGGTGCTCATGCGGTCTGCTGTGTTGATCCGGGCCAGACAGTTGGATCGGTATATCCCTTTGGGCGCGTCAAGAGCAAGCGAAAAACCCTCGTCCCAGCTTCGGGCATAGGGGAATTTCCCGTAGGACCAGGGCACCACCTGTTCACCGATATAGTCGGCATAGTCGGTCACGTCAAAATCCGTGAAGGTGCCGTCCGGTTTCATCAGTCGGAGCTTGCCGTCATAAAGGTTCATGGCGCCGGTGTCGTCCACGGTTCCCAGGAAACCGGTGTTGATGACGCCCAGCACCTGAATGGTGTCCAGGTATTTGGCAAAGACCTCTTTTTTTGCGAAATCCATGGTAAAGAGGGCAAAGTCGAGGATCTCCTGCATTTCGGCGATCATTCCCTTGCGGTCCTCCTCCAGGAGCGGTTTGGAAAAGCCGCCGGTCACCCCGGCCACCGGATGAATGGCCTTGCCCGCAAACTTTTCCAGAATCATCTTGGCCTTGAATCGCATCTGCACCACTTTTTTGGCAAGATCCGGGTTGGCCTTGACCACGCCGATCACGTTCCTCACCGCATAGTCGCTTTCCGGCCCGATGACGAAGTCGGCGGCCGCCAGAAAGAAAAAGTGGAGCAGCTTGTCTTCCGCATGGGCGATGGTCTGCATGAGTTCGCGCAGTTTTTGCCCGGCCGGGGGAGGGGTGACACCGAAGCACCGGTCCACCGCCTTGTTGGAGGCCAGATGATGATGCCAGGGACAGATCCCGCAGATGCGGTTCACAATCCGGGGCAATTCCTCGGCCGGCTTCCCCTCGACAAATTTTTCAAACCCCCGGAGGGACTGGAAATGGACCTTGGAGTCCTTGACATTGCCGTCATCATCCAGATCGATGGCAATGGACGCATGCCCCTCTATCCGGGTGAGCGGCGAAATGGTGATGGTCTGGGTCATATGAGTTCCTTTGATTTTTGGGGTTTGCCTCCGGCGGCCCTGCCGGGGGCCAAACTTTTTGTAAAAGTTTGACAAAACATGTTTTTGTCCTGTGCACGATTCTTCCCAACCCATTTGCCCAGCTTTTTAAAAGCTGGCCCCCCGGGAGGGTCGCCTGAGGCTGTTTTTGTTTTACGCGCTTTTTGCCTTGAACGGGGGGCGGAGCCTCCCATGGGCGCCGGAAAACCGGAGCAGAGAGGCGCGTTCCGGCAGGGACGTGATGTCGATGCCGTTGGAGGCCAGGGCGTTTAGCATATCCATCATCTGGTTGCCTTCATGTTTGACCGGACCGTAGCATCCCCTGCAGGGTACCCTGGCGGAAATGCATCGCGGGGTGATGCCGTTGCCCCCGCATCCGGCGCGGGTCACCGGTCCCATGCAGAGAATGCCCTGCTCCAGAAGGCAGCGCATTTTATTCAGAGGAGCCGAGGGGCTGTCCTGCTTGGGAGCCTTGAGAAAACGCACCAGCTTTTTCAGGTCTCCCTTGCCTTCACGCCGGGTGGGGCAGGTGTCACAGACGCTTTTGCCCGACAGATCTGCCGGGCGTTGCTCGATGAGGGCCACCAGGGCCTCGAACACCTGATCCGGGTGAGGCGCACAGCCCGGAAGGTAGACATCCACATGGATTTTTTCATCAAGGGCATAGCAGGCGTCCAGTAGTTCGGGGATGCCCTCGGACGGATAGCGCTCTGGCGTGTCCGTGGTTTCCGTGGAATAATACCGGTCTAAAATCTGATCGTTGCGGTAGCTGTTGGCCAGACTGGGGATGCCGCCGTGGGTGGCACAGGTGCCCAGGGCAATGACGATCTTGCACTTTTTCCGGATTTCAAGGGCCAGTTCGAGATGCTCATCATTGCGAATGCCCCCGCTGATAATCCCCACGTCGGCTTCCGGCAGGGACAGATGCTTCCGGTCTCCCAGCTGTCCGTAGTATTTGTTGTCCATCAGCACCGGGATATGCACAAAATCGACCAGGTTCAGGACATCCAGCAGCCGCTCTCCCATATCCACCATGGAAATCTCACACCCGGAGCATGAGTTGAGCCATTCGCTTAACACCTTGACTTTCATAGAGACTCCTTTCGTTTGTCGTGTCCGTCGCAAGGTGGACGTTCCCGTTAAGGATGGGCGCTAACTGACGACCTTGATGCCTTTGGATCCCAGTGTTTTCAGGTTTTTCCTGGCGGCCTGTTTTTTTTCATTGGACGCCATGCGGGTCGTGGAAAGGGCCTGGCTGGCATAATTGGCATTGTCCGCCACCGGGAACTCCTCCACGGATTTGTTCCGGGCATCCGCAAAGACGGCGCGTCCCAACGGCGTTCGCGTAATGACGGTGGTCCACCCCTCCTCCGCCCCGATGCCGCCAAACGAGATGTCGGCGTACTCGGAGGCATAATCCATGCAATACCTGCAGGCGTGCCGTTTCATGAATTCGAGGTCGGACAGGGGGACTTCCGTAATCTTTCCATCGTTACCATGCACCCTGAAGGTATCCTTGACATTGATTTTCTTCACGGCGTCCCAGTCAATATGATGGTTTTCGGAAAGCTTTTTTCGTTGAACGTCCCCGAAAATGAAATTGCCGGAACAGAAAAGGCCGAAACAGAATTTGATCGAATCCGAAGGAATGATTTCAAGCGCTTCCATTCGCCGCACCGACTGAATCTGACAGGGGGTCCCCACCAGGGCTACCCTGCGCAGGCCTTTCTGCATCATGGGAGCGAATTCTTCAATGGTCGAATAGGTCAGATACCGGTCATTGAGCTGATTCACCCCCTGGGAGGTGTCAAAATAAAAGCCGGCTGCCTCGTGGATTTCCTCCCGGCCGGTGGCCAGGGTGGGGCTGCGCTGAAACCGTCCCGTGGGCCGTGCCACAATGGCTCCGTCGATTTTTCCGGTATCGAACAGGTGCACAAGCAAGGCCGTGATAACCCCGCCGTCCGTGGCATGGGCCCGGATCCGTTCGTCCTTGGCCCGGGCCACCGTGGTTTCCATCACCCGCCCCATGGGAGCACTCCAGGCCAGCTTTCGCTTGACCTCTTCCTCCAGCTCATCAATTTCCGGGCAGATGGAGTAACACAACCCGCACTCGATGCACTTTTCAATATCCAGATATTTCGGAGCCCCGTCCTTGTCCAGCTCGAGGGCGCCATAGTTCACCGCCGTGCAAAACGTCACACACCCCCCGCACCGGTGACAGAGCCCCGGTTTTTGAACGTCCTGAATCAGGTTGAAAAACGTTTTCATGCCGCCTCCAGTTTCTTGATTTACAGGCCCACGCCGGCCAAGTCCGGTCCAAGATAACCCCGCTCATTTTCGCCCAGATTCCCCATGGCCAGGCAGATCAGGGTCCACAAATGCACGGTGTAATACCCCCCGTCAAAATGTTCCGACAAATCGTGGATCTGGGAATGGCAGTTGTGGCAGGGTGTAATGCAATAACCCGCGCCGGTCTTCATGATCTGGTCGAATTTCTGTTTGCCGTATTCGTGGCGGGCGTCAGGCAAACCGGCCTGAAGAAATCCACCGCCGCCGCCGCAGCAGAAATTGTTGGAACGGTTGGGATTCATATCGATGAAGTTTTCCTCACCGACCACCGACTTGACCACGAAACGAAGGTCTTCGGCAATGGGGTCGCCCAGGCTTTTTCGAACCAGCTGGCAGGGATCCTGAACCGTGAATTTTACCTTGAGGTTGCGGTTCCATTCGGAACTGACCTTGAGTTTGCCCTCACGGATCCAGCGGGCATAATATTCGATGATGCTTTTGACCTCAAACGTGTGAGGGATGTTGAACTTTTTCAGTCCGGCCCGGACTGCGAAGAATTCGTGGCCTCACTCCGTATTGAGCCAGACCTTGGCCCCAAGGTCCTCCACAGCCTTGGCCTTGGTCCTTATAATGGATTCCCAGTCCGCATTGTCGGCCAGGAACATACAGTAATTTTCAGCGGCCCAGCCCTTGCTGCCATAGGTCCAGTCCGCCCCCACCGAATGAAGAATTTTCCAGAGGGGCACCATCTCGTCGGGCTCGGTCACCGGTTCCCTGGAATTCTGATTGAGAAAAAAGACGGTGCCGGCCTTGTCCATGGGCGCTTCCATGCTTCGAAACTCCGGCTGGTTTTCACGCACCTCCTCCAGCACATCCTCCACCACATAGACCCAGTCTTCTTCGGTGGCGCCCATGGCGCTGCAGGTATCGCTTCTGAGGGCGAGGTCGCAGGAACTGAGAATGCCCTTGGGCTTTTCAGCCCGGGGTGTGACGCTTCGCACATTGTAGACCAGCTGGGGGATATCGATTTTCATCGGGCACACATGAATGCAGCGCTGGCACATGGTGCACATCCATATCCAGGGACTTGCAAGAATCGCCTCATCCATGCCGAGAAAGGCCATGCGTAAAAATTTTCTCGGGTCCATATCTTCAAGCCCTGTTGCCGGGCACCCGGAGGAACAGACCCCGCAGGTCAGGCACATGTTCAGGTTGCCGCCGTCGGGCAGTAGCGCCATCACGGCGTCTTTGAACAGCCCCTTTTTTTTCTTGCCGAGTTGAATGACAGGTTCAGTACTCATACGTACCCCTTTTGTGACGTGATGACGAGTTCATCACGTTTGGTTATCCGGTTTTCTTCTGTTCAGACGCGACGGACACGGCAGCAGGGACAAGGTTCGGTCCCAGCGCCCGGATTTTTTTAGTAAAGTCCGTCACGAGGCGGGCAAACCGCGGTGCTTCGGCCGAAGAGACCCACTGAAGGTCGAACCGATCCGGATCGATGCCCGAGTCCTCAAGCACCATGCGGATGACCGGCGCCCTGTCTTTTGCTTTGTAATTACCCTCCAGGTAATGGCATTCACCGAGATGTCAGCCCATCACCAGGACGCCGTCCGCACCCCCGGTGAGGGCCTTCACCACCAGCTCCGGATGAACCATGCCTGAACACATCACCCGGATGGCCTTCATGTTCGAGGGGTACTGAATCCGGGAAACCCCGGCAAGATCTCCCCCGGCATAGGCACACCAGTTGCACAAAAAACCCACAATCAACGGTTCAAAGGGTTGGTCCATCGTCTATCTCCTTCGTTTTGAGTTGCTATGAAACTTTGATCAACGCATCGACCTGGGCCATCAGTTGATCCATGGTGAATCCGTGAACCTCGACCCCGCCTTTGGGACAGGTGGCTGCACAGACCCCGCAGCCTTTGCATAACGCCGTATCGGTTTCGATCCGTTTGAGCGGACCGGTCTTGCCCTGATAGTCCAGCAGGCTGATGGCGTTGTACGGGCAGACATCCACACACAGGGCGCAGCCGTCGCAGCGGTCTGTGACATAGGATTTGATGGGATCCAGTTTCATTTCCGTTTTGGCAAGCAGGACACTGGCCCTGGACACGGCCGCCCGTGCCTGGGCGACGGATTCGTCGAGGGGCTTGGGATAATGGCAGAGCCCTGCCACAAAAAGCCCGTCCACACTCATGTCCACCGGCCTTAATTTGGGATGGGCCTCGTTGACGAAGCCGTCTTCATTCATGCTGAATTTGAACAGGTTTGAAAGATTCGAAATCCCAGTCGGTTCGATGGCTGCCGCCAGCACGAGGTAATCCGCATAAATCGCCACCTTCTGTCGAAGGATATGGTCGTTGGCCTTGATGACGATCTTTGCGCCCTCCCGCGTCACCACAGGTTTTTGGTCCGGATCATACTGCATGAACACGACGCCCAGTTGACGGGCCTTTTGATACCACGTTTCATTCACGCCATAGGTCCGGACGTCACGGTACAGGACATACACCTGTTTGTCCGGGTCCATTTCTTTCAGCTCGATGGCTTTCTTGACCGTGTGGCCGCAGCAGACCCGGCTGCAGTAAGGTCGTTCTTCGGTCCGGGACCCCACACACTGGATAAAGGTCACGCACTCGGCCTTGCGGACGGCATTGGTTTTCTGGGCGTAAAATGCATCAAACTCCAGATGGGTAAACACGGCAGGATCATTGCCGTACAGGTATTCGGACGGTTTGGTTTCAATGCCGCCGGTGGCCACCACCGCCACACCGAAATTCACCGGCGTTGCGGACTTTTTACCGGTTTGGATCGTACCGGTAAAATTGCCCACGGACCCGCTGGCTTCCGTCAGGGTGGCCTGCCTCATCACGGTGATTCGCTCATGGTTTTCAACATCGGCGATCATCTGTTCGAGGGCCGGACGGACCGTGAGCCCGTTGGCGGTTTTGTCCAGAAAGCGTGCATTGCCGCCCAGCTGGGCACTTTTTTCGATAAGGACCGTCTCGTATCCCATGTGGGCAAACCCCAGCGCGGCCACCATGCCCGACAGACCGCCGCCGATGACCAGGGCTTTCTGGGTGACCGGCACGGATTGGGAATGAAGGGGCGTGGCCCGGGTCACCTTGGCCACCGCCATACGGACTTGGTCCTTGGCTTTTTGCGTGGCCATCTCCGGGTTGTTTTTATGCACCCAGGAATTATGATTCCGGATGTTGGCCATTTCCATCAGGTAGGCGTTCAGGCCCACATCTTTCAGAGTTTCCTGAAACAGCGGCTCATGGGTTCTTGGGGTGCAGGCTGCAACCACAACCCGGTTGAGGTTCAGTTCCTTGACTTTGGCTCCGATGATGACCTGGGTGTCGGTGGAGCAGGTGAACAGATTGTTTTCGACAAAAACGACGCCGGGAAGGGTTTTCGCGTAATTCGCCACGGCCTGGACATCGACCACACTGGCGATGTTGATGCCGCAGGAGCAGACAAACACGCCGATGCGGGGTTCTCCCCCTTCAACATCGCGTTCGTCGGGATAGGTTCTTGTCCGGGTCATGGTGCCTTTGGCCGAGGCCAGTTCCATGGCCACCTTGCAGGCGGCGGTGGAGGCCTGGGTCACCGCGCGCGGAATGGCCATGGGACCGGAGAAACTGCCGCCGATACAGATGCCTCGGCGTGTGGACTGGGACGGCGCAAAGGGATCGGTCTGGGCAAATCCCCATTCATTCAGGCCGATACGGGTGACCTTGGACAGTATTTCCGCATCCGGTGACGGTTCCATGCCCACGGACAATACAGCCAGGTCGAAGTGCTCTGTGCGTTTCCCGCCGTTTTTATCCATCCAGGTGATGCTGACCCCGCAGCCTTCCGGGCCGGGGTCGATGGTGTGAGGCCGTTCCCGGATGAACCGGACCCCTTTATCCATCGCATCTTCGTAATACCGGTCAAAATCCTTTCCGTGACTCCGGATGTCCATATGGAACACCGTCTGACGGGCCTGGGACGGAAGATGATCCGCCGTGACCAGGCACTGTTTGATGGACACCATGCAACAGACACTCGAACAGTAGCTGCGGTCATGCCGGTTGATGCTTCGGGATCCCACACACTGGAGCCAGGCGATGTTCATCGGCTCCTTGTTGTCCGAGGGCCTCACCAGATGTCCCATGAAGGGGCCTCCGGCTGACAGCATGCGCTCATACTCCATGGTGGTGACCACATCGGGTATCCGTTTGTACCCGGTATAATCGTATTGTCCGGGATCAAAGGGTTTGTACCCCGGCGACAGAATCAGCGCACCGGTTTTGATGGTTTTGATGGTTTCCCTGTCATCGAAGTTGATGGCGCCGGTGGGACAGAATTTTTCACAGGCCCGGCATTTGCCTTTCTGCAAAAACAGGCAGCTTGATTCATCGATGGCATATTTGAGCGGAACGGTCTGGCCATACTGGATGTAGGCCGCTTTTCGTTTGCCGAGCCCCATGTTGAACTCGTCATCCACCTTTTTGGGGCACTTTTCAGCACATATCCCGCAGGCGATGCATTTGTCCATGTCCACATAACGGGGTTTTTGTCTGACGGAGACGGTGTAGTTGCCTTCGGAACCTGCAACATCCGTGATTTCTGACAAGGTATGAATTTCTATGTTTAAGTGCCGACCGCACTCGACCAGTTTTGGCGAGATAATTCACATGGCGCAGTCGTTGGTCGGAAAGGTCTTGTCCAGTTTGGCCATGGCGCCGCCAATGCCGGAACTTTTTTCGATCAGATAGACATAGTATCCCGAGTCGGCCAGGTCCAATGCGGCCTGAATCCCCGCAATGCCCCCGCCGACAATGAGAACGGATCCGTTTTTTTTCACAGCCATAGACACCTCTTTTTGAGTTGGTGCGGTTCCGGGTTTCGTTTTCACGTTGCTGTAATGGTGTAAGGGACCGGTAAGCTTTCGAGGGCCCCTGGAAAACGAGGATGAGACACTGTTCACAAAGTCCGAAACAAGGGTTGGGCTGATTCCATGGTCCACGAAAAACCCTATAAAATCAGTCTCATCAATCAGATATTTCTTGCCTACCGTGGGTTTTGCGGGCAACACTCCCTTTTTTATCCAGTTTCTCACCGTATTGCGATGGATACCAAAGACGTCTGCCACCGAGCCTACTTGAAAGATAAACATTCAACCCCCTGCATGACGAACCGGAGTTTTTGTGCCTGAACCCCGTTCAGTCTGTTTTGAAAAAAACCGCATGGATGCGGCCCTTAAAAAACGAAGGCCTCGACACAACCGCTTTTCCGGGTGTTGGCGTTTTCGTTTAATGGCTTTCCACCCACGTCCCGGGCAAGTTTTTCGGCGATCAGGGCCACTGCGTTCCGAACCGGTTCGGAAAGCCCGGGAGCCACCGTTTCCGGTAAGGATTCAATCTGAACACCCACCACGGTGACCGCGATGTCGGTATGATCTTTGAGTTCTTTCAGCATGTTGGTGGTGGGAAACTGGTGGAGTGAAAAGTCGCTGGTTTTTTCAGGGCTGATCTGATCCACATCGATGTCGAACAGTTCGCCCGGTTTTCGGCCCGGCATGTCCACCGCGTCAAGAATGATGATTTTTTCGGGCCGCCTTTCGCTTAGAATGATGTCAAACAAAAGGTCGCGAACAGAGGTCCCCACGTCAATAAACCCACAGCCCGGCGCAGGCTCAAAGCGGGCTTCCATGTACTGAATGACGGCCGGGCCAAATCCGTCATCACCGAAAAGGGGATTGCCGCACCCCAGAACAAGGGTATGACAGGTGTGAATCAATTCGATCATGGTGAGCCTTTCCTTTGCTTTCCGGACGCAAAACGATGCGTCCAAACGATGTATTACCCTCTGTGAGCAAAGAAGAACGGGTTTCGGTCGTGAGATTACCCGAAACGAATATGCCAAGTGTGCCATCGTGACATTGTGGTTGTATTGGTAAAAACTTTTGCACACCCCGCCTCTATTGTCAATTTAAATAAATGTTTCGTTGCAAGCACTTACCTATGCCGTCCACCAGTAGTCCGGGGTCACCGCTCCATGGACCGGTTCCGGGAAAACGCCTTTTTCATGAAGCCAGGCCATGATCTGTGTTACGGCAGGGTCCATGCTTGCCCTGACCTCGGACGAAAGCGCTGTGCCCACCCCCGTGTTTTGGGGAATGATTCCCAGAATGGCAAACTCGTCCAGGCCCTGGTCGTTCAGCGTCATCAGCTGAATCAGATCGAAAAAACTCATCTGGTGGGGAGACATCTTCAGGTCCGCCGGTCGGCCAAGGATCGCGTTCCCGGCAATCATGCGGATCTGCCCCGGCGGTCCGGGGACATCGAGGGCATCGATGACAAGCAGCCAGTCTTTGCCCAGAATCTCGGACTGGAGGGCCGCTCCGGCCGTACCGCCGTCGACCAGATCCACATGGTCCGGAAACACATAGGCCGCCTCGAGGTATTTCAGGATCGTGATGCCGATGCCGTCATCGTTCTGCAGGACATTGCCCACACCGACGATGACCCCCTTTTGATCAGGTGCGTGTTTTTCCTTTTCCAATTTCGTTTCCTTTCGGATCAAAGGCGTGCACGGCGCAGGCCATGCACGGATCATAGCTGTGTACGGTTCTCAGAGCTTCCAGGGGTTCATGCAGATCGGCAATAGGATTGCCGATCAGGGATGCTTCCGTGGGGCCGGGATTGCCGTCCTTGTCCCTGGGACAGAGATTCCAGGTGGACGGAACCACGGCCTGATAATTGGCGATCTTTCCGTTGTTGATCACCACCCAGTGGGACAGAAATCCCCGGGGGGCTTCATGGATACCAAATCCGCTGATTTCACCCTTGGGATAGACCGGCGGATTGCACACCGTCAAATCGCCCGACCCGATGTTGTCCACCAGCTTCTGCCAGTTGGTCAGGGCCAGATCAAGGATGGCGGCGCAGCGGATCACCCGGGCTCCATGGCGGCCCATGGTCGAGGGAACGGCATTCAAAAACCCGTTCATGTCGAGATCGGCGGCGCTGCTCACCGAGGTTGCGGCGCCCAGGGCGTTGACATTGTCCACGAACAGCCGGGTGTATTTCCGGGTCAGGGGATCACCCAGTTTGAAGCTGGTCAGCACCTGGGCCGCCGGTCCTACCTGCATGCGCCGTCCGTCGAAGCGCGGGCTTTTGACCCAGGAATATTTCCCCTCATGGTCAAAACCCGTAAAGCTGGGCTCGGTGGTCTCTTTGTAAGGATGCAGCTCCCAATCGCCGTCATACCAGGAATGGGCCACCGATTCGGCGACATTCTGCTCGATGTATTTATCCCCGAAGCCCTTGATCGCCTTGATTTTGTTATCGATCAGCGTTCCGCCCAGGGACAGGAATTCCATGCCCCGGGTGTCCATGGGAAATTCCGGCACCGCCAGCATGTCCGTCACGCCGATGCCGTAGCCGGCCCAGGGCATGTACTGGCTCATGATGGCGCAGACATCCGGGAAATAGACCTGGATGACAAAATCACGGACGGCGTCGAAATACCCTTTGACCTTGAGGAGGGTGGTCATGTTGAGGGCCGTCTCCTGGTTCAGGTCAATGGCATTGGCCACACCGCCCACGGCAAGGTTCTGGATATGGGGTGTCTTGCTGCCGAGAAGGCCGACCACGTCATTGGCTTTCCGGAGATACTCAAAGGACTGGAGGTAATGGGCCACCGCCATCAGGTTCAGTTCCGGGGTCAGGTGCATGGCCTTATGGCCCCAGTAACCGTTGTTGAAAATGCCCAGCTGGCCGCTGTTCAAAACGCCGGTGATTTTTTCTTTGACCGCCCGGAACTCGGCCTCGGAATTGCCCTTCCAGTCCGGGGAAATCATCTGGGCGACCTTTGACGCGGCCCTGGGATCGGCTTTGGCCGCCGAGGTCACATCCACCCAGTCCAGGGCGGACAAGGTGTAGAAATGGGAAATATGGTCAAAAATCGAATGGGCGGCAACAATCATGTTCCGGATCATCTGGGCATTGATGGGAACAGCCAGATCGAGGGCGTTTTCCACGGCCCTGACCGAGGCCATGGCGTGGACGGTGGTGCAGACCCCGCAAAAACGCTGGGTGAAAATCCAGGCTTCGCCCGGATCCTTTCCGACAAGAATCTGTTCGATGCCTCGGAACATGGTTCCCGCCGACCAGGCATCGATGACCCGTCCGTCCTTGACCTTGATATCGACGCGTAAATGCCCCTCGATACGTGATATGGGATCTATAGTGATGATTTTTGACATCGATTATCTCCTTTCCTTCGCAATAATCGGAAATGTTTTGACGATCATGATGAAAAATACAAGCTGCAGGCACACCATGCCCAGGGAGATCGACAGTTCGGGGACCGATGGGAAATAGGTCACGCCGGGCAGCGGATTGAATCCGATGATGTAAACGTTGATGCGGTAGAGGGAACCGGCCGTCATGATCAGGCAGCTGCCCAGAAAAATATTGTTCGGTTTCATCCGGACCGGGTCATTTCTGACGTACCAGAGGCCGCCGCCCATGAGCAGCATTTCCGTCCAGAACGACATGCTGGCCAGATTTCCTTTAAATGCCAGGGTGATGGCCCCGGTTCTCAGCACTTCGCTTATTCTGAGAACCAGAAACACAAACATGAACATGAACATGACCTTGGCCAGCTGGCTCAGGATCGCCATGTGCCCTTTTTCCTTGTAATCGTCCGAGAGCACCAGTTCCGTCACGATGACGCAGCCGTAACCCATGGCGATGCATGAAATCAGATGGTGAAGTGACACCAGCGGACTCTGCCAGAGCGGGCTGATTTTCTGGCCCATGACCACGGCAAGCCCGCCGAGACCCGATTGATGCATGGTGGGCAGCAGGATGCCCAGGGAAATGATCAGAAACAGAAAACGGTCGAGTACGGCATAGAATTTATCGAGCACCACCCGAAGCCGTCCTTCCACATCGGAAAATTTTTCAATGAAGGCCGGGGCGATCTCCAGGGTGAGGACACAAATATAGGTCATGACGCAGAGTCCCACTTCAAACAGCACCGAGTTGCCCTGCCAGTACTTGGGTATGAGGAAATTGAACAGTCCCCAGTAGCGGCCCACGTCGTAAAACAGGGAAAAACCGGCAAAGGAGTAGCCCAGCAGGGACAAAAGAAGAGCCGGACGCACGTACCTATGGTAATGCCCCTGGTTGAACAGGTACACGGTAAAGGCGCAGGCATAGCCGCCACAGACCAGGGCGGCTCCCACGATGACGTTGATCACCTTCCAGATGCCCCAGGGCATGTAATTGGAGAGGTTGGACACGGCGCCGATGCCGTACATGTAGCGAACAATCAGAAAGAAGACGCCCGCAGCGGAAACAAAAAGCAGTAGAATCACCGGTCGTGTCAGAATTTTTCCGCCAAGCGGCCTGGCATGGACATGGGCCATGAGTTATTCCTCCGTTTTTTTATGCGCGTTCCGGATATTTCGGAATGCGGCAAAGGCCAGGCCGATATAAATGACGATCGGTGCAAGCATATTATGATAAATGGTATGCTGAATGCCTTCGCTGATTCGTGCCGATGAATAATCCGGAAGGTCCGGAAGACCAAGTTTGTCAAAGGGTACGCCCGCCATGTACATGACGCCCGTACCACCGCTGTCACGCTCGCCGTAAATTTTGTCTTTATAGTATTTGCCGGGATCGTTTCGGATGCGGTCTTTGGCCATGGCAATCAGATCCTGCTGGGTTCCGAAGGCAATGGCGCCGGTCGGGCAGGCTTTGGAGCAGGCGGTATACCCCAGTTCCAAAATGCCGTTGTCGGCACACATCTGGCATTTGACAATCCGGCCGTAACTGGCGTCGAACTCGTATTTGGGAATGTTGAAGGGGCAACCCATCTGGCAGTAGCGGCAGCCCACGCAGGCATCGATGTCCCATGTGACCACCCCGTTGGCCTGTTTGACCAGGGCCGACGTCGGACAGCCTGACACGCAGGCCGGATCCACGCAGTGCATGCACTGGCGTTTGATAAACGATTGTTCTCCCTCACCCTCACCCGTGAACAGTTTGACAATGGTCAGGGTTTTAGCCGAAAGATCCCTCGGCGCGTCCCAGATTCCCTGGGGATCATACTCGAAGGGCATGCCGTTGGCCTTTTTGCACGCCACCTCACACGACCGGCAGCCAATGCACTTGGTGGCATCATACAGCATCCCCACATCCCCGTCGTGCCGGGGCCTCAATTTCATGGCCACCGCGTTTTTCGCGGACAACAGGGGCGCTGCCATGACACCGGCCCCCGCCAGCGCCATTCGTTTGAAAAACTGCCTGCGGCTAGTCGTTTTCATGGTCATCATCCTTGTTATCTTTAAGGCTTTTGGTCTTGGTGGCGACAGCGGTTGCGAGGGCACCGGCCACAGCACCGGTAATGGCGGTGGCCACCGGGCTTATTTTTTTGTTTCCGGGTTCCACGGGTTTGGGATAAACCTGAGGCGGTGTGGCCGTACTGACCATGGTGGAAAGTTCAAACAAGGGCGTGCTGAAGCCGACGCCCTTTTCAATGCATCCAAAGCAGGGATGGCCGATGGCGACGGGCCACCGTTTTTCCGCGTTGAACCCCTGTTCGGGACAGTTGCCATAGGTGCTGGGGCCTTTGCATCCCAGCTTGTAAAGGCAATAGCCTTTCCGGTGACCCTCATCGCCGAAGGCCTCGGCAAACCGGCCGCTGTCAAAGTGGGCCCGGCGTTCACACTGATCGTGAATCAGGGTTCCGTAGGCAAACTTCGGGCGGTTCTGGGAATCGAGTTCCGGAAGGCCATACATCAGATAATGGACCACGGTGGACAGGAAGTTGTGGGGGTTGGGCGGACAACCCGGAATGTTGATCACCGGCTTGTCGATCTTCATGTCGTTCAATGTGGTGAGGACGCCCTGGGCACCTGTGGGGTTGGGGCCCGCAGAGGGAATGCCGCCCCAGGCCGCACATGAGCCGATGGCGATGATCGCCGCTGCATTGGGAGCCGTTTTTTTGAGAATGTCGGCGGCCGTCTGTCCGCTGATGGTGCAGTAATTCCCCCCGTCTTTCATGGGAATGGATCCTTCCACCACCAGCACATATTTGCCCCGGTACCGCTCCATGGCCCGGACCAGATTGTCCTCGATCTGATGACCCGATGCGGCAAACAGAGTTTCATGGTATTCCAGGGAAATGATGTCAAGGATCACCTCTGCGACATCGGGTTCGGAGGCTCGAAGCAGGGACTCCGTGCATCCGGTGCATTCCTGGAAATGCAGCCAGATCACGGCAGGTTTTTCTTTTTTCTCCAGGGCCTGGCACAATTTTGGAACCATGGTTGTGGAGAGCCCAAGCACGGCGGCTGTCGTCGCGGACAGTTTCATGAAATCACGACGATCCATGGGTTTGTCAAGAACCATTCGTCTGTTTCCAGCCATAGAAACCTCTCAATGTATTAAAATTAATAATTATACGAAGCACAAAGGCTCCAGGGTCGATTCCGGCCAAACGGGTGAGCATATCGCAGATCCCGGACATCGCGATCGTTCATGATCAGCGCCTGTCAGGGCGGGCCTTGGGGGGGGGTGGAAACAGTCCGGCAAGGTCGCGCACCACTCGGCAACATACGGTAATTATAGTCTTTCAACAGATCTCACGAAATTTAGTCTTTACTGGCAGGTTGAAAGGGAAAAATCAAGAAAATTGTGCAATGTTGCCAAAATTATTTTTTTTAATCATTTGTGCATGTTATGCAATGTGTGCGAACAAAATTCTATTGTTAAATAAATTCGTAGGGTTGAAATTTTGTGCGATAAGCGGTTTCATACAGCAGGCCGTTTCAGGAAGACTTCCGGCATTGACGCGAAAAAAGACAGGTGATAAAGATTCAGAACAGCACGCCACTTTAAAATCGTAAGACGTTGTTTTGTAAACTTTATAATTCGGTTGCCCCTGCTGTTCATCGTGCTTGGTACGTCTGGTTTGGCGGGAATGCATGGCCATTTCCCCTGAATCGTATTAGTATTGAATCGAATTATTTTTTATTGAGGACATAGGCGGATGCACGAACTGAGTATCGTAAGCAGCCTTATTGAAACGGCCGCAAACCATGTGCCGGAAGGGAACCGGCTTCGCGGCGTCCACGTGAGTGTCGGTGTTCTGTCCGGTATCTGCGCCGAATCCCTTGAATTTTGTTTTTCCATTGTTGCCGGGGAAAACGGCCACCCGTCAGCCCGGCTGATCATTACACCCATCCCGGCACGGTTTTTGTGCCTGGCCTGCGGGAAAAACTATGAGGCAGAGTCCGTGTACCATACCTGCCCGTTTTGCGAATCACTGGAGAGAGAGATCCTTGAAGGAGATCGATTCACCCTTGACGCGATTGATGTGGAGAAAACAAACCATGTGTGAAACCTGTGGATGTCCCGAAGCGACGCACCCGACCATTGGCCATGCCCATCACCACCACCACCCGGGCACCGCGACCATTACCGTGGGTGAGGAGGTGCTGGCGAAAAACAATCGTTATGCGGAAAACAACCGGGCACGGATCAGGGACCGGGGGATTTTTGCCGTCAATATCATCTCCTCGCCGGGCAGCGGGAAAACAACGCTGCTGGAAACCCTCGGCCGGCATTTCGGCCAGGCCATGACGGTGATCGAGGGCGATATCCAAACCACACGGGATGCCGAACGGATCATCCGTTCGGGCAGCCACGCCTGTCAGATTCAAACGAACGGCGCCTGCCATCTCGATGCCCATGCCGTGGGCCATGCGATGGACGATCTGGACCTTGACGGCTGCCGCCTTCTGGTTATCGAAAATGTAGGCAACCTGGTCTGCCCGGCGGGCTACGACCTGGGGGAACATGAAAAAATGGCCATCCTCTCTCTGCCGGAAGGGGACGACAAGGTTCTGAAATATCCGTCTCTTTTTTCACGGATCCAGGGCCTGATCATCAATAAGATCGACCTTCGTGACTACCTTGACTTCGATATGGAAAAGGTCGTCAATGAATGCCGGAGTCTCAATCGGCAGTTTGACGTTTTTGCACTCTCCGCCAAAACCCGCGAGGGCGTTGCCAAACTGACGGATTACCTTGAACAGCGCATGGATGCGTTAAAGGCGACATGACGCATTTTGCATGGAAAGTGACGATCACGGGGACGGTTCAGGGGGTGGGCTTCAGGCCCTTTGTTTTTTCCACTGCCGGTGAATTCGGTATCACGGGGTCCGTTCGGAACACATCGGCCGGGGTGGAGATTCTCGCCTTTGGCGACGATGACCGGGTGGCGCGCTTTGTCCGGAAACTCAAAACCGCCCCTCCGCCCCTTTCCGAGATCGATACGTTTTCATCCGTTCCCGTTCAGGTGAGCACCCGTATTCCGGCCGACTTTTCCATCGAAACCAGCCGGGAAGGCGCCGCCGCCGAGGTCACCGTCCCTCGGGATACTACGTTCTGCGAGACCTGCCTTTCGGAACTCATGGACAAAGAAAACCGGCGTTTCGGCCATCCCTTTATCAACTGCACCCAGTGCGGCCCCCGGTACTCGATTATCAAAAAACTGCCCTACGATCGCACATACACCACCATGGACTCCTTTGGGATGTGCGAGGCCTGCCGGAGGGAGTATGCCGAGCCCCGGTCACGGCGTTTTCACGCCCAGCCCACCTGTTGCCCCGACTGCGGCCCGCACCTTTCCTTTGCCGACCACGACGGCACCCCCATTGCGACAGGCGATCCTCTGTCCGCGGCGGCGCAGGCCCTTTTCCAAAACAGGATTGTGGCGATCAAGGGCGTGGGCGGATTTCACCTGGCCTGCCGGGCAGATGATGCCGGTGTGGTCGAACGGCTTCGCCTACGAAAAAAAAGACCCCATAAGCCCCTGGCCCTGATGGTCAAATCCCTGGAGGACGTCAGGCGGTTCGCCTGCGTGTCCGGGGCCGATGAACGGCTGCTCACAAGCCCCGAACGCCCCATCGTGCTTTTACCCAAAAACGAGCGGTGGCAACAGTACCTCTGCCCCGGCGTGACCGGTGCGATCAGCAGTGTTGGGGTGATGCTGCCCTCAAGCCCCCTTCATTACCTGATGCTGGAAAAAACAACCGGGTTTCCCCTGGTCATGACCAGCGGCAATCCCTCAGGCGACGTGCTTTGCTGCGATAATGACGAGGCCCTCGCGAAATTATCGGGCATCGCCGATTTTTTTCTGCTCCACAACCGACCGATTCAGATGCGCATCGATGACTCGGTGATCCGAACCGTCGACGGGACCCCCGTCATGGTGCGTCACGCCCGGGGGTATGTGCCCCGGGCCCTTCCGGCACCCATGTCCCTGGACGGCCTGGTGGCCCTGGGCGGCATTCAAAAAAGCAGTATCGCCCTGGGCAGAAGCAATACCGCTTACGTCTCCCAGTATCTGGGCGTCGCCGACAACATGGCCGTCATCGCCCATGCCGAGGCGGCCATGGCCCATTTGACGGAACTTCTGGGCATCCGGCCGGTGGCCGTTGCCCATGACAGTCATCCCAACAACCTTCTGCTTCATATCAAACGGCCGAAGGGACTGCCCTTGATCCCCGTCCAGCATCACCATGCCCATGCGGCGGCCTGTCTGGGGGAAAACCGCCACACGGGCCCGGCGATTTGTGTGGTCTTTGACGGGACAGGCTGGGGGGAGGACGGCACCCTCTGGGGCGGCGAGTTTCTCATTGCCGACCTCCACCGGTTTCATCGGGCGGCTCATCTTAAAGGGATGCTCATGCCCGGCGGCGATGCGGCGGTTCGTTATCCCGGACGGATGGCCTTTTCCGCCCTGTATCGGAAACTCGGCGATCCGGCGAAGGGTTTGATTGCCTGGATGGATGATTCCGAAAAAAACATCCTGGCCGCCATGCTGGATGTGCATCTCAATTGTCCCATAACGACCAGCATGGGCCGGCTGTTTGACAGCGCGGCCGCCCTGTTGGGTCTCTGCAGGGAGAGAACCTACGAAGGGCAGCCGGCCATGGAACTGGAAGCCGTGGCGGATCCCTGCGAAAAAGGCGTTTACGACTACGACTGTGACCTGAAATCTCCCGCCATTCTGATCGACGGGGCATCGATTCTGATCCCTATGGGGCGGGATATCGCGGCCGGGGTTGAACCTGCCTTGATTTCGGCCCGGTTTCACAATACGATCGCCGCCATGACGGCCGAGATCATCGGCCGCCTTGCCGAACGCACAGAAATCAGGACCGCCGCCCTGTCCGGCGGGTGCTTTGCCAACCGGCTTCTTTTCCGGGAAACGAAAAAACGCATCGGCGAACAGGGCATCACGGTGCTTCATCATCACCATCTGCCCCCGGGGGATGAATGCGTGTCCTACGGTCAGTTGCTCATTGCCGCCGAAACGCTGAACGCCTCCGGCGGCCCTGCCGGGGGCCAACCTTTTGAAAAGGTTGCCAAACGGGTTTGTGGGGGAGAGGACGTCTGATGGCTTCGCGTTTTTTCCCAACCCATTTGTCCGGCTTTTTAAAAGCCGGCCGCCGGAGGCACCGGATTTAAAAACGTCATGTGAACCACCATAAGGAGGGTAAGTGCCATGTGTCTGGCCGTACCGGGTAAAATTGTCGCAATCGAGGACACCACCGCCACCATCGACATGGAGGGGAACCGCATCAGCGCCGACCTTTCCATCGTCCCGGACGCCGTCATCGGGGACTGGGTCATTATCCATGCCGGATTTGCCATTCAAAAATATGATGAGCATGAAGCCCTGGAAACCCTGAAGCTGCTCCGCGAGGCCGCGAATATGGGCGTGGTGAAATAATGGACCGGCGTCCCAAGTTCAAAGACCCGGAGCTTGCCAAAGCGCTTCTCAAGAAAATCGGGATGCTGGCCAATGACCTTCCCGAGGTCCGTATCATGGAGGTCTGCGGCACCCATACCATGGAAATCGGCAGGTTGGGACTGCGCCAGCGTTTGCCCGACAATATCCGGCTGTTGTCCGGCCCCGGCTGCCCGGTCTGCGTGACCCCGGGAGAGGTGATCGATTCGGCGGTGGCTTATGCCCGGATGCCGGACCATGTGCTGGCCACGTTCGGGGACATGATCCGGGTCCCGGGATCGCGCCGGTCCCTTGAGCAGGTGAAAGCAAACGGCGCATCCATAGAAATTGTGGCGTCCCCGCTGCAGCTGATCCGGATGGCGGAAGAACGCCCGGACACAACCCTTGTCTTTGCCGCCGTGGGATTTGAAACAACGATCCCGGCCGTGGCCCGGACCATCGAGATTGCCGCTGAAAAAAAATTGTACAACCTTAAAATGCTTGTGGCCCACCGCCTTTTGCCGCCCGCACTGTCGGCCCTCTGCGCGGATGAGGACACCCAAATCAGCGGGTTTCTGCTTCCGGGCCATGTCAGCGCCATCATCGGTGAGGCGGTCTACCGGACCATTGACGCCTTGACCGTGCCGTCTGCCATCACCGGCTTTGAGGCCCTGGATATCCTGGGCGGCATTCTTTCGGTTCTGGAGATGCTGACAAACCAGACAGCCCAGGTGATCAACATGTATCCCCGTGTGGTGCGTGCCGACGGAAACCCCCATGCCAGAGACCTGATCCATCGGTTCTTTACGCCCGTTGACGCGGCCTGGCGGGGGATCGGCATCATCCCCCAAAGCGGGCTTGCCTTGCGGGATGAATTTAAGGCCTTTGACGCACCCGTGCTGGTGACGGGCGCGTCCGACCTTCCCAAAGGATGCGCCTGCGGAAAGGTCCTCAAGGGGACGCTCACCCCCCCGGACTGCGGGCTTTTCGGCAGAGCCTGCACACCCCAGACACCCATCGGACCCTGCATGGTGTCCAGTGAAGGGTCCTGCGCCGCCTATTACCGGTATGAAAGGACAGAAGGATGAACGATGAACAGGTGCGCCTGCTCAACGGCAGCGGGCAGGGCTTGCAGACCTTGCTCAATCAGGTCGTTCTGCCCGCGCTTCAGACCCGTGAAAACAACGGGCCCCTGGAAGATGCGGCCGTGTTGACCGGCCTTACCGGGCCCCTGGCCTTCACGACAGACTCCTTTGTGGTCAATCCCCTTCGGTTTAACGGGGGGGATATCGGGAAACTGGCCGCCTGCGGGACCATCAACGATCTGGCCATGATGGGGGCAAAGCCCCATGCCGTCTCTGTCGGCCTGATCATCGAGGAGGGCCTGTGGTTTTCAGACTTGAACGATTTTCTCTGCTCCCTCCGGAAGGAATGTGAACGGGCCGGGGCCGCCATTGTCTGTGGGGACACCAAAGTGGTCGATGCGGGAAAAGGAGACGGCCTTTACATCAACACCAGCGGCATCGGGGTGGTTGCAGCGTCGTGCTCCCTTTCGGCGGCCCATGCCCGGCCCGGAGACTGTGTGATTGTGTCCGGTCCCATTGGCCAGCACGGCATCGCGATTTTAGCGGCCCGCGGGCAACTGGGGTTTTCATCGACGGTGGTTTCGGACTGCGCGTCCCTGGACTCTTTGGCCCTTGATTTACTGACCGCCATTCCCGAAACCCATGTCCTGCGTGATGCCACCCGTGGCGGATGCGCGGCCGTGCTCAATGAAATTGCCGACGCCTCGAACGTGACCATCACCCTTGACCAGTCCGCAATACCTGTCCAGCCCGGCGTTGCCGCCGCCTGTGACTATCTTGGCCTGGATCCGCTCCAGGTGGCCAATGAAGGCCGGTTTGTGGCCCTGCTGCCTGAAGCTTCGGCTGCAAAAGCCCTGCACACCCTCCGAGCCCATCCCCTTGGAAAGGAAAGTGCCGTGATCGGTCAGGTCTCTCACCGGGAACGGTTCGGCCTCCTCATCAAAACCGACATCGGCGGAAAACGCATGGTCGACATGCCGTCCGGGCTTCTGCTGCCGAGGATATGCTGACACCTTGGACGGCTCCGTAAACCGTCCGATATCTGCGTTACGCGTCATCCCTCGTCATTGCGGCGTACCCTAAGTACGCCTCATTCCTCGGGATTCGCAAGCCTTGATCTCGAACATTTTACGAAGCCGTCCAAAAACTTACTTTTTACGAGATCATCAACTTTAAAGCGGCCAAAGAAATCATCAATTTTGCCCTGAACATCAATGTTTGCTTGCGATTGGATGGCGTTATTGATATGGTCCAAATTGAGTCCTTTCTGATTGATATTATTGTGTTTTGTCGTAAATTCACTATACATCAACAGACTGGGCTCATCAAGTTATTTATTCATAAATTCAGATAGATAGACTGTATTTCCATCCTTTAAATTCCATTCCCGAAAGTTGAGTGAATAACATACGCTGGTTGCATGTAGTGGCATAATAGTACTTTAATATGAAGCAAGGAGGTGCGGATGCTATGAAAAAAATTCAGATCATTACAATCCTTATTTTCATTTTCTCATATCCCGGTCAAAGCCTTGCCAACGAAAAATCAAGGCTGATTATGGGGTGGGAACCATGGGCTCCTTTTGCCTATGCGAGTGAAAGCGATCGTCTTACGGGACTCGACATTGACATCGTTGCTTCCATTTTGAGCAAATATTCTTACTCGATAGATTATCAAAAGGCTCCCTGGGCCAGGCTCTTAAAGCTGCTTGAGAACGGTGAGATTCATATTTGTGCCTCTGCGATGAAAACGCCTGAAAGAGAAAAATTCGCATATTTTTCATTCCCCTACCAAAAAGAAACATATCTATTATTTGTTAGAAAAGGTGAAGCTTCTCATTATAATTTAAAGCGCCTTCAGGATATTATCGGTACAAAATTTCGCTTGGGAATACTCCGTGGTTCTCTTTATGGATCTGAATTTGAACGTCTGATGAAAGACCCGGATTTCTCGAAACATGTTGAAGATGTTACAACCGATGAACAAAACCACATCAAACTTTTGGCCAATCGGTTTGACGGATTTATACAAGAATATTCAAGAATGGTAACTGACGGGAGAAAAAGCGGAATTATCAACCAGGTCGAACCGTTATTTGTTATCGAAGAAAATATACTGCATGTAATGTTCAGTAAAAAATCAGTTGGTCCCGAGGTTGTGGATTCTTTTAATGAAGGCCTGAAAATAATGATGAAGGATGGAACATATCAGAAAATTTTCGAAAAATACAATCTTGAAAGATATAATATGATTTCGCCCATCGAACTAAGCGTCGATGATCGAGGGTGATTACAAGGACAAACCATGATGGTCTCGTAAAAAGTCAAGATTCAGACGGCTTCGGAAAAAGTTCGAGGTCAAGACTTGCGAATCCCGAGGAATGAGGCGTACTTAAGGTACGCCGCAGTGACGAGGGATGAAGCGTAACGCAGAGATCGGACTTTTTACGAAGCCGTCAACCATGGACCATGCAATTCGCCCACATCTAAGTCGAAGGGGTTTTTGAACTATAGCCTTATCGCCGCAAGTCTTCTGGCCATGCCCGTCATAGCGGGGTGAGGAATCGCGAGAAAAAACGTTCCGGAATCCATTGAAGGTCCTCCTCTTTTATTGAAAAACCTGAACCTGGTTGACGTGGTGTTCCGAGACATTCAGCCCAACGCGTGGATTCTCGTAGACAACGGGAAAATTGCCGCTCGGGGTGTCGGGTCTGTTGATAATCCTCCTGGACGGGTGGTGTTCGACATGAGAAATCGTTACCCAATCCCGGGGCTCATCGATACCCACTGCCACAGCACCTCGTCCCCGATCTTTTCCATGCGAATGGTCGACACCATGCGCCATAACCGGCAGTTGAAGCAAAATTATGCGGCGGCCATCGAATCCGGAGTCACCACGATCCGTGACATGGGCGCTTTTTCAGGGCTTCTCCGATATTTTATCCGTCAGATCAAAGACGGAACTCTGCCTGGTCCCCGGGTCACCTACTTCCATCCTCAACGTCATGGGCGGTCACCCTGAAATACCTCCTACGGACATGAATCTTTTCGCTAAACCCGCCTCGCTTTTTATTGGAATGATCATGGACAACTTCAAGGATACGAAGGAAGTGGACGCCTGCCTCGAGAAAAACGCCAGGGGGGCCTCGTTCATCAAGCTGGCCCTGGACGACAAGAGTCTTTTCTGAAAGAAGATCAAAAAGATTCCGGTTTATACACGGGACCAGTTGGATCGGGTGTTTTGTTTTGCTGAAGCGAAGGGCTTGCTCGTTTCGGGGCACAGTCAATGCAAATTCGGCTTCGACCGGGCCATGGAATACCCGTTTAACTCGATTGAGCATATTGTATCCGATGAGATTCTCTCCGACGAGGAGGTAGTCCGCATGGCCGATCGGAAGCTGGCTATCGTTCCTACCATGACCCTCAGCCAGTCCTATCTAGTCGACGAGGCCTACGATGATCTTCCGCCAGCTTACAGGACACCGGAAATCCGGGCTGAGCGTGAGGATAGGGCCGAGTATTTCAACAGGGCGGCCACGGCTCATTGCGACAGCGTGCTTCACGAGCAGAACATGATAGCCATGACTTTATATAGAAAGCTGGGATGGGACAACCTGTGACCAAAAAAATTTCTCATGAATCCGGATATCTACTACAATATGGTCATCAACGGCCAGAAGAACCTGCGCAAAATGAAAGAAGCGGGTGTTTTAATCGGTTGTGGTATTGACGCGGGAATGCCCTTCAACTATTTCGGCGGTATCTATCGGGAATACGAGTGCTTCAGCCGGGTGGGGTTTACACCCATGGAGATCCTTCGCTGTGCCACTATTAACAACGCCCTGATTCTCCGCATGGAAGACAGCATAGGGTCCCTGGATACGGGGAAATACGCCGACATGGTGGTCTATGACGGAAACCCTCTGTCGGATATTCGGGTTCTCAGGTGCCCCAGCTTGTTTTCAAACAGGGGGCCTGATGTTCGCGGCAAGAGATTTAAAAGTTGACGGTACCTTGGCCGCCATATGAATGGGGTGTCTACCGGATGGACCAGGTGCAAATATCCGGCGCCAGGTCGCGGAGTCGTTCGGCGGTATCCGGGTGGGCGCTTAAGAGGGTGAAGTCGGCGAAGTCGAAGCCCGGGGCCACGGAGCAGCCGACCAGAACGGTGCCGGAAAGGGGTTCGGCGGCCTGCCAGACGCCGGCGGGAACCACATGGCAGAACCGGTTGGCGTCGGCTGAAAGCACCACCGACACCGGGGGCTGGTCTGTGCCGTCCCAGAGATAAAGCCGCAGGCCCTCTCCCTGATACAGGTTCCAGACCTCATCGGACGAGACCTTGTGAAACCGGCTGACCTCGCCGGGATTGAGGGAAAAGTAGATGTGGGTGAGGGCGGCCCGCCGTTGTCCGCAAGGATGGGTGACGGTCATGGGTGAGCGGTAGACTTCGCGGAACCGTCCGCCTTCGGGGTGTTCGGTCAGATCGATGGGTGTCATGGGATGCCTTTCTCAGGCCCGGGCCTGGGGTTTTGCCTGGGTTCTCGTGCGCACCAGTTCCCGTTCCTTTTCCGTGATCGGCCGGAGTTTTTTGATCAGGCCCTGGTGCAGCCCCAGGAGTTTTTTGTGCTCGGTGGAGAAGATGTCCGGGTCACTGATTTCACCGGTCTGGTAGCCCCGCAGAAGGGCCCGCTTGAATTCCACGTGGCTTTTCAAAACCTCGTCGTCGACCATGTTCACGAACAGCCGGACCAGCTTGTTGCGCATCTGGCGGGTGGAGTTTGAGATCAGGAGCATCAAAAGGTTGCCGCATTTTTCGGCCACCATATCCTGACTGAGCACTTCCAGCGCGATGATCCGCTCACGGTCATGCAGATGTTCGAGTTCCTCGTCGAAAATATCCATGAACTCCTTGATGCCCATGGGGGTGATCCGGGCCATGGCCATGCGGATCATCAGGGGCATGAATTCGGACCAGAAAGCCCAAACCTCCTCGACCAGGTAGCTGTCGACGAAGATTTCCTCCCCCTCTTCTTCCTGCTGAAAAAACAGCGCCCGCAAAAAATCCACGCCCGCGTGTTTCCGGTAATCCTTGACATAAATGCCGTCGCCCTGGCGGATATCCAGCACATGCATGGCTTCCAGGTGTTTGAGGGCCACCCGGAGCGAGGTTCGGTCCACCCCGAGGTCCACGGACAGCTGACGTTCGGTGGGGAGTTTGGTGCCGGCCTTGAGCCGGTTGTTGAAGATGTCGAGCAGCAGCTTTTTGACGACGGTTTCATGTTTTTGTATGGCCATGGCGTATCCTCAAATAAGGGGGTTCAGACGCATTCATTCTTGTTTTACAACGAATGGACCGAACGGGCAAGGGGCTGCTTAAATTTTTTTTAACAATTGAATAAATTTTTTCTTGACATTGGCTCATTTATTTACGACTAATTGGTTAAACCATTTGCAATCAGTTGTAACGACATCAAAACGGAAGACATCAGCGTCGGGGTCGTTCTGGGTCAGGATGAGACTCCGAGCCGGGAGAGTTACATGAACGATGTTTACATCATCGGGGCGCACACCATTCCCTTTGGCCGGTACCTGGAAAAGAGCATCAAGGATCTGACGGCCATGACCGTCACGGGCTGTCTGGCCGATGCGGGTCTTGACAAAAAACAGATCGAGGCCCTGTGGTTTTCAAATTCCGCCTGGGGGGACCAGAAGGGACAGAGCTGCATCCGGGGGCAGGTGGCCCTGCGGCCCATGGGGATTGACACCATTCCCATCACCAATGTTGAAAACGCCTGCGCCAGCGGTTCCACCGCCTTCCACCACGCGTGGATGGGGGTGGCCGGGGGGCTGTATGACATCACCATGGCCGTGGGGGCGGAGAAACTTTATCACACGAATAAAATGGCGGTGTTCGCAGGCTTCATGGCGGGCATCGACATTGAAAATGCGGTTGAGATCAGCAGGAACCTGTCGGTGTTCTCGATGACGCCGGAAGACCATGCGGCCATGGCGGATTTCAAGCGGACGTATCAGTCCCGAATGAACGGTCATGGCCGACGATCCCGGAAGCCGCCGCTCAAAGAACGTCTCAAGACGCTTCGCGATCAGATTGTGGTGGGCATCAACCTGGGCGAAAAACTGGGTTACGATACGGTCCGGGAACTCCGGAAACTCAGCGGGCCGTCGGATCATTCCCCGTTCATGGATATCTACGGCTACGCGGCCCGCAAGCACATGAAGACCTACGGCAGCACCGTCGAGCAACTGGCTGTCATCGCATCCAAAAACCATTTCAACAGCACCTTAAACCCCAACGCCCAGTATCGGTTCGAGGTTCCGGTGGAGAAGGTGCTGGCCGACCGCATCGTCAGCTTCCCCATCACCCGGGCCATGTGCGCCCCCATCGGCGACGGGGCCGCCTCGGCCATCGTCTGTTCGGAAAAAATGGTCAAGCAACTGGGACTGTGGTCCCGGGCCGTGCGGGTCCGGGCCTCCCTGCTGGGCTCGGGCCAGGCATACCGTGACGATGCCGGGATCCCCGACATCGGCGAGCGGCTGGCCGCCCGGGCCTATGCCGCGGCCTCGGTGGGTCCGGAAGAGATCAGCCTGGCCGAGGTCCATGACGCCACCGCCTTCGGTGAATTGCACCAGGCTGAGAACCTGGGCTTCTGTGCCCGGGGCGAGGGGGGCCGACTGGCCGAATCGGGCGCCACACGTCTGGACGGCCAGATCCCCATCAACACCAGCGGCGGTCTGACGTCCCGCGGTCATCCCATCGGGGCCTCGGGGCTGGCCCAGATCCATGAGCTGGTCGTTCAGCTCCGGGGTGAAGCCGGAAAACGCCAGATCGCATCGCCCCGTCTCGGCATGGCCGAAAACGGCGGCGGCGCCCTGGGCCATGAGGAGGCGGCCATGTGCATGCACATCCTCGAAGCCCCGTCCCGGTCGTGAGGGGAGGCAGGACAATCGTATGTCTGTGCCGGGTTGATTGCGTTTTCCTGAAGCGGGGCAATCGCCTGGACCTGCACGTGGCGTGACACAGCCTGGGGCCGTGGACCATTCCTTGGCATGGTCTTGTTTTCTCTGTGCCTTGGTGTCTCCGTGAGAAAACAAAAAGACCGGCGTATCTTCGGTGAAACCGGTTTTAGGACTCTCACAGAGACACAAAGACACGGAGTAAAATCCGGACATGCCGGGGCATGTCGCACGACAACGCTCCTGTGGGCATCCCATGCCATGACAGAAAAGAGCCCCGGC